>CBFHAS010000004.1:0-66854 GCA_965653625.1 uncultured Burkholderiaceae bacterium | reverse complement strand
AAGATGATGTAGACCTCGGGGTGGCCGAAGAACCAGAACAGGTGCTGCCACAGCAGCGGGTCGCCCCCGCGCGTGGCGTCGAAGATCGGCCAGTCGAAGGCGCGCTCCATCTCCAGCAAGGCCGTGCCCGCGATGATGGCTGGAAAGGCGAACACGATCATGAGGCCCACGATCAGCATGGCCCAGGCATAGATGGGCATGCGAGAGAGGGTCATGCCGGGCGCTCGCGTCATGAGCAAACCGATGATCAGTTCCACCGCCCCGGCGATGGCCGAGATTTCGATGAAGCCGATGCCCAGCAGCCAGAAGTCGGCATTGAGCCCGGGTGACTGCGCGCGGCTGCTGAGCGGGGGGTACATGAACCAGCCGCTGTCGGGCGCGAGCCCGAAGAACAGGGTGACGAAGAACGCCGCGCCGCCGAAGGCATAGGCCCAGTAGGCATAGGCCGACAGGCGAGGGAAGGGCAGGTCGCGCGCGCCCAGCATGTTGGGCAGCAGGTACACCGCCACCGCCTCCACGATCGGCACGGCGAAGAGAAACATCATCACGGTGCCGTGCATCGTGAAGAGCTGGTTGTAGGTGCCGGGCGCGACGAGTCCGGCATCGGGCACGGCGAGCTGCGCGCGCATCACCAGCGCCAGCGCGCCGGCAGCCATGAGGAACGCGAAGGCCGTGCCGATGTAGAGCTTGCCGATGTAGGTGTTGTTGACGCCGCTGAGCGCCCGCCACCTGGGCGGCGGTTGCCACACCTGCTCAAGCTGCGCCCCCTCCTGCGGCGGGCGTGGCAAGCGGTTGGGCAAGGGGCGCGGGGGGCGCTGGGGGCGGTCCATCGGGTTCATTCCGCATCAAGCGGCCACCGCGGATCCGGCTCCGCCGGTCCGCCGGTGGCGCCCCCTTGAGGGGGAGCGCCGAAGGCGCTACGGGGGTGGTCCCTAAAACGGAAACTGCGGCGGCGTGTCCTTGACGGTGATCCACTGCCACTGCGTGTACTCCTCGATGTCGGCCGGGCCGCCCACACTGCCGCCGTTGCCTCCGATGCCGGGGCCGCCGAACGGGTTGATGCACTCGTCGTTCACCGTCTGGTCGTTGATGTGGACCATGCCCGCGCGCAGGCGCTGGCCCAGCGCCATCGCGCGGCTGACCGAGCGGCCGATCACCGCTGCTGCGAGCCCGCCCTGGCTGTTGTTGGCAAGCTGCACTGCCTCGTCGTCGGTGCGAAAGCGGATCAGGTTGGCCACCGGGCCGAAGCACTCCTCGTCGAAGCAGCGCATGCCCGGCTTTACGTCGGACAGCACGGTGGGCTTGTAGAAGAGGCCCTCGTGGGTGCCGCCGGCCTCGAGCTTGGCTCCGGCCTTCACGCTGTCCTTCACGATGGCGTCGAAGCGCTGGAGCTGCTTTGCGTCGATCAGCGGCCCCAAGGCCACCTGGCCACTGGCGCCATCGCCCACGGGCAGGTGCGTGGCCTTGCCGACCATGCGCTCGCGGATCGCGTCGTACACCGCTTCGTGCACGAGGATGCGGTTGGACGCCATGCAGATTTGTCCCTGATGGAACCACGCGCCGAAGGCGGCGCTGCTGGCAGCCAGGTCGAGATCTGCGTCATCCAGGATGACCAGCGAGTTGGCACCACCCAGTTCCAGCGACACCTTCTTCAGGTGCTTGCCGGCCAGTTCACCGATGCGCCGGCCGACGGTCGGCGAACCCGTGAACGCGATCATCGGCACGCGCACGTCCGCGACAAGCGCTTCGCCGGCCGCGGCATCGCCAGGCAACACCTGCAGCAGGCCCGCAGGCAGGCCGGCGGCTTCGAACACGCGCGCCATCAGGAAGCCGCCCGATACCGGCGTGCGCGGATCGGGCTTGAGCACCACCGCATTGCCCAGCGCCAGCGCGGGCGCCACCGAGCGCAGGCCCAGGATGAGCGGAAAGTTGAAGGGGGAGATCACTCCCACCACGCCATGCGGCATGCGCCGCGCGATCGACAGGCGGCCGGGCACGCTGGGCAGCACCTGACCCTGCGCTTGCATCGGCAGCGAAGCGGCGAGTTGGCACAGCAGGATCGCCTCGCGCACCTCATGCTGGCCCTTGGGAATGATGCCGCCGGTCTCGCGTGCGATGGCCAGCGCCAGTTCATCGATGTGCTGTTGCAGAACGCTGGCGGCACGGTGGAACACCGCGGCTCGCTCGCGCGGCGCCGTTGCTGCCCATGCGGACTGCGCTACATGCGCGCGACCGATGGCCTCGGTCATGTCGGTGGCGTCGGCGATGCCCGTGGTCCACAGCGTGGCCCCGGTGGCGGGCTCAGCAACATCGCGTCGGCCGCCGCGCGGTGTGAGCCACTGGCCGCCGTCATGGACGCGGCCGTTCCAGACCGAAGGGTCGAGCAGTCGGGAGTTGTCGGGGGCGCCCATCGAATCTCCTTGGCGAAATGGTTGAGTCCCCCTGCCTGACGCGAATGCCGAGCCAGCGCGGTGGACAGCCGGGTGCGCACGCACCGCTTCCGGGCTTTTGCACCAGAGGAGGGCCTGGGACTTTCCCTGATGGGGCACAAGCGTGCAGCAGTCCCCGGCGGCCTGGTATTTACCCGCCGAACGGCTTGATGAATTGATCAACGATCGGCAACACTGCTTCGCCCCGTTTTCATCACCTTGACATCTCCGGCGCCATGGATCTTTCCGCTTCCCGTATCTCGCTGGCCGAGGTGTCGCGCCAGACCGGCGCCGCAATGCGCCGCGGCGAGGTGGCACCTGTCGACGCCGCCGAGCAGCCGCGCCTGGCCGACATCACCGAGTGCCTCTTCTTCTCGCCCGGCGACGGCCGCATCTGGCTCAACGACCAGCGCATGGTGCTCATGCACACCGCGTCAATGGGCACCCTGCGCCGCGAGCTGATCGACAGCGTGGGGCTGGAGCGCGCGCGTGGATTGCTCACCCGGGTGGGGTACGAGTCGGGCTCGCGCGATGCCCGGCTGGTGCGCGCGCGCTGGCCCGACGGAGACGTGGTTTCCACCTTCATGGCCGGCACGCGGCTGCATGCGCTCGAGGGCGTGGTGAAAGTGGAGCCGGTCGAGTTCGAGATCGACGTCGAACGCGGCACCTACCGCGGCGAGTTCATCTGGCACCACTCCAGCGAAGACGACGAGCACATCGATGCCTATGGCCTGGGCACCGAGCCGGCGTGCTGGCAGCAGCTGGGCTACGCCATGGGCTACGTGACCGGCATGATGGGCCGGCTGGTGGTGTTCCGCGAAGTCGAGTGCCGCTCCACAGGCAGCCCGGTGTGCCGCGTGATTGGCAAGACGGCAGATGCCTGGGGCGACGTGAGCGAAGATTTGCGCTACCTGAACGCCGAGCGCTTCCTCAGCACCTGGGCCTTCGGCCCCGACGCGCCGCCGCCGCAGCGCGCCGTGCTCGGTGCCAAGGGGCTGGTGGAGTCCGATGGAGAGCACCAGATGGTCGGCGTGTCGTCGAGCTTCAAGTCGGCCTGCCACATGCTGTCGCGCGTGGCGCCCACGCGGGCCACGGTGCTGTTCACCGGGGAGTCGGGCGTGGGCAAGGAGCTATTCGCCTCGATGCTCCATCGCATCAGCCCGCGCAAGGACCGCCCCTTTGTCGCGCTCAATTGCGCGGCGATTCCCGACACGCTGATCGAGTCAGAGATTTTCGGCGTGGAGCGCGGCGCCTACACGGGCGCGGTGGCCTCGCGCGAAGGGCGCTTCGAGCGTGCCGATGGCGGCACGCTGTTCCTCGACGAGATCGGCACGCTGAGCCTGGTGGGGCAGGGCAAGCTGCTGCGCGTGCTGCAAGAGGGCGAGATCGAACGCGTGGGCGGCACCCGCCCCATCCGGGTGGACGTGCGCGTGATCGCCGCCACCAACGTCGATCTGCAGGCCGAGGTGAAAGCAGGCCGCTTCCGCGAGGACCTGTACTTCCGCCTCGCCGTGTTCCCCATCCACCTGCCGCCTTTGCGTGAGCGGCGCGATGACATTCCGCTCCTGCTGAACTACTTCCTGCACCGCTACAGCCGGCTGCATGGGCGCGAGGTGCTGGGCTACACGCCGCGCGCCGTGAAGGCACTGCTCAACTACGAGTTCCCGGGCAACATCCGCGAGCTGCAGAACATGGTGGAGCGCGGCGTCATCAGCGCCGACGACAAGGGCGTGATCGACCTGCCGCACCTGCTGCGCCGGGAGCAGCTGCGAGAGGGCCTCTATTCGCTCGACGAAGCAGGCTCGCTCGCCAGCGGCATCGCTCGTGAAGACGCGGCGGTTCCTGCTCCGCCGCCAAGCCTGCTGCAGCGGCTCGCCGAGCCAGGGCAGGATGGTGTCTCGCTGGAGGCCATCGAACGCCGGCTCATGGACGAAGCGGTCGCACGCGCCGACGGCAACCTCTCCGCGGCAGCGCGGCTTTTGGGCATCACGCGCGCGCAGCTGGCCTACCGCCTGAAGACGGCACAGGCGCCTGCTCGCCGCGGTGGCACGGTCTAGTCATTCGCGCACTGATCGTTGAAGACGCCCCCTGCTGGCGACCCGGCCACGCGAGTGGTGCGCTGGTGCGGAGGCGGCGGGGTAGTTTACCCACCTCCGTTCGGGCTGAGTGTCGAAGCCGCGCGTGGACCTGTGCCGGGACGCCCCTGGGTTTTCCGGTCGTGCGGCTCCTTAGACCGGGCCAGCACGCTGAGTGCAGGCGCGAACCCGACTGCCGCAGGCCACGCGCCTTCGAACCACGTGCATTGCGGCATCGTGGAGAGCGATGCTTGCGAGAGCGACGAACGAACCTCAAGCAAACGGGCCTATGTGCGAGAAAGGTGAATTTGGAACGCTTTTCGACACTTGCTCCAAGGGAATAGCTTGGGCGGCGCTACTGTTCTACGAAAACGGGGTGACGGTTTCGGAGTGGTGGTGTGCGCGTTGAAGCGCCACGGGTCCGTGTCCCGGCATCGAGTTGCCCGAGGGGTGGGCGTCTTGCAGCTGGCGCAGTCGGCGCGCGCCCGGTCAAGCTGTGGTTCATCAATAGACACATGGTCAAGCATTTCCCAAACAAAGCGGTGTGGACGAACTCTGTGAACCTGCCCATCGAAATGGGCCCTCCTTCGGAAGAGATCGGTGCAATGTGCGCGCGGCTTCGGGCGCAAGCCAGAGCCACGGAGTCGCAAAACACGGAGGTTCTCTCCGACGCGTGGTGCCAGGTGGGCGAGCGCCTGTGCTCTCTCGCCCAGGAAGATGAAGTGCATGGCCGGCTGCTTTCCGCCGGCGCCAAGTACAACCGGGCGGCCATCTACTACGGCGCCAGCGAGCGCCTGCAGGCGCCTGGGGCGCCGGGGCGCGCGGCGCTTTATCGGCGTTTTCTCGATCTCTTTGCGTTGGGCGCGGCGCTGTCCGGAGAGAGCTGCCGGCGGGTCGAGATTCCCTACGACGGGCAGCCATTGGCCGCGCTGTTCGTTCGCGCCGAAGGCGTGCAGGGCCCGACGCCGGTGCTGGTGCAACTGAACGGTATCGATTCCACCAAGGAGATCAAGTACCGCGTGGGGCTGCCCGCCTGGCTGGCCAAACGCGGCGTCTCCTCGCTGATCGTCGACCAGCCCGGCACAGGAGAGGCCCTTCGCCTGCACGGCATGACCGCGCGACCCGACAGCGAGCACTGGGCCAGCCGCGTGGTCGACTGGCTCGAAACGCGCGACGACGTCGACCCGCGACGCATCGGTGTCGAAGGCGCGTCGCTCGGCAGCTATCACTGCCCGCGGGTGGTGGCCTTCGAGCGTCGCTTTGCCTGCGGTGTCGTGTGGGGCACGCACCACGACTGGCGGCCACTGGACGGCCGCCCGGTTGCCACAAGCCTTCCCTTGCCGCACTACTGGGAGCACGTGTGCTGGGCCTGGGGTGCGCAGGACATCGACGCTCTGCTCGACATGGCCGGCAAGGTCTCGCTCGGCAGGGTGCTCCCCCGCATCCGGGTGCCGTTCCTCCTGACTCAACGCGAGGGCGATGCCGAGTTCGAATCCGTCGTGTCGCACATTACCTGCGACAAGCTCACCAACAGTCCCAAACCGCAAATGAGGGTTTTCGCTGAGCGCGATGGCAGCGACGAGTGTTCGGACGCAGGCTACAACTTCAATGCCGGCCACTACATCGCCGACTGGGTGGCCGAAACCCTTGGCGGGCGCACAGCTCATGTGCGGCCGGGCCACCGGCATCGCGTTCCCAAGCGCCCATGACGTCCGTGTGAATCGTTCCTTGGTCCCTTGCCTGGCCCCGCCAGGGTATCTCCCAATGTGGACCAGAAAAGCGTGTGCCCGACGCTACGTCCCATCAGCACGCAGGCGATGGGGGTACCCAGACAAGCGCCAGCCAACGCGGCGTGCTGAGTTCAGAACCGCGTCGGGACAAATGCTGCGCCAAGACCCCGATGCCTATGAAGCGGGCGCACGAAGCAACAGGAGATAAGGCATGGCAACTACTACTGGCACCACGACAACTGGGTCGATACCCACCACGGAAGGCGTCACACAGAACTGGGACGCCAACATGCAGCAAGGGCTTCAGTATTACCAGGCCCAGCTGAAGATGGATCGCGAGCAGCAAGCGATCGCCTTCGCTTCCTCCACCGAAGCCAAGGGCCATCAGATGATCATGTCGGTCATCCAGAACATCCGTTAACAGCCTTATCTCGTCTGCCCCGGCACATCGGGCGTTGCGACGCCCCCAAGCCCAGGGAACGAAAATTTCGCGTAAGACGTGACAGCGCCTGCAGTGAACTGCGGCGCCCACTCTCCCGAATCAAGAAAGCGAGTCAACCATGCAGATTCTTTCGAACGGTTCCAGCGGCCTCATGAGTTCGGGTCTCGACGGCACGTCGACCCTCAGCAGCAGCAATGTCAGCGGCTTGTCCAGCAACGTGAGCAGCCTGACCAGTTCGCTGTCCACGACAAACAGCAATCCGCAGCCAAGCTCGTCGGGAATCCCGCTGAACAGCTCGCAAGCCTGGAGCAATTTCGGATCCGCCGTCCGCGCGTTCTTCGGGTTCACGTTGCCGCAAAACGTCCAGGGCCAGCAAACTTCGGGTGGCACCACGACCACGGGTGGCACCACGACCACGGGCGGCACCACGACTACGGGCGGCACCACGACCACGGGTGGCACCACGACCACGGGTGGCACCACGACCACGGGCGGCAACACGACCACGGGCGGCAACACGACCACGGGCAATAACACGACCCCGGGCAACATGCCGCCGACCATGGGTAACTTCGGTCCCTGCGCATTTGGAGGCGGGTCTGGCCGGCCGCACGGTGGTAAGTCAGGTAAGCCGACCGGCGGCAAGTCAGGTCAGTCACAAGGCATGCCAGGTCAGTCACAACAAGGCATGCCAGGTCTGTCACAACAAGGCATGCCAGGTCTGTCACAACAAGGCATGCCAGGTCAGTCACAACAAGGCATGCCAGGTCTGTCGCAACAAGGCAAGCCAGGTCTGTCGCAACAAGGCATGCCAGGTCTGTCGCAACAAGGCATGCCAAGTCTGGCGAGTGGCCAACAGCCTAGCCTACAGAACGGCCAGCCGAACCAGCTGAGCAACTTCTTGAGCCAGCTGACTGGCAACCAGGGTCAGTTGAATGGCAGCCCGCTCAATCAACTGAACAGCCCGCAATCGTCCACGGGCTCGCAAAGCATGTGGTCAAGCCTCGGATCGGCCGTGCGCAACTTCTTCGGCGCGAACCCGGGTGACGCGAGCATGTGGTCTCGGCTTGGGTCCAATGTCCGCGACTTCTTTGGTGCGAACCCGGGTGACACGAACATGTGGTCTCGCCTTGGTTCCAATGTTCGCGACTTCTTCGGCGGCACGCAGCCGAACGCGCAGCCGGCAGGAGCGCAGACGGGCCTCCAGCAAATGTCGCAACCGAACTTCCTTCAGGTAAATAACCAGGGTGGCTTCCCGCAAGTCTTGAATCAGCCCGGCGGGCCACAGCTCACCAACGTCAACAACTCTGCGTCTCTTGTTGGGCAGCAGAGCGGCCAGCAGCAGGGCCTTCAGCAGTTGCAGGGCAACCAGTATTTGCAAAGCACTCAGTACTCGCAGAGCAGCCAGTACTCGCAGAGCAGCCAGTACTCGCAAAGCAATGTGCAGGGTAACCAGCAGTCGCAAGGGCAGCAATTCAACGCGCAGGTGCCCCAGCAACCGTCGGACCAGACCATCTGGCAGCGCGTGGTCAGTTTCTTTTCGTGATTGAGTAGTTCGGCAGGGGCACTGCGGCGCAAATGCAGCAGTGCCCTCAATGTGTCCCGCAACACAGGAAAGACTCGTATGCAAATCGGATCAGGAGCAAGTGGGTTCAAAGGTCAGAGCCTACAGCGGGCGCAGACTGCATCGTCATCTGGAACGGGTGTCTCGCCTTCCATGTCGGGCCCCGGCCCGGGAGGTGGCTTCCCTGAAGGTTTTTTTGGTAGCTTCTTCGGGGGCGGCTTCCCGGGCGGCGGCTTCCCTAACACTAGCTTGTTTGGTGGCTTCCCCGGTGGCGGTGGCGGTGGCGGTGGCGGCGTCAATCCGATGGGTGGCGGTGGCGGTGGCGGTGGCGGAGTTAACCCGATGGGTGGCGGTGGCGGTGGCGGTGGCGCAGCGGGTGGCGCAGCGGGTGGCGGCGATGCAAACCCCCAGTCCATGCTTCAGCAGCAGAAGCAAATGGATCAGGAGCAAGAACAGCTTCAGATGGCATCGAACATGCAAAAGAAGAAGCACGACACATGCATGGCCATCATTGCCAACATTCGTTAATGCAGTTCAAGCCGGCTCTCCGCGCGCTCGTCCGCGGAATGCGCGAATTGCCGGCTTCTCGCTCGATTGCCTGCTGATGGTGGCATAGCTGGGTTCGATCCATCGAAGACGAAAGCCGTGACATGACAGACGAGATGACCATCGATCGGGAAAGCGAAACCAGGCTGGAGGCGCGTTCTACTTCCGCCCAGGAACTTCTCCATCAGTGGCTCGCTGAGCGCCGCTCCGAAGGCTACTGTCCCGCCCAGATATTCAATGCCACCCTCGCCAGCGGATGGACGCGCGAGGCAGCCGTTGCGGCGATGGGGCATGTGATGGGCGACATGGTCACGCAGAAAGAACTGGACTTGCTGTTGCGCGGCACACCGGAGCCCGACCTTAACGATTCGCCTTCCAGCGTCGTCGTAGAAGGGCGCGAAGTTCAAATCCTGTTCGAGATGCAGAACCCGCGTGTGGTGGTGTTTGGCGGGCTCTTCAGCGATGACGAATGCGACCAGATCGTAGAGATCGCTTGGTCGCGGGTGCAGCGTTCCACGGTCATGTCCGACGAAGACTTCGACGGGGGCGTAGTCAGCGACATCCGCACGAGCCAAGGCGCGTTCCTGAAGCGCGGCGAATTCGATGTGTGCAACCGTATCGATGCACGGATCGAGGTGCTGCTGAACTGGCCGATCGACTGCACCGAAGACCTGCAGGTGCTTCGTTACGAAAAAGGCGGCGAGTACAAGGCGCATTACGACTTCTTCGACACTGCGGCGGGTCACTGGACTCCGACCTTGCGCCGAGGGGGGCACCGGTGCGGCACTTTGCTGACATACCTCAGTACACCGCTTCGCGGCGGCGGCACTCTATTCCCCGATGTGCCTTTGGAGGTGCGCGCGCGCAAGGGTGTTGCGGTCTACTTCGGCTACAGAACACCCGATTTCTTGAGCCGCACACTGCACGCCGGTTCGCCCGTGATCGAGGGGGAGAAGTGGGCGGCGGTCAAATGGTTCCGTCAAGGCCCGCATCTTTGAGCGAAAACATCATGACTGCAGTTCAGTCACGACACGTGGCAGTTGAACCCGGTGATCTCGGTCGCACAGTAAAAGCACGAGAACATCATTGATCATCGTCGCGGGCATCAGTAACGTCGTGGCGGTTTCGCAAGGAGTGGAGTGAGGTATGCCACAAGAAGCGCCCGGCACCCGCCGCCCACCAGATGGCGTGCCTTTCGAGGCGGCTCTGGGTGGCAATGCAAACATGAAAGTGCTGACATGACACACGACACCACTGTCGACCGCACAAAGAGCGTAACCGACAGCGCGCAGCAGCCCAGCCCTTCGTCCGCGCAGGAACAACTGCACCAGTGGATCGCTGACCGACGCCTTGAAGACTACTGTGCAGCACAGACCTTCACGGCCGTCCTCGCGGCTGGCTGGACCCGCGATGCCGGAGTGGCGGCCATGCGGCATGTGATGGGAGACACACTCGAGCCGCGCGAGTACGACGCCCTGCTGCGGGGCACCCCGATGCCCGATCTCACCAACTCGCCGTCCACCATCATGGTGGAGGGGCACGAGGTGCAGGTTCTGTTCGAAATGCATAACCCCCGCATCGTCGTCTTCGGCGGGTTCCTCACCGATGACGAATGCGACCAGATCACTGAGATCGCCAAGTCGCGGCTGGAGCGATCGACCGTCCTCACCGACAGCACGAGCCTGCTCAGCGACTACCGCACCAGCTATGGCGCATTCCTGCGCCGCGGTGAGTTCGAGGTGTGCAACCGCATCGATGCACGGGCCCAGGCGCTCGTGAACTGGCCGACCGACTTCACCGAGGACCTGCAGGTGCTGCACTACGCCGAAGGTGCCGAGTACAAGCCCCATCAAGACTACTTCGACACTTCGGCAGCAGGCGCTTGGACCTCCGAGTGCAGCCGGGGCGGCAATCGCTGCGGCACGCTCGTGACGTACCTCAACACGCCAGCTCGCGGCGGCGGCACCTTGTTCACCGACGTGCCTTTGGAAGTGCGTGCGCGCAAAGGCCTCGCCGTGTACTTCAGCTACCCCATTGCCGATGATTCCAGCCGCACGATGCACGCCTCGCTGCCGGTGATCGAGGGAGAGAAGTGGGCGGCGGTCAAGTGGTTCCGGCAAGGGCCGCATCGTTGAACTCAGATTGACGACAACCGGGCTTCGCGCGGCTGATGAAAAAGGCCACGCGCGCTACCACACTGGGCTACGCCGGCGGTAATCGCCTGCGTTTCATGGGCTGCTGCTTCAAGCGGCGGCTGCGACTACGAAAGTGCTGACATGGCGGAAGACACCCTGATCGATCACACCGACAACGCAGTCGAAACACGGCTGGAGCCTGTTGCTTCCCCGAAGGAAGCGATGTACCAGTGGCTTGCCGAACGGCGCCCCGAGAGCCAGTACTGTCCGGCGCAGATCTTCAATTCCATCCTGATTGGCGGTTGGAGCCGCGAGGCCGCGGTCGCGGCCATGCAGGACGTGATGGGTGACATGGTCGAGCCGCGCGAGTTCGATGCCTTGCTGCGCGGTACCCCGATGCCCGATCTGACCGACTCGCCGACCGCCATCACGGTGGAAGGACGCGAAGTGCAGGTGCTGTTCCAGATGAAGAACCCGGGCATTGTGATCTTTGACGGATTCCTTGCGGACGAGGAATGCGACCAGATCATTGAGCTTGCCCGGCCGCGCCTGGAGCGCTCAGGCACTGTCGAGAACGGGATCAGCGACTTTCGCACCAGCCACGGCACGTTCCTGCGGCGCGGAGAGTTCGACGTGTGCAACCGCATCGATGCACGCGCACGGGCATTGCTGAACTGGCCGGAAGACTTCACCGAAGACCTGCAAGTCCTTCACTACGCCAAGGGCGGCGAGTACAAGCCTCATCACGACTACTTCGATGCGACGCAAGGCCCCTGGGCGACTGGGTTCACCCGCGGCGGCAACCGCTGCGGCACCCTCCTCATGTACCTGAACACACCCGAGCGCGGTGGCGGCACGGTGTTCCCCGACGTGCCTTTGGAAGTGCGTGCGCGCAAAGGCATGGCGGTGTATTTCAGCTACCCCGTCGCCGATCCGTCGAGCCGTACGCTGCATGGCGGATCGCCGTTGATCGAGGGGGAAAAGTGGGCGGCGACCAAGTGGTTCCGGCAGGGCCCATATCGTTGACGCCCACTGATGACAGCAGGCTGCGTGTCTTGATGCATCAAACCACGCGCACCACACATGGCTCAGGCGGGATCGCCTGCATCACATGTGCCGCTGCACTTTGGGCAGTGGCTGGGACGAAGAAAGCGCTGACATGACAGAAGACACCCTCATCCACGATGCCGACAACGCAGCCGAAACGCGGCTGGAACCTGCTGCGTCGCCGAAGGAAGCGCTCTACCAGTGGATTGCCGAACGGCGCCCCGAGAGCCAGTACTGTCCGGCGCAAATCTTCAATTCCATTCTGCTCGGCGGTTGGAGCCGCGAAGCCGCGGTCGCCGCCATGCAGGACGTCATGGGTGACATGATCCAGCCGCGCGAGTTCGATGCCTTCCTGCGCGGCACCCCGATGCCTGATATGAGCAACTCGCCTTCCGCCCTCACAGTGGAGGGTCATGAAGTAAAGGTGCTGCTCGAATTGCAGGACCCGAAAATCATGGTCTTCAGCGGCTTCCTTACGGACGACGAGTGCGATCAGCTCATCGACATCGCCAGGTCGCGTCTGGAGCGCTCCGGTACCGTGGCAGACGCGTGGGGCAATCCCGACGTGGTCAGCGATGTCCGCACCAGCTATGGCACCTTCCTGCGGCGCGGCGAGTTCGATGTGTGCAATCGGATCGATGCACGCGTGCAGGCGTTGGTGAACTGGCCGACCGACTTCACCGAAGACCTGCAGATCCTTCACTACACCAAGGGTGCCGAGTACAAGCCACACCACGACTACTTCGATACCTCGGCGGGCCCCTGGACCTCCCTGTTCAGCCGCGGCGGAAACCGCTGCGGCACGCTCATCATGTACCTCAACACGCCCAAGCGCGGCGGCGGCACGGTGTTCCCCGACATGTCGATGGAAACGTTCGCGCGCAAGGGCGCGGCCGTGTTCTTCAGCTACCCCGTGGCTGAAGCGTCGAGCCGCTCGCTGCACGGCGGATCGCCGGTGATCGAGGGGGAAAAATGGGCGGCGACCAAGTGGTTCCGGCAGGGTCCGCATCGTTGATCGAAGTCGTCGTGACCGCGAATCGGTCGTGACGAATTATGAAAGTGCAGACATGACTCATGACATCACCAATGCCGGCGTGAACGAGGTCGCTGGCACCGAGCAGCAACCTGCCGAGCAGGCAGCGCAAGATCAGGTCGCTTCCCCCAACGAGCAGCTTTACCAGTGGATCACTGACCGGCGCCCGGAGGGCTACTGCCCGGCGCAGATATTCAATGCCATCAGGGCGGCCAACTGGACTCGTGAGGCAGCGGTCGCGGCCATGCAGCACGTGATGGGCGACCTCATGCAGCCGCGAGAGTTCGAAGCCCTGCTGCGCGGTGTTCCAGAGCCCGATCTCAGCGACTCGCCTTCCAGCCTCATCGTGGAGGGTCATGAAGTGCAGGTGCTCATCGAGATGAGGAACCCGCGGGCGGTGGTGTTCGGTGGGTTGCTCACCGACGAGGAGTGCGACCAGATCGTGGAGATTGCCGGGACGCGGATGGAGCGCTCCACCGTCATTGCCACCGCAGCGGGCGACAGCAACAGCGAGGTGAGCGACATCCGGACCAGTTTCGGCACCTTCCTGAGGCGGGGCGACCACGAGGTGTGCAATCGCATCGATGCACGAGTCCAGGCACTGGTGAACTGGCCTGTCGATTTCACGGAAGATTTGCAGGTGCTGCGCTACGACAGGGGTGCCGAGTACAAGCCTCACCACGACTTCTTTGAAACTGCGGCGGGCCATTGGACACCCACGCTGCGCCGCGGCGGCCAGCGCGTGGGTTCGATGATCATGTATCTCAATACGCCGGAGCGCGGGGGCGGAACCGTGTTCCCCGATGTCCCGATGGATGTCTTTGCGCGAAAGGGCAATGCGGTGTTGTTCAGCTACCCCGATCCTGATCCTGCGACCCGCACGCTACACGGAGGCACGCCGGTGATCGCGGGCGAGAAGTGGGCGGCGGTCAAATGGTTCCGGCAGGGCCCGCATCGCTGAGCCTCGGCTCACTGCGGTGGCACGCGTCGAGCGGTGACGGTGTCACCTGCTCGCTTTGCCTGGCCTGCGAAACCAGCGCGCCGTAGCGACTGATCAACTTTCAGTGGAACATGGCAGACGACACCGCCATCAACTCTGTGCACCAGGAAGTCGGCACTGTGCGGCAGGGCGCCATTGCGCATATCGACACGCCCGCCGCACCTTCACTGCACGAGTCCGCCGTGGCGGCGCTGGAGCAACTCCACCGATGGATCGGCGACCGGCGCCTGGAGGACTACTGTAGGGCGCAGCTATTCAATGCCATTGTGTTGAACGGCTGGAGCCGCGAGGCTGCAGTTGGCGCGCTGCAGCGCGTGATGGGCGACATCATGGATCAGCGCGAGGTCCAGGCGCTGCTGCGGGGTAGCCCCGGGCCCGACCGGGGCCTGCTCTCCACCATGATCGTGAAGGGCCACGAAGTCCGCGTCCTGCTGGAGATGCAGAACCCGGCTGTAGTGCTCTTCGGCAGCGTGCTCACTAACGACGAATGCGACGAGATTATGGAGATTGCGCGGCCGCGGATGGAGCGTTCCAGGCATGGCTTTTACGGCGAGGGCAAGCCCGGTCATGTCAGCGAGGGGCGCACTAGCGATGGCGCGAATCTCCGGCGCAGTGAAGACATCGAAGTCATCAAGCGAGTCGATGAGCGCATTGAAGCGCTGTTAAGTTGGCCCATTGACTATTCGGAAGACTGGCAGGTGATGCGCTACAGCGCGGGTGGCCACTTCACGCCGCACCACGACTGCTTCGGCCCTGACGCGAGTCCCTGGCACCCGTGGCTGCGGCGGGGCGGCCACCGCTGCGCCACGCTCCTGGTCTACCTCCAGACACCCGTGCGCGGCGGCGGCACCACCTTTCCCGACGTGCCAATGGAGGTGAGTGCAATAAAGGGCAACGCGGTCTGCTTTGGAGGTCCCAGACCTGATGCGGCCGGCCGCGTACTGCACGGCGGGTCGCCGGTGATCGAGGGGGAAAAGTGGGCGATGGTCAAGTGGTTTCGGCAGGGCCCTTCTTCATGACTCGGATACCGCGCACCAGCGTGCGCGCATCTCCCCTCGCTGATGTGTGGCTGCACGTTCACGGTGCGCTGCCGCGGTGCCTGTTCAACCTGCGATGAAGACATGGCAGACGAGACCGCCCCTAAGTCCCTGAAACAAGAAATCCGCGCCGTGCAAGAGAGCCCGACGCCTCTGATTCAGGAGTCCGCCGCGCTGGAACCGCTTTACCAGTGGATCGCTGACCGGCGCCTTGAAGACTGTTGTCCGGCGCAGATTTTCAGTGCCATTGTGGAGGCCGACTGGGGCCGCGAGGCTGCGGCGATGGCGCTGCAGCACGTGCTGGGCGATGCGCTGGAGCAGCGCGAAATCGATGCGATGCTGCGTGGCTGCCCCTGGCCCGATATGAGCAGCTCACCTTCGAGCATCACCGTGGAGGGCCATGAAGTGCAGGTGCTCCTCGAGATGCAGCGGTCGCGGGTGATGCTGTTCGGCAGCTTGCTTACCGACGACGAATGCGACGAGCTCGTGGAGATCGCCAGGCCGCGAATGAACCGATCCACATACAACGTAGACGGTGTCGAAAAGAAAGGCGAGCATCTCGGCGACGCCCGCTCCAGCTATAGCACGGATATCTCTCGCAGCGAGGACATCCCCCTGCTGAACCGCATCGATATGCGGGTTCAGGGGCTGCTGAACTGGCCCATCGACTTCGCAGGCGGGTGGCAGGTGCTTCGCTACGACGTGGGCGGCCAGTTCAAGCCGCACCATGACTGCTTCAAACTTGACGTCGGCTCCTGGCACCCTTGGCTACGCCAAGGTGGCCATCGCTGCGGCACGCTCCTGATCTACCTCAAGACTCCTGGGCGCGGCGGCGGCACCTCGTTCCCTGACGTGCCGATGGAGGTGACTGGGCACAAAGGCAGTGCGGTCTACTTCGGGTACCCAAGACCCGACGGGTTCGGCCGCACGCTGCACGCTGGGGCCCCGGTGATTGAGGGAGAAAAGTGGGCGATGGTTAAGTGGTTCCGACAAGGCCCGTATCGCGCCTGAGAGATGTGCCCAATGTGCCGTGTTCAGAGCGCGGCTTGAGAGCTGCGTCTACGGCGCGACCACCATGCCGGCCGACCGGCAACAGTTCTCGCCAGATGGTTGTCTGTGTAGGACTGGCAGGCGTGGCAAACAATTTCGCCGAGCAACGCCGCTCCTTATCCCGAACTGGTCAAGATGGCGGAATTTGGCGGTCGCTACGCTCGCCAAAATGTGCGCTGCCATCCTGGACGCAGCGTCACGGATACGCTGCTATCCGTCGAATACGGCTGCCGCGCCGTGCCGGCTGCTGCTCCTGCCGTTCGAGCGATGTTGCCGATGCGCGGGCCCGCGATGCAGGGTAGGGTGCGTGCGGGAAGGGCGTGAGCCTTCGCCGCACGCGGTGCATTCAAGTGCCGGAAGGTTTTTCCGGCTTCATTCCAGGCATTCCCATAGTGTTGTCGCCCCAACGCTCAGAGCCCGGCGGTTTACCGTGGTGCCCATGGTGCCCGTGGTGCCCGTGGGACTTGGTCGGATCGAAGCCCTTAGGATCGTAGCCCTTATGCTTGCTCGGATCGAAAGAATGAAAACCAATCTTCATTTGTGTCTCCGGTCTGGGGTTAAGCAGTGACGCGGCAGCGCCACATCACAAGAGCAAGTTTGCGTTTGCCGATTTCCTGGTCTACATCAGGAGTAACCCGCGTTGCCCGAGCCGCTGTCGACATCGCGGCTGCTGTCGACATGTCGTGGCTGACTACATTGACGCGGGGATGCATGTCGAAGACCATGCTGGCGCTTGTTGCGCGCTGGTTGCCGTCTTTGGGTGTGAGAACAGGTCTCCTTCGCGCTCAATTACGCCAAGGGGCCGGTGCTCAAGAGCTGCTTGGATGCCAGTGCACGAGCCCTCACATTTGCAGCGAGCGAAACGTGGCCCGCGCGACGCGATGTCGAGTTGCGTGCCTAAGCTTGCCCGCTGAGGCTTACGACTTCATAGCAACGCCGGCGGCCGAGCCTCGTTTCCCGCACGGTGCCTACTACCTTGCCGCCGATCTGCAGCTGCCGCTTGCGAGCGGCGCCATGGGCTTCCAGTCGCTGGCGCAGCGCAAGTGAGCGGCACTCCAGCGACGGCGTCGTGAAGCGCCCCAGCACGATATCGATGGTGACAACCGGTCCCAGGACGTCCGACTCCGCGGTATTTGTGCGATGGCCGGGCGTGATGTGGGTGATGCGCCCGCCTTCGAACAGGACGACAGCGAAGAAGCGGGACGGAGACGCATCGCCGAGAGTGGCTTGCGCGAACACCGAGAGATGCCCGTCGTCGTGCCTCTCAGGTTCGTCGCACAACAGAAAGTCGCCTACCTGGAGTGCGCGAACCTGCGACAACGCCACGCGGATCTGGTGACCTGCGAACATTGGGACTTCGGTGCGGCGAAGGGGTATGCGCGCGCAAAGCCTACGAGCGACATCCCGGATCCGGGGCGAAAGCTTCTCGTGCACACAGCAGGCCAGCGTCGCGGCGTCGCCATCGATGGACAGCTCCAACTCCAAAGCATCTTTGCGCCAGGGCCAGGACTCTTCGGTGTACTCGAGGCGCACGCTCAACTCGTCATCGAACAGCGCCCGCAGAGCTGCCATTGATGGCCATAGGAGCTGCGCCGCGATGGCGTCCTGGACTCGCGGCGGCAACGCGGTCGTTGACATTTGCCATTGCCTGGCGATCCACGCGTCGGGCAGGGCGATGCGCGCGAGCACCTCGTGGCGCCCGGCGATCACGAGGTGAGTGGAGGAGGGGGGAGGCCGGCGAAGCGTTCGCACCCGCACTTGCATCAGTTCCGGGGTGCCGAGCAGTTCACCCAGCCGCACGATGCGCGTGGCGAGGATGTTGCCGATCTCGATGTTGATCGGCGTGTAACGCGGCAGGCCGGCATCCAGTGGGCGTGCGGGGTGCGAGGCGTTCATCCGCGGCTCACTGCTCGGCGTCTAGGATGGCGCCAGCGTGCTCGCCGACCAGCACCAGCCGCGCGTAGCCCACGCGCTCACCGTGCGCCCATACCGAGAGCTTTGCTGCGTCGAGCGTGGCGCCAAGGTTCAATGCGTACCCGCCACGCATCGCTTCGAACTCGGAAATACGCATCCTGACGGGCTCAAACGACACCGTTACCTCCACGACCGCATCATCGACCAATGCGTCACGACGGTCCGTGGTATTCGAGAAGGCTTGAGTGGTTTCGGACATGGATCACGCTCCTGCTGGCAATCGGCCCCGTGAAACGGAAGTACTGCGTGTGCCGCGATGGCTTGGCAAGCCGCTCACGACCCGCCTCCGGTCAGTACCGCCAGCGGCTTGATGGTCACGTTGCGGCTCAGTTCGGGGTACGCGAACACGCACAGCTGCGGGAAGCGCGGGGCCACGTGCTTCGCCAGGGAGCGCCTGATCTCTGACGTCACCACCATGGGGACTTCCTGGCCATCCGGTGCAGCGTGCTGAAGCACCCTGGCCAGCTGTTCGTGCATTGACTGGGACATGTCGGGCGTTAACGCGAGCATGGGGCCGCGCGGACCCATTTGCACCGACGAGGTCAATGCCTGCTCGAGTTCGGGAACCATGACGATGGGTCGCATCTCGGAATTGGCGTCAATGAACCGCTGCACGAGCGCGGGGCCCAGGTCGATGCGAACCTGATCGGCCAGCATGCCGTTGTCGCGCTCGCGCCCCGCGCAATTGAGCAAGCTCTCCATGATGGCCCGCATGTTCCGGATGGACACGCGCTCGCTGATCAGCTTGCGCAGCACATCCGATGTGCGCGGAAGCGGCGAGGCCTTCATCGCCTCCTTGGTGAGTTCGGGCATGTCGCGCTCGAACTTGGTAATCATCTGGTAAGCCTCTTCCAGCCCGAGCAGCGTTTCGGCGTTTGCCACCGCCACGGCCTCCAGGTGGACCGCGAGCAAGGCATACACCGTGAGCCACTCAGGACCGGCCTGGTTGCGCAAGGCGTTCACTTCGGCGCCAGGCACCCAGGTCACGGTGCCGAGGTAGGGGATGTCCACGCGGGCTTCGGGCGGCGCGCCAGGGTGCAGTCCCTTGCGGGCGAAGCAATTGGGCGGGATTGTCAAAGAGCCGATGGCGAGGTCAAACACGTGTACGACATAGCCGTTGCCCTGGATGTCCTCATCGACGAAGAATCGTACTTTGGGCATCGGCAAGCCGTAGCGCTTGAGCAGCCGCATGCGCACCGTGCTGAGTTCCCGGGCGGCCGCATTGACGTCGAACCAACCCGCCATGCCGGGCGACACGGCGACCCACAGTCCGGGTGCGAAGGAGGGTATCTGCCGTTCCAGTGTGATTTCGGCCAGTTTGGCTTCTTCCGGCGAAAGCTTCGCGCTGACGGTTTGCGCTGTACGTGCGCGGTTGGCTTTCAAAGTGGCCCAGCCGGCGAAGGTGATGATGCCGCCCAGAACGAGGAACTGGATATGCGGCAGACCGGGCACCAGCGCAGCCGCGATCAGGACGCCGCCAATCAGCAGCAGCGCGAGCGGCTGCGCGGCGATCTGGTTGCGGATCTCATCGCTCAGGCGAATGCTTCCGGAGCCTGACACCCGTGTGATCAGAATGCCGGCGGACACTGAAGTCACCAGCGACGGCACCTGGGCCACCATGCCATCGCCGACGGTGAGGATGGTGTAGCGGGCAAGTGCTTCGCCGAAAGGCATGCCGTTGAGGCCAACACCGACCGCCAGCCCCGCGACGATGTTGACTAGCGCGATCAGCAGCGTGGCGATCGCATCGCCCTTGACGAACTTCATCGCGCCGTCCATGGAGCCGTGAAACTGGCTCTCCTGGTCCAGTTCCATGCGCTTGTGGCGGGCTTCGTCCATGCTGATCGCGCCCGCGCGCACGTCGGCTTCGATACTCATCTGCTTGCCCGGCATGGCGTCCAGCGTGAAACGTGCGCCGACCTCAGCCACGCGCTCGGAGCCCTTGGCGATAACGATGAACTGAACGAGCGTGATGATGATGAAGATCACGATCCCGACGACGATATTGCCACCCACCACGATCTTGCCGAAGACCTCGATAAGCTGGCCGGCGTGGGCGTGCAGCAGGATCAGCTTGGTCGACGCAATGCTGAGCGCCAGCCGCAGCAGCGTGGTAATGAGCAGCAGGCTGGGGAAGGTGGACAGGTGCAACATGCGCTCGACATGCAGTGACAGCACCAGCATGCCCAGGCTGGTGGCCAAGGACACGCCCAGCAGCAAGTCCATGACCCAGGTCGGCAGGGGTACCAGGATGATTGCGACCACACCGATAAGGGCCAGCGGCAGGAACACTCCGCCCTTGTCGCTGAAGAGGTTGAATTTCATTTTGAATCCTGGGTGCGAGTGCGCTGCGATGCCGGGTTCATCGGTACGTGAGCACCAGACCCTGAATCAGGTGCGTCCACCCGTCCACCGCGACGAAAAGCATCAGCTTGAATGGAATGGAAATGATGTTCGGAGACACCATTTGCATACCCAGCGCCATCAGCACCGTGCCGACAACCAGATCGACCGCGATGAACGCCAGGTAGAGCAAAAACCCGATCTGGAATGCTTCTGTCAGCTCGGTGAGCGTGAAGCTGGGGATCAACACAAGGAGGTCATCCTCCTGCACCTTGCGAGCATCCTCTTCCGGCCACAGCTGTGACGTCGAGCGCACGAAGAACAGCCGGTACTTGGCCTCAGAGTGCTTGGTAAGAAACTGCTGCAGCGGATCCTTGATGGCTTTGGCGATAACGGGCATGTCGGCGAAACTTCGGCCGAACTGTTTTGAGTCCGCGAAGGCAGGCACCAGCGTGTCGTAAGCCTTGCCGGCGATCGGCGCCATGATGTAGGCCGACAGAATCATGGCGATTCCGTTGAGCACCATGTTGGGCGGGATCTGCTGCACGCCCAGCGCCTGCCTTACCAGGCCGAGCACGACGACGATCTTCGTGAATGCGGTCACCGACAGGGCTACGAACGGGAGCAGGCCCACGGCGACCAGCACCGTGAGCATCAGCAGCGGATCGGTCGGCGATGCTTGGGCTATCTCGTTCATCAAGAATTCCCCATGCGCGTGATCTGCACGCCGAGTTCATCTCCGATGGCCACGAGGCGGCCGAATGCGAAGCGCTGTCCCGCCGTGGACAGGCTCACCTCGACGTCGTGCAGGCGAACGCCGGTCTCCACCAGCCAGCCCGGCGCGAATCTCGATATCTCCAGCAGGGACATTGAGGACAGCGGCAGGTGCAGGGTGATCGGGACTGTCAGCTGATCGATCGGTGTGTTTTGCTCGGTGCTCTCGCTCATCTCTTTACCCTCGAACTTGGTTCGGATCCATCCCCAGCGGTCGATTGCCAGCTTCAACTGGCGGCGTGGGATCGCTTGCGTGCTGCGTGCGTCCGAGGCCCCCAGGCGGGCCACCAGTGCCACGGCGACCTCGGTATCGGCGATCGACGGCAGCGGGGTGCGTACGACGTCACCCTGCGAAAGGTTGCGCTGTACGTCGCGAGCAAGTGAGCCGCACGATGCCTGTACTTCCCACTCCAGAGGAATGCGGTGCGCGGCCTCGGACACGGCAGGCGACCAGGGCAGCGCTTCGCACGCCTCGATGAGCGCGGTCGACACGCCGAAGCTCAATCGACCCAGCCGTGGCAACCCCGAAGCCAGGAACGTGGGCAACTCCGCGGACGTACTTCGCAGCCCAGGCTCCAGGCGTTGCATGGCGAGTGCCACATCGCAGCCAAGCAGGCGGCTGACCTGCAAGCGCGACACCTCCAGCAGCGGCCGTACCAGTGGCTTCAGCAGGGATTCGAGAACTGCCTTCAGCGGTGCATGACGCAACACTGCTTCCGACACACCCAAGGCAGCCAGATCCCAGTCGGAGAGGTACGCTTCGAAGTGCACGCGCTGGTCGGGCGAGCGCCACACTGTTCTTAGGCCGCTGACGGGGGCTTCCGCCGCGTGGTCGGCGACCGGGAACACCATGGTGCGATCGTCGCCAAGCGGCACCAGTTTGAGTACTTCGGGGTCGCCGCAGCATGCAACAAAGCGCTTTTGATCGGCAGAGTAGCGAGGAAGGTGCGCCGTGAGGTGGCTGCTGGACGGGGCGGTCATGCCGTGCTTCCTTTGGCGCTGGCGGCTCGTGCGGCCATCTTCCGCGCGCCTTCGATCTTGGCCAGCCACTTGAACACCTCGGCCACGGCCTCGAAGTGCTGGTGCGAGATGTAGTCCTTCGGGCGGCAACTGCGGTACAGATCCCGCGCGAGCTGACGCTGTTCATAGACCGGCACGCCGACACGTTCGGCGTACCTCCGCATGGCGAGAGCCTTTTCATCCAGGCCCTTGGCAGCCACCATGGGCAGTTCGATTTTTCCGGGTTCGTAACGGATCGCGATGGCCACGTGCGTGGGATTGGCGATCAGCACGCGTGATTGCTCGATCTGGCGCTGAATGGTGGCGTCGAGCAGTTCATGGAAGAACCCCTTCTGGCGAGATTTGATGAGGGGGTCGCCTTCCAAGTCTTTCTGCTCCTGCTTGACCTCGTCCTTGGTCATCTTCATGTCTCGCGTGAAAGACCAGTGCTGGATCAGGTAGTCGGCCGTGGCCATGAGGACTGCGAGAACCAACCCCGCCATGATCAGCCGCGACACGAAGTACCAGGACAGGACGACTGTTTGCTTGGCTGGCGCATAGCCGGCGCGGATCATGTCGGGCAGCATGTCGCGGATCATTACGGCCACCACGATGCACACCACGGTCAGCCCGAAGAGAAGTTTGAGCAGCGTGAGCAGGTTGCGCACGCTGAACAGGTTGGTGAGGCCCTTCAATGGGTCCACGCGCTGCAAATTGAACTTCGCCGGCTCGAATGACACCAGGCCCTTGGTCTGCGCAATTCCCGCCACGAGGGCGCCCGCGCATGCCGCGGCGAGCAGCGGCACGCAAATCCGTGCAAGAACCACACCCAGTTCGAGAAGCAACTCGCTCGCACGCGGGGCGTCTGGCTTGCCGGCGGTCCAAACGTGGCGCAGCATTAGGAAGAACACGCTTTGCAGGTCGGCCACGATGGCGTCTACCCGGACGAGCAAGTAGGCGAGCACGGCGGCGAACGCGGCGGCGGAATTGACCTCCGGACTGGTCGCCACCTGGCCCATGGCACGGGCCCGGGCCAGCTTGTGCCATGACGGCTGTTCTGTCTTTTCCTGGCTCATGAGCCGATCCTCCTGGGCAGGGTGCCACCGAACAGCAGGCGGCTGAGCGCCTCGGCCGCCTTGGCCACGTCACCCACGATGTCGACCGAGAATTGAAGCAACACGGCCATCACGATCAGCCCGGCCAATGCCTTGACCGCGAATGAAATCGACGACACGTCGATCTGCTTGCCGAAGCGAGCCACCAGGCCCAGCGCCACTTCAAAGATGAGCAAGATCAGCATTGCGGGTGCGGCAAGCTTGATCGTGAGCGAGAACAGCGATTCGGCGTGCGTGATGGCAAAGGCCTCGAACAGTACGCGGCCCTCCGGCACTGCCTGGTTGATGGGCCACACCAGGTAGGAGCCAAACATCGTCTCCATGGCCACTCGCAGGCCGCCAAGAGAGATGAACAGAGCGATTCCGACTTGGGTGGAGGTCTTCCCGAAGGGCCCGGTCACCGTGTCGAGGATGTTGTTGAAGAGAAACAAATTGCCGTAGCCGGACTGTGTGTCTACGAGTTCGCCGAGGTGCGTGAAGACCCACACGAACACGCCCAGGCCGAAACCTATGAAGGCCCCGATAGCCAGTTCCTTCAGGATGGTCAGCACCCACACAAAGGGCACGATCTCCACTGTGGCGGCGAGCTGGTAAGTCATCGGCAACAGTGGCAGGCACAGCGCGATGGCCACCACCTGGCGCACCATCTGCGGCAGCTCAGTCATGGCGATGACCGGCAGCACCCAGAGCAGGCCCGCCACCCGCGGCATCGCGAGTACCAGCGCGAACAGCATCGTCTTGATGTCCGAGACCTGGGTCGGCAGTTCGAGCGGCATCGCGCGCTCTCAGGCCAGCAAGGTCACGGTGATGCGCATGCCCGCGGGTAGGCGCTCAGTGAGCATGCGTTCAAGCACATGCAGGGATTGCCTGACCTCGTCACGCCGGTCGTCGGGCAAAGTGGTGCGGGCCTTGACGACGAAGTTGTCCGCATCGCCAGTGATCTGCAGACTGAGCCGCAAGGGGTTCGGCGCTCGCGGGACGATGTTGAGCTCGGTGACCGGCTTTGACTGGCGCGCGCGAAGGGCAGCAATCAGCTGCGCCAGAGGCTCCATGGAGCCCTCGCGCTCGCGGTGGGGTCCGAAGCGCGAACGTCGTTTGCTCGGGGCACCGCCGGCATGGTTCGGGTGCCGGTCCGGTGTGGTCTCTTGCTGCCGCGGTTCGGTTGCGGCGGCCATCTTGAGATTGCGATGAAGGGCGGAGCTTTCCCGGTCCAGGTCGGTGTTCTGCTGTTCGCCCTTGCGGGAGCGGTGTTCAGGCAGTACCTCATGATCGTGCTGGTGCTCGACCTGGATGTCGTCGGTGGTCCCTGCCACCCCGCTGAGCGCAGCCTTGAAACCCTCCACATCCTGAGGTGGGGGTGATGGGGGAATGGACCCCGGATTGCCTTGGCTGGTCGGCTCGGTGCTGTCGATCTTGTGCGGATTCATGTACCGGGCTCTACGTCTCAAAGAAGGCCAGCCGTGAGCCCATCACGGCGATCTGGTCCAGTTCATCTTCTTCCACCGCCTCGTCGCGCTCTCGCTGCGCTGCCACGACGCGCGAGATTGCCTCCTCGGCCTTGGCAAGCTCCATCCTGCGCTGCACCAGCAGCTGGTGGGCCTGCGCTAGGCGGTCCATGCCTTCCTCGAGTTGCATGCGGCGGACACTGACAAGCTGGTCCGCCTGGTTGATCAGGGTGTTGCAGCGTGCCATCAAGGCTTCGTGGCAGACGATGTCGCCGGAGTCAAATGGTCTCAATTCCAGGCGAGCCGCCTGCCAGGCCATGCGATACCGATGCTTGTCCGCGAGCATGGCGGCATGGTGCTGCTGCACGAGGGTCAGGTCGCGCTCGAGTACCTCGACCTCCTCACGGATCGTCCTGCAAGCCTTCTCGGCGCGTTCGATCTTGTGGCGGCGGACGATGCACAGCCTCTGGAGCAGTGCCAGTTTCATCGCGTCTCCTCCTCCTCATGTTCACTGGTGCCGCTGTGCCTGGCCACGAAGGCCAGCACTGCCGCCTCGGCCTGCGCCGCGTCGGCTATGGTCAGCGCGCCGCTGCCGACATAGTGTTCCACCGGTTTGCGATGCGGGCCGGCAGTGGCGTCGATGCGGCGACGCACCAAGCCCTTGGGATCCTCGCTCCACGCCAGGAGCATGGTCCAGCCCATGTCGAGCAGGAAGCGCCCGTTTGAAAGCGAACCGGCCATCGGCAGTCCCTTGCAAACGCCCATTGGCGCGGCCACTTGAAGGACGTCGGCGTAGATAGCCCGGCCCATTCGGCTGCGGTAGCGGCGCGCCGAATCCCGGTCGATCGCCTTCGCGATCTGTCGATGCACGACGCACGCGCCGCACCATAGCGCCAACGTCATCAGCTCGCGGCGCGTGGCTACCATCAGCAGCCGCCATTGCGGGGGCTGAGTCAGGCCGTAGTCGAAAGGGCAGAGCACCGGCCCGCGCTGCTGCTCGACGTGTTCCCAGAGATTGTGTGCGGCGAGCGGATAGGTTTTGGCGCTTTGCAGCAGCAGGCGGCGCGATTTGCTGCAAAGCGGGGCCCATGCCGAGGCATGGAGGTAGGCGGCGGGGTTCTGGTGTGCTTCATTCATCAGAGCCACCCAGGCATTCAGGTCGCCGTTTGCTGCTGCCCACCGGCCCAATGTCCGCCGAAACAGGGCCGTCATACCGGGTTACCTTGCGACTTGCGGGTTGCCGTCGCCAGCTTCAACAGGGACGGCTCGGACGGGGTTCCTGGTCAGTCGCCATGCGATCACGCCGCCAAGCAAGAGCGCCACAACGGACAGCGCCAGGAAGATGGTGTCGCGAACGGAGAAGCCTGCGTCCTCGAGCCCCATGGGAATGAGATGCGTCGATTGGACCGACGAGTCTGCGCTGGCTTGCTCCATCACGGCTGCCGGGAAGAAGGAGACGCTCACGTTCTCGTAGACCAAGCCCTCGATGCTTTTGAGTACCAGGTTCTTGATGGAAGGTGTGAGCCGCTGCAGATCGACGTTCGCGCGGTGCTTGATGAAGACGGACGCCGATGAAGGCTGCATCTTTGCGGCCAGCGGATCGTTGACCGGTATGACAACGTGCACGCGGGCCGTCACCACACCATCGATCTGCGATAGCGTGCGCGACAGTTCCTCCGAGATGGCATACACGTAACGCGCCCGTTCCTCGGATGGTGTGGAAACCAAGTTGCCCTTCTGAAACAGCTCTCCCATGCTGGCCTGCTTCGCGCGCGGTAACGCGGCTGCCTTCAACCGCTCCAGGCTGCGGGGCAGGTCGTCTTGAGACACCTTCACCGTCCAAACCTTGCCATCAGGCGAGTCCTTGCTGGCACGGATGCCTGCCCGCCCCAGTTCGCCGAGCATCTCGTTGGCGTCCTGCTCCGAGAGGTTGGAGTAGAGGTCGATGCCGCAAGCCGACAGGCCGGCCGCTAATGCGAGCATGCACAGGAGTCTGATGATTTGCATGACAGTGTCCAGCCGAAACAGGTTCACGACCATCAGGCGAAGCTCTGAAGCTTCTGCTGGTCCAGCATTGAGCACGCCGCGTCGTACCCGAAGGTGCCCGGCCCGCCTTGCACGATCTTCTTGGCGGTCACGGTCCACTGCGGCGAGTCGCTGCAGCATTCGATATAGCAGCGAGCCATGAGCAACATGTCGGCTGGAGCCTTGAGCTGCTCCAGGCGTGCCATGAGCTCCGATGCTCCGCTCATGTTGTTCAGCTCGCATCGCGCAACCAGCCAAGTGAAGTACAGCTCCACCTTGCTCTGCACCACTTCGATAAGCGCACTGAAGATGGCTTCGCCTTCGTCGGCCCACTTCATCTTCATGGCGAGATACCCGATGTGCGTCAGGAGACGCAGATCGGGCGGCTGGCAGATCGGCTGGTTCATCTCGGGTTCTCCTTCGATGGATGATGGTCCATCAGGCGCCGTGCGAGGCCGCGTGCGCGGCCGATACGACGTCGCGCGCCGTGTCGCAGGCTCTAAGTAAATCATCTATGCGCTGACACTCGACACGATCACGGCACGCCGAGCGTGTCACATCGAGACGTCTTGATAGATCATCCAGAGCGTCGTCCAGCGAGCGCTTGAAGCTGCCGGACTCATCCGACACCAACACCTTGCGCAGGTCGAAACCTGCTTGCAGCCAGGGAAGTTCATCCACGGGTTCAGTACTCCTTCTTCTTCGGGTCAGTGATTCGTTGCCATGGCGCGCAGCACGGCCCGGTCTGAGCCTTTCGACAGCCAGATGCCCGCTTCATTGATGGCCACGATCTGCGCGCCATCAGGCAGCACGCCGCCGGCCATGTAGGTCTGCCCGTCCTTGCCCCGCAGGAAGCCGTTGGAGCCGTACTCGACGAGGTCTATGCCGCTGGGCAGTTGTGCCAGTTCGGTGATCTGGGCACGCGGCGCTTCGTTGCGATAGCTCACCACATTGCGGACGCGGAATTCCGTGTGGAACTGCCCGATCGCCGCCTCGATCGATTCGCGGTGCTCGGCCGAGATGTCCGTGCCCGAGATGACCAGCGTTTCGGCGTCGGGTGCTGTCACGCTCACGGACTTCATGGCCACAAGATCGGCCAGTCGCTGCGCTGCTGAACGGGCATTTGCGAGCTTGACCGCGGGATTGTTTTGTGCGGCCAAAGCCTCGCTTCGCTTCTCGGCCGCACGAAAGCGCGTCAGCATGGTGTCCGCCTGGGCGAACACGAGCAGCAGCGGCGCGACCACAGCGACCGCCGCCAATACGGGCCGCACGAGGCGTTTCGTTTGCAGCAAGGGTTGCAGTTGCTGGGGTGCGGCGGAACGCCACCGGTCTGCTTGTTGCTGCACCTCGATTTCAGGTCCTTGGGCGGGCATGAGCACGCCTCGAAATCCGATGCCTCCCCACAGCACCGTGCCTTCCAGGACGATCTCGGTGCCCGCTGGCGCGGTATTGCCGCCCATGACCAGGTCGGGGCCCGCGAGCACGCGCATTTGCATCTGCCCCGCGAAGCAGCCGAACTCGGCCTTTGCCTCGGCCAAATCGTCATCAGCCATCCAGTACTCGGCGTCGACGACACCTCCGACGGAGTACCAGACATCGTGATGGCGCAATTCGAGGCGTGCCCCAGCGTGCAGGCCGCTCTCAACCAGTACGAATGCGGCAGGGTTTTGGGTGGTATTGCTCACGGCGCAATGATCCTGGGCGTGACGAGGAAGAATCGTTCGTGGCGCACGGTGTTTGTCGACTTATGCCGGAACAGGGCGCCTACTCCGGGGAGCGACGACAACACTGGAACTCCGCTCTTGCTGGAGGATTCCTCTTCCCGCACGTACCCGGCGATCAGGAGGCTGGCGCCTTCTCGGACGATGGCCTCGGCATTGATTTCGCTCTGGGTGGTGAGCGGAAGGCCTTCGACGCGCGTGTTCGTGTCAACCTTGCCGTCGGTGATGTTGACCGCCAGGCGTACGGAGCGGACCCCTTCGTCGCTGATGACGAAGGGCAGGACCTTGAGCGACACGCCTGCAGATACTTCGAACAGATCGGACGAGTACGTGCCCGGCACCTTGACGTAGAAGACCTCCTTGCTCGACATGATGGACTGCACGTTGTCGAGTGTGGTGACGCGCGGCGTGCCGACGGTGCGGGCCTTGCCTTCGGTCTCGAGGGCCCGGATGCGCGACACGAGGAAGCGTGCGGCGTTGCCTGCCACCACGGTGAAGCGCCCGCCAAGCGGCGCCGTCACGTCGATGGGGTTCTTGCCCAGCGACGACGAGAAGCGCAGGGAGTCTCCGCCAGCGCCCGACTGGGCATCGAAGTTCTTGCCCGCCACGCGCCAGTCGAGCCCCAGGGAGTCCAGCGCTTCGGTGCGCACGTCGACGATCTTGGCCTCGATCTCGACCAGCGTGGAGCGGGTGTCCAGCTCCCGAATCAGTTCCCTGTGCTTTTGCAGCCGCTCGGCGCGGTCGCGCACGATCACGGCGTTGCGCCGCACATCGGCCGTGATGACGGGAAGCACTTCGGCGCCGGTCGGGCTGGTGGCCGTGCGTAGTACCGAGTTCACTGTTTCGCGGACGGAGGTGGTCTGCTGTTCGCTGGGGTCGTTCTTGTTGTAGAAGCCGTAGCGACGGCCCTCCATCGATCCGTTTCCGAAGACCGAGCCGCGCGCCCGGGGCTTCGTCATGCTGGTCACGGTGGAAGCCGAGACCTGTTCAGAGCCGGGGTGGTAAATGCCCCTCAACACGTTGGCGATGCCCGGGATGACGATGCTTTCGTTCCCGATGTTCATCGTGCGGTCATCGGCCCATGCGTACTTCAGCGGATAGACCAGCACATCGGTGGGCGCCTTCTGCTGCGACGAATCCTGGAGAGCACGCGATACGTTCGACAGCATCTCGACATAGCGGCTTGGCCCGTTGAGCACCACCAGCTGGTTGGCCTCGTCTACGCGGATCGGGTAGCGCGGGTCGTAGATGCCCAGCCGTGACAGCGTGCTGCTCAGATGCTTGAGCGCATCGGGCGTTAGCCGCACCATTTCCACTTTCACGTCGCTGGACGGCGACACGATGATCGAACTGCCGTCATAGAACCAGAAGAAGCCGTAGCTTCTGCTGAGCAGGTCGAGGATCTGCTGTGGCTCCAGAGAGAAAGTGGCGCTCACATTGCCGCGGATGCGTTCGTCGACCTGGATGGAAAGCTGGTTGCTTGCCGCGAGCTGGCGCAGGAGATCGCCGATGGCCTTGTTGTCGGCTTTCAGCGTCATGCGCTTGAGCTTCCAGGGCACGCGCGGCCCGGCATAGCCTTCGATCGTGAGGTTGGTCGGCACCGCCAGGCAAAGCGATGCAAATGTCAGGCACAGGGCCAAAGATGCGACCCGCAGGCCAGCCGCGAGGGATCGGGCGATGTCGTTCCGCAGGTGGTTCATGTGATGGAAGCCGGATCCGGCTTTCACTGGACGAGGGCGGGAAAGTTGCGGAACAGCTGCTGCGCGAAGGTGACCATCTCGTGTCCGACCCAACGAAGCGTGAGCAGGAGAACGACCACCGTGGCGAGGAGCTTGGCGGCTTGGGAGATGGACTGGTCGTTCACCTGGGTCACCGCCTGCAGGAAACCAACGAGGAGGCCCACGGCGGCAGCCGTGAGCACGGCGGGCAGCGTCAGCATCGCAACCAGGACGAGCGCCTGGTAGGAATAGTCGATCAGGGTCGCGGTGGGCATGATCCCTCCAGTGCCTGAACGATCAGCCTTGCATGCGGTACAGGTTGTTGAAGCTGTCCTTCACCGAGTTGGCGATTTGCGCGGTGCTTTGCAATTCCATCGTCACCTCGTTCAGCGAGACCTGGACTGCGAGCATGGCGCGCATGTAGTCGCTGTCGTCGTTGCCGAACTCGTCCGGAGAGATGGTGGAGAGTTCACGGGCCACGCTCAGCCGGTCGGAATAGCGCTCCGAGAGGTCCACGCCGGCATTGACAAGCTTGCCGCCGATGTCCGACGACGATGTCGCAGGTTCCATCATGGCCTGGAAGGCGGCAACATCCGAGCTTTCGGGCACGGCGAATGTCTCCGGCGCAGTCGCTGCGTATTCCATGGCATGCACGTTCTGGCTCCCGTTGACCTGGGAAGGAGCTGAGACGGTGGCAACGGCAGCGACGGGATCGATCATGGGAGGCTCCGGGTGCTGGTTATTCGATGGTTGTGAGGCTCGGGCATTGCCCTTGCTGGTCTACATCGGGGGTTACCCGCAACGGGGATCCCGGTCCCGCGTGAATGGGGTGTCGGCGGGTTCACGGTAGCTCGCGTTGCCGCGCTCAATGCGTGCAGGAGTTCACCGGCGGGGGGCCGGCGTGAGCCATTGCGGCGGTCTCACGAGGGTTCGCACGATTGCGGGCTTCAAACGCAGGGCCGTATAACCGAGCGGGGGTTGGGGCTGCTTTGGCAGCTTGTGTTGGAGCCGCGCTGCGCTGCATTCGCAAGCGGTGGCCGCATGAAGGAGTCACGTTGACAAACATGGGCGCACATGCTTCAGGCATGTCGGGTGCGTTGGCGCCAGCATGCCTTCCGGGGCGCGTCGGCGACACAGCAGGCGGGCCGGACGATGAGGTAAGCGCCGGACTGCCCGGATTGCTGCCCCGCCTGTGGCGGTTTGCGATGCGGCTCACCTCGTCTGTCCACGATGCGCAAGACCTCGTGCAGCGCTGCTGCGTTCGCGCGCTGGAAAGGCGCACGCAATGGCGCGCGGGGACTTCCCTGCTGAGTTGGCTGTTCGCCATCATGCATTCGATCTGGATCAACGAACTGCACTCTCGTCATCGCCGCCATGGCTTGCACGAAGCGGGCGAGCACGAGGCTGAGGACCTCGAGGCGCCGCGCGGCGTAGCCGATCCCGAACACTGGGTTTATCTGCGCCAGGTCGTTTGCGCCGTACAGGGCTTGCCGGAGGTCCAGCGCACCGTGCTGATCCTTGTGGCCGTCGAGGGTCTGAGCTACCAGGAGGCATCGGAGGTCCTGGGTGTTCCCATCGGCACGGTCATGAGCCGGCTTGCCAGGGCGCGCCTGCAGGTCGGCAGGAAGTTCGCGGATGCGAAGACCAACGTTGCGCAAGACGCTTCGTGGCGCACCGGCCCGTGAGCACGGCGTCCGGCGGGAGTCCTCTCTTCCACGGCCCGGCATCGACATGGCGGGTGCTTGGGCAAGGGGTTGCGCTCAGGTTTCCGGCACCTCGCAGTCGCTCAGGAGCGTGCTGAGGGCCTGCAGCGACTGTCCGGCCGACGACAGCTTCTTTTCGTGCTGCTTGAGGAACTCGCACACCTCGGGGAATTTGCGCACGGCTTCGTCGGTGCGCGGGTTCGTCCCGGCCTTGTACTCGCCCAGTTGCACCAGCAGCTCCACGTCGAGGTAGCGGTTCCACAGCCCGCGCACCGCGCTTGCGGCGCGGATCATGTCGGGGTTGTGCAGTGTCGACTGCAGGCGGCTCAGGCTGGCGCGAATGTCGATGGCCGGGTAGATGCCGCGGTCCGAGACCTTCGGCGAAAGGATGATGTGGCCGTCCAGCAGCGACTTCACTTCCTCTCCCACGGGGTCGGCCATGGTCTCGTCTTCGAGGAGCACCGTGTATACGGCGGCCATGCTGCCACGCTTGGTGCGGCCGGGCCGCTCCAGCAGCTGCGGCAGGATCGCGAACAGCGAAGGCGGAAAGCCGCGCCGCGTGGGTGGCTCGCCCAGCGCCAGGCCCAACTCGCGCTGCGCCCGTGCGAAGCGGGTGAGTGAGTCCACCAGCAGCAGCACGCGCATCCCTTGCTCGCGGAAGTGCTCAGCCAGCGAGGTGGCGACGAACGCACACTTGATGCGCTCCAGCGCGCTGCGGTCGGAAGTGGCTGCCACCACCACGGAGCGTTTCAGCCCCTCCTCGCCCAGGTTGTGGTCGATGAAGTCGCGCACCTCCCGACCGCGCTCGCCGATGAGGCCGATGACGATGATGTCGGCCGCGCAGCCCCGGGCCATCATGCCCAGCATCGTGGTCTTGCCGCTGCCGGCCGAGGCGAACAGGCCCATACGCTGGCCGTGGCCCAGCGGCATGAGCGTATCCACCACGCGCACGCCCGTGAGCATGGGCTCTACGATCGGAAGTCGGTCGAAGGGATCGGGCACGCTCTGCTTGAGCGCCTGCATCTGTACCTTCTTGCCCATCGTTCCCTGCATCACGCGCCCCAGGGGATCGATCACGCAGCCCAACAGGCCGCGCCCGACAGGGATGCGCAGGGGCGCACCGGTGGCATACACGGCTGCATCGGGGCCGAAGCCATCGACGGAGCCGTAGGGCATGACCAGGGTGGCCGAGTCGCTGAAGCCGGCCACCTCGGCCATGACCTGTTCGCCGGTGCGGCGCGAGCGGATCTGCACGATCTCGCCCAGGGCGGCGCTCAGGCCGGAGACGCGCAGGATGGGGCCAGCGATGCTGGAGATCCGGCCGACGCGCTCGAACACCTCGTTGTCGTAGGAGTTGCGGCTCGCCGCGGAGAGCCGCTGACCAGCTCTCCCCAGGATGCCGGCGATCTCATCCCCAATGGTGTGGGGGTCGGCACGCGGGCGCCGCCCCTGCAGGACTGTCGTCACTGGTGTTGCTCCTCATGCAAGCGTGGGTGCACCACGCGGTGGCGCATCTTGGCGACGCCCGGAGCGTCCACCACACTGCACGGTGGTCTCCATCGGTGGATCCCCTCGTTCGCTGAGCCGACCCGCCCCCTCAACCGCGCGTGCTTCACCCGCGCCCTACAGGAGCCCGACAGCTGTACCGTGGCGACGCCCTGCACGAAGATGTAGTTGCCACCGATGGACATTCCAGATGCAGCCTTGCTCGGCGCTCGTGTGCGATGCTCGCGGGCACAAAGGTCGGGGATGCCCCCTGCTGGTCTACATCAGGGGTTTCCCTTTGGAGGGATGCATATCCCCTCAAGTGGGTGTCAGGGCCCTGATCGTGGGTCAGGCAGCTGGCTTGCGGGTTTGTCCGAACTGTGTACCAGTGCACACAAGACCCGAAGGTAGAGGCCGTCCGGGACCCCAGTGGCGAGGATGGAGGACGAAGTAAGTCCACCCTGCAGGAGGTATACCTTGAGCAAACGCTTCACCCCAGAAGAAATCGTTCGAATCCTGTGCGAGGCCGACGCGGGCTGCTCCGTAAAGGAGTTGAGCGAGCGGTATGGGTTCAGCATGAAGAGTTACCAGCAATGGAGAGACAGGCTCGTGGGTTCGCAGGCCTCGCTTGCACAGCGGCTGGCCCAGCTCGAGGAGGAGAACGAAAGGCTTAGGCGACGCCATCTTGAAGAACTGGCTCTTCAGTTGAAGGCCAGCGAGTTGTGCCGCGGCACTTCCATGTTCCCTAGCTGGTGGGCATCCCATGCCGAGCCGGTCGATTGGCCAAAGCTGCCTGCGCTGCCGGAGTCGCCGGCCATCGGTTCAGCGCCATCGAAGAAGACGCGCCCACAGAAACGGCGCGCGCGCGCCGACGATGAGACGGCTGAACTGCAGTGCTGAGGATGCCGGGCATTGACAAATGCGAACCACGAGGCGGCTCGGCCAACCTTGCTGCGCATCTACCGAATTTCTTTGGGGCTTCACGTGCTACTAGGATGATCCATGTCGAATGAGTCTCGGCCGGTGGCCGTGGTGCGTTTTCACCGCGACGCGTTCGATCCCGGCACGAACGTGGTCAAGTCCGATGAGCGGCAGCACTGGCTGCGCCTGGACGAGTTGCGGCAGCAGGCCGATAGCCGCATCGAGCAGGAGCTCACGGCGGGGGTTTTGGCGGTGCAAGCCGCGGTGGAACGCAAGGCCGACGAGATCGTTGCGCAGCGGCTACAGCAGCTGAGCCAGCTCTTTCTTGACGCCGCATACGAGCTTGAGCGCGGCGCACTGGAGCTCGCCGTGAAGCTTGCCGGCAGGATCGTCGAGTCGTCCAGCCCCGAGGCATTCTTCGCCCATGCGGCCGAGCATCTGCACGGCCTCGTACCAGAGGGCAGTGCGGTGCGCATCAGGGTTCATCCCTCCGCGGTGGACACACTTGGTGGGCTCAAGGAGGGTCTGCAGTCCAAGGGCGCGCGCTACGTCAGCGTTGTTGCCGATTCAGGCCTGCCTGGACATCGCAGCCTCATCGTCGAGACCCAGGACGGCGAACTCGACCTTAGCTGCGACGTGCAACTCACGCGCGTCGTGCGCGAGGTGCGGCAAAGGCTCGGCGCGGGCGAGGTCGACGAAGCGGCATAGGCTTCACTGCACCTCTCTGCGCGCATCCGATCATTTCGTGTGAGTTGCCCCGGAATAACCCTCTTGACGGCGGTGTTCTGTTGACTGGTTGGACCTTGGAGGGCACTGCGGCACAGGCCGCGGGTTCCCGTCCATGGATCACGACTTGTTAAAGGACGGGAAGGGGGCGGGATGAACATCGACGAGACGACGTTGCGTGCCTATGTGGATGGCGAGCTTGGCGCTGGCCAGCGAGCTGAAGTTCAGGCGGCTGTCCAGGGCAATGCGCAACTGCGGTTGGATCTCGACTTGTTCCGTCTGAGTTGCTTGCCGTACCGGCAGGCATTCGATGCGCAGCAACTTCCCGATGTCCCTGAACGTCTATGGCGGCAGTTGGATGCCTGGGCCGGCGAAGCGGCTGCTGCATCCGGCGGTGCTTTTCAGAATCGCCGTAGATGGATGAGAGCGGGTGCCGGACTTGCGGCGGCCTTTGCTGCAGGGTTGTGGTCTCCGGTGCCCTGGCGCCTGGATCCGTCCAGCTTCTCTGACGAGCGCTGGGTCAGAGTGATTGCGAGATACCAGGCCCTTTACGTGCGGGAAACCGTGGATTTCGTCGCCGTGGATCCGATGCGCGCCCGGGAACTGCTCGTTGCGTTCTCCAACGACTTGGGTGTGAACATTTCCGTGCCCGACTTGCGCGGGGCGGGGCTTGCGTTTCGCGGTCTCCAGCGCTTGGCCGTGGACGATGCGCCCGTGATGCAGATGGTGTATCTGCCAGACCGCGGCAAGCCGGCCGCGCTGTGCGTGCGGCCTGATGCCGGTGCATTGGCCGGCATCACGACACATCGCATCGAGGGCCTCAGCGTGGCGAGCTGGCGCGGCAACGGGCTCGCGTACGTGATGGTGGCCGACCTGCCGACCGCCCATGCGGCATTGCTTGCCGAGCGTGTGGCCAGTGGCCAACTTCCCGTGCTTTACGGCAGCAGCCATGGCTGAAAGGCGGACACTGGCCTTTTAACTGCGCCTTGCCGCAAAAAGAACCGTACTGCTGCAGCTGTGCGAAGCGGCGCCACCGCGCCGGCTCACCTGGTCCGCGCGGCCGGGCTTCGAGGCATCGGCAGCGGCATCCGCGCGCCCGAGGGCGGTGAAAAAGTCCTCCCCGACCTCGATCTCCGTCACGCCGGTCGATACGCTGCAGTTCGTCGCATGCGATGGAGCGTTCGCCATGGCTGCTTCGATGGCCGAGCGAGCCCGCTCTGCGAACAGCGTCGCTTCCGGCAGTGCGGCACAGGACACCAGTGCGACGAACTCGCTTGCGTCCCATCTCGCGACGATGTCGTCAATGCGGCAGCTGTTCCTGAGTGAATGCGCGACATGCACCAGTGCGCTGTCTCCGACGCGTCGTATGTGTGGGGCACCGGAGGGATTCGACGCGTGGATGTCGATCACAACGATCGACAGGGGGGAGCGAGTGCGTCGCTGCCGAGCAAGCTCGTGCTCGGCCATCGCCATGAACTGCCTGCGGTTCCACAATCCAGTAACTGGATCGTGCGTGGCCAGGTAGCTCAAGCGCTCCTGTGTGTTCTGGACTCTGCGCCGAAAGAGAATGGCCGAGCACGAGAGCATCGCGAAGACCACGATGATGTTGAACCAGCTCACGATCACCAGTGCTGTTTCCGGCAGCGGGGTGGTGGGGCCGGCGAATAGCGACAGCATGTTGAGCGCCAGGTAGCACGTTAGCAAGGTGGGCAGAAGGATCGAGGCAACTCGAACGCTGCTTCCGATGCCTATGGCCGGGATGAAGAGCAGCAGGTAGTAATGGAAGCCGCTGTCCCAGCCGATCATGAGTGTGCCGACCGTGGCGTGCAGCAGCACCTCGATCCACATCAAGACCATCGCCAAGCGGTTCACGCGGCGCAGAATAAGCACGTAGACCATCGCATAGAGCAGCACGCTCGATACGTTGGGCCATGCCAGCTGCGGCACCCCCAGAGAGATGAAGAGCAGGAAGTACAGAACGTCGACGCTCGCCGCCATGACGGCGACCTTGCGCATGGTCGGCCAGAAGGATGCCCCCGTCAGGCTCACCGGCCGGAACGATCCGGCGGATGCCGGGGCTGCCGTGTGCTGGCTTGAAGACGCGGAATGGGGCTCGCTCATCGTCGTGTGGGCTACGGTGTTCGGTACATGAGGGGTCTGGCCCGGCAGGCATCTTCAGCAAGTGCATCGACACCCTTGCCAGGGGTGACCCGACGTGCGCGAATCGCACATGCGATGGCGCAAGTTGACCACGCGCCGTGCGCTGCCGGAGCGTCGTGCCCCGCGAACCAGGGGTAGGGACTACGCGCCGTAGAGAACAGGAGTGCGTCCGCTCGCCAGGCGCTCAGCAAGAAGTGTGGCTTGGTCACGCGGCATGTCGGCAACCGTGACATAGGCCAAGCCGTTCCTGCCCCATGTGGAAACTTCCAGCCCTTCCATGCGGCGCGTGGTCACTTCGGCGTCGCCCGGCCGCGCACCGACCACACACAGGGCGAAAGGCCTCCCCTTGGGTGGCAGGTACACCATCTGGATCACCGGTGCGTCGTTGAAAGCCAGCCTCTGGATATGGCGGAACGTCATTCCTGCATCGCGCAGGTCGGGAACCACCACGGACACTCCGTGACGAGCAGAAAACGCGGCAAGCAGCGCAACGGTGCGATCCACGTCGTTAAGGACCAGGTCGACGGTCTCACGCACGTAAAGCGCTTGGTACCTTGCGATGGCCTGCACCCAAGGTTGGTCTGAGAATTGGTCGGGGTTCAGCCGCCATGGCACTGGTATCCATAGGCCTGTGGCAAACGAAGCGGCCAGCGCTGCACCGGCTCCCAGCCATCGCCGACGCGCGGGAGGAGCGCTTGCCGATGGTTCACGCGTCATGGCGATCCATGAGTCGAGGCGGCGCGACAGGGACGCCGGCACATCGGGAAGCGTTTGACGGTCGAATGCCAGCGAGTACGGCAGGCAGCTGGCCTGCAAGGCTTCTACTTGTTCAAGAAGCTCTGGGTCTCCCGCGATGGCGGCCTCGACCTTCTTGCGTTCGACGGCCGTCAGCTCACCGTCCACGAACGCGCGTAGCGTGGCTTCATCAATGCTCATCGGACACCATCCTTCGTGCTTCCGACTTTTCGGCGTCGCCGATGAAGCGGCGGCCCAGCGTGATTCGGGCGCGGGCCAGCCTGCTCATCACCGTACCGACGGGTATTTCTAGCACTTCGGCCGCCTCGCGATAAGACAAGCCTTCGACAGCTACAAGCATCATCACGAGACGCTGCGCCTCGGGAAGCGCATGGACTGCATCGACGATCTGGCGAAACAGCATGGCTTCTTCGGGAGTGGAGCCAGGGTACGCCGGCTCGAAGTCGGCGAGCTCATCCTCCCAGTCGAGGCTCGACTCCCGCCGGCGTTGCCGTGCGCGAAGCTCGTTGAGCCAGGTTGAATGCATGATGGAGAACAGCCAGCTGAGTACCGCGGTGCCGGGCTTCAGCTGCCAGCGTCTCTCGAGGGCGCGTAGGCAGCACCGCTGGACGAGATCCTCGGCATCCGTGGTGGAGCGCGTCAGACGAAGCGCAAAGCGCCACAGCCTTGGCAGCAGCTGAGGTAGCTGGACCTGTAGTTCGTCGTTCAGCAATCTGGCCCTCCCCTGGTGGCCAGTGTCGGCTACCCACCAATGGAGCTAGAACATCGGTGGGGTGGTTCTTATTCCGTCACGGCCGATAAATTTTCGTGCTTTACATCACGACCCCCTAAGGCAAGGGGGGTGAGTGATCTCCGCATGTAAACAACGGAATGCCCGGACGCCGTGAATTGTTCTCGCTTCAGGAGATAGGCAGCAGGTGCACATGGCGAGCGGTTCAATGCCATGGCACTCGACAAGAACGCTCGAAAGGAGCCCGAAGTGAGCACTGCAGTGACCACCGAATCAGACGTTCAGCTCGAAAAGAACCCCGCGCACGCAGGGCATTCCCGTCTTCCTGCCACGAGTTTGATGGGGGCTCGCGGCTATCGTGAGCCTGTACTCGGAGAAGGTGCCGTTCAATGGCCTGATCCGGTGCGCAACTGCGTGGCCGACAAGCTCGCACAGGCGATCCAATTCGGGATCCTTCAGGCGGGTGACCTGCTGCCTGGGGAAAGGGAGCTTGCTGAGGCGTTTGGCGTGTCTCGGCAAACCATACGCGCGGCGCTGGGAAGGCTGCAAAGCCGCCTGATGCTTGCCGTGTGTCACGGGCGACGCTCTCGTGTGCTGGGTCCGGGAACGCTCGATGTGGTGGATCGTGCGAGGGCGCTGGGGCATCTCGTGGACCACGCGCTGAATCACGTGCAGCAAGTGCGGGCAGCCGTCGATTCCGAAATTGTTCGCTGCGCCGCGGTCGACATCGACGCTCGCACGCTGCAGCGACTGGAGCGCTTGACAGAACTCCAGCAGCGCATGGTGAACGATCCGGCATGCTTTCACCTCCTGGACATGGAGTTTCACTTCACGATCTACCGCACCTGCGCCAATCCGCTGATGGTCGACATGGCACTGGATCTTTACGCGCAGGGCGTTGACTATCGGCGTCGCGCGCTGACGCGTGAAGGCGCGATTGCTGCGAGCGTAGATCAACACCGACGGATCGTCGCCGCTCTGGCGGCGCGGGATCCCGAGGCTGCCGTGGCTGCTATGCAGCATCACATGGAGACCATCGCCAGCCGAACGCGCGACGAAATGACCCGGCAAGTGTGCGCGGGTGCAGATGCCGATGCCGATGCCAGTGGCGCTCCCGTCGCTCAGCACAACCGGGTGTCAGCTGCGCTCCATCGAGCGTCTGAACGACCGCCCGAAATCCACGACATCATGCGAGGTTGGACGCGGGTGTAAGCCTCGGCAACAGGTTCTAGAAATGGCTTGGCGCCGCATACTGACTGCGGCCCGGGACTGCGGTGCCTGGGTGGTTAGCGTCCCTGGCGCGACGAAGCAGGCGATAAACAGTCGACGGGCCCATTGGTGTACGAACGCGGGCTATGCGGCGGCCCGGGTCCTCATCTGCGATGCGGCCAGGGCGTGTTGTTCCTTGATCGGCATACAACGAACCCGGTTCCCGCCCTCGCTTTTGCTGCGGCGCATGGCCTGTTCAGCACGCGGGAGCGCATCGTTGATGCGCTCGTCGGCGTGGATCTCAGTGATGCCGACGGACACGGTGCAGCGGTCCGATGATGAATGGGGTGGGATACTTTCGACCATGCGCCGTAGTCGCTCGCCGGCGACCAGTGCCTCACCGAGGTCGGTGCCTGGAAGGAGGCAAATGAACTCGTCGTCCCCCCATCTGGCCACCAGATCATGAAGCCTGCAATTGCGCCGCACGAGGTGGCCGACACGTTCGATCACGCCGTCGCCGCCCTGGCGCCCGAGGGCTTCGTTTAGCCGGACCAGTTTGTCGATGTCGACGATCGCCAGGGTGACGCGCTCACCGGTGCGTCGGCGGCGTGCGAGTTCGTGCTCGACCATGGCGCAGAACTGCCGGCGATTCCAAAGTCCGCTCAACGGATCGTTCGTGGCCATGAAACTCAGTCTCATACTGGCGTCGTGAACCGCGCCTGCGTAGCAGCGGGCGGAGTACGCCAGCCCGGCGAAGGTGGTTGCAGCGTTGATCCAACGGATCAATGCGGGCAGTGAACCGGGAACGGGGTTGGTTGGGCCCATCAGGTATGAGAGCGCGTCCAGTCCCAAATAGGAGACGAACACGCACCCCAGGAGCGCTGGCGCCAAGCGACGGCTGCTGCCGACCACGATCATTGGCACGAACATCAGCAGGTGATAGTGGAAGCCGCTCTCCCAGCCGATCAGCAGAGTGCCCACCGCCGCATGAAGCGTCACCTCAATCCACACCAAGGCCACGGCCAGGGCATGAAGACGACGCTTCGCGGCCAGAAAGGCGGTGGCGTAGAGCGCGACGCTCGATATGTTTGGCCAAGCCAAATCCGGCACGCCCATGGACAGGAACAGCGCGAATGACAGGATGGCGAGCCCGCCGCAGAAGAGCACGCTGCGGCGCAGTGCCATCGCGAATGCTGCGCTGGCCATGTCGCGAGTGTCGCCGTTCATCGGCATGGATTGCCCCCGATATCGTTTGCACGAGGCGCGGGCTTCTGTCGTGCCCTGGGGCGCCGCGGGTGCGAAGGAGGGCAGCCCCGGGCCCGCGTCGACACATCTGCAACTGGTGATGCAACGGCTTGCACGATGCCTCCGTGTACTGGGAGGCGGCACTCTAGACGCTGTCTTGTGTGACTGTCCAGGGGGAGGCCCCACGTACTTGGCTCCAGGTCCCGAGTGGCGTGGCGCAGGCAGCATGCCCCCATGTCGGCATGACATGACCCACCTCAAGATCACGAGACCTTGTGGGCCGGGCGCCTCGGTGTGTCGGGCGTCTCTGCCGTCGCCAGCAAGGTGACACGCCGGATTCTTGAAGGCGCGCGCAGAGCCGGTCTCCCGAGACTGGTCGCACGGCGAAGGTCACGCCAACTCTTCAAGCAGCTGGTGCAGCGCATCTATCACTTCGTCGCCCATCACAACACCTGCCAGCCCTTCCGCTGGACTGCCACTGCTTTCGATCCTCGCGAAGCTGCGTCGACTTTGCTCAGCTATCCAGCGGGACAGGACAGTTAGAGACCATGTGCTGCTCCAGCCGATGCGGCTGCAGGCCGTGCTTGCGCCAGATGCGAAGCACCGCCGAGGACGACACGTTGCCCAGTTCGGTGGCCAACTTTCGGCTGCTCCAGTGTGTGGGGCCATCAGCCGGCTTGCGCTTGAGCGTGTGGTTCAGCACGCGCGCTTCCAACTTGGCCGTGGGTTGCGCCGGCTCGCGTCCCGGGTGTCGCGCATACATGCCCGCCAGCGCTCGCTCATGAATCTCCCCGCCCAGCGCGAGATGAACCGCGACCTCGGCGGCAACGTGTGGGAGTGGCTGGAAGGCTGGCGGGGCTTGGGGGACGGAACCTGCTGGCGCTGCGACATCCCTACCAAGGGACTGCGCGGCGGCTCGTTCAACTACATCGCCACCGGGCTGTGGAACGGCAACGTCGATCCGGGCGCCCCGACCGACCACTACTTCGTCTATGGCGGCCGGTTGGCTCGCCGCGATGCGGACGGACCCGCCGCCACGAGCTGGTGCGCGAGCCCGCGCCTCAGGCACCGTGCGATTCCCTTGCTCAACGGGGCGTGGGTGCGAGGTATGCGGTTGCGGCGGCGGCGCTGTTCGGTGGCATCGTTGTCGGCACCGTCGTCTGGCGTTGGCGCCGCCGGCGGGGCTAGCACAAGCCCAGCGACACGAGATTGCGGGACGCCGCATCCTGGACGGAGGCCGCGCATTGCGCCCCCTGTCGCTCCAGCTCGGGCAGGCTGTCGATGAAGTCCAGCATCAACGACTCCAGCCGCCCCTCCCCCATCAAAGCCTCGGGCGCGAGAAGGAATCGCCTGGGCAGGTCGAAGTGGTCGAACAGCCCGTGGATCGCCGCCACGGGCGCCCCATGCCGAGCCCGGCGATGGCCAGGTGCGTGCGGCCGGTGACCAGCCCGTCGACGAGCCCCGACACGGCCTTCAACTGGGCGGCGGACTGGCTGCGGGTCACCAGCATCAGGCTGTCGTTCAGCGCTTGCACCAGCCTGTGATGGATCGGCGCCAGACAGGCCATGTCGCCCGAGGCACCGCGGTAGTCGTGCGGAATGAGCAGGAACGACACCCGGCGGTGGGCGGCCACCGCCTGCAACGCGGCCACGGCGTTCGCGATCAGCCGATCGACTTGTTGCTTTGTCGCCCGGGTGATCAGCATCGGATGGATGTTGAAGCCCAGCACCGCGTCTCCGGCGGCGCGGCGGCGTTCGGCCCACGCCCGCACCGAGGCGACGGTGTCGGTCGACGCATCGGGTTCCAGCATGAATGCGGCGTCCGCCACCAGCTCGGCCGGCGTCGTGGAGAACCTGCGGAAGCGATCGAGCGAGAGCGGGTCGCGCACGTGGACCGCGATCGCCCGGCTTAGCCGGTCCAAGATCGGCCGCAGGGACTCGGCGGGATGGTTGTTGAAGCTGAAACCCAGCAGCGTGACGCGCACGCCGCGGCGTGACGCGGCGTCTGCCATCAGCAGCACGCGCGTGGAGAACACCGGGTTGTAGTAGCCATCCATCACGTCCGCCCCGAGCACCACCAGCGCGTCGGGCGCGAACGCGTCGATCCGCCGGCCTCCGCGCGCCAGCCACCACGACCAGGCCTCGACCGGCAGGTAGCCGAGCCGGCGGGCGTGCGCGGAGGCGGCCGGTGACGCCGTGATGACGCCGACCAACAGGCCAGGCATGCGGCCACGCAGCCGCTGGGCCACGGCGGTCATCGCCTCGTCGCCCTTGGAGCCGGTCAGCGTCCAGGGGTCCGCCGGCATCAGCAGCAGCCGTGCGATCGGCGCCGATACATCGGCGGCCGGGGCTGGCTCGCGGCGATCCCACTGCAGTCGCAGCAGCGCGATCTGGACCCGGTGTTTCAACGCTCGAAGGGAACGCTTGAGCATCGCGGCCTCGGCTTGGCATTCCCGGCCGGATCAGCTCGGGAAAAATCTCGGCTATTCGGGGCAGAACTGGGCCGCCGTGGCAGAAGGCGGCATGGGCCGCGAGGGCCCGGTTTCATGCGTGGTGTTGGCGCAGATGGAGTCGAACCCTCGGTACGGGGATACCGTACACCTGAGTCAGGGACATTCGATCACTCTGCCACCTCTGCGGAATTCTTGCAGCGCCGCGCCGGCGAGCTGCCCCCCAGCTGCCCCACCGTCGCTCCCAGGCACCCTCCAGGCTCACACCTCGTTGGACAGGACTCGCCATTGCACCGCCCCCGCGTGCCGAGTACATTGCAATCGCTGTACTCCCTCATGGTGTCCGCATGCGCCCTGTGCTGTTGGCAGTGGTTCTGACGACGCCCCCGGTGCCGCGATGGCTCCTGGTGCTGGGAGCAGTCTCTTCAGCGTTTTCCCTGGCGCATGCCCAGCCGTCAAACAATGCCGCGCGGCAGCCTGAGGAGGTCCAGCTCGAGGCCGTGACCATACGCGGCACACGCGCGAGTCTGGCCACTGTCCAGCAGGTTCGACGGCAGAGTCTGGAAATCGTCGATTCGGTGGCCGCCGAGGACATCGTCAAGCTGCCCGATTTCAGTGTTACGGATGCACTGCAACGCGTGACCGGCGTACAGATCGCGCGCGATCGCGGCGAAGGTTCCATCGTGGCGATCCGGGGCCTGACGCAAATCGAGACGCTGCTCAATGGCCGCGAGGTCTTCACTGCGGGGACGGGGAGAACCCTCGACTTCTCCGACATCGCGTCGGAGATGGTTTCGCGCATTGACGTGTACAAGACCTCATCGGCCAACCATATCGAAGGCGGGCTGGGGGGCATGGTCGACATGCGCACGCGTCGGCCCTTCGACCTCGATCAGTACGAGCTGCTGGGGTCGGTGCGGCTTGTCCATGGCGATCTGGTCAAGTCTGAGAAGCCGCAGTTCTCGTTGCTGGCCAGCCGGCGTTGGAAGACCGGCCGGACGGGGGAGTTCGGTGCGCTGGCGAATCTGGTGGTCCAGGAGCGGGCGTGGCGGGAGGACCAAAAGGGGACGGGCAGCCCTGTGGCGCATGACGACCTGCTGCCAGGACAGACCATTACCGCACCTGGCGGCACATCGGAGACCACCAGCTTCGGTCGACGCAAGCGCACAGGCGGCCACCTCGTACTGCAATGGCGGCCCGTCGAGGAAGTGGAACTGCATGCCGAGGCGAGCCACGCCGAATTGCGCACGGTGCAGGACTCGCACCAGATCAGTGTGTTTCCCAACACGATGAGCAGCTACGTGCCGGGCAGCCTGACCCTGTTTCCCGGTACGCAGGATCTGCAGTCCATTACCTGGACGTCTGCGCGGGCCTCCGTTTTGAGCTTTGCCCGCGACACCGTCGACCGCACTTCGCAGGTGGCGCTGGGCGGCCGCTGGAACCGCGATGCGCTCACCCTGACGGGTGACTGGAGCCGCACCAAGAGCTTCAACCACCTTTTCTTCAGTGGGCCGGTTCTCGAAGGCACGGTGGCCACTTTCACGCACGACCTGTCTACGCGCCTGCCCGGCACTTCCGTGGCCGGCACCAACCTGCTCGATCCGTCAAACCTGCGCTTTACCAATATTGCGTACCGTACCCGCCCGTTCGACGGAACGCTCAATGCCACGCGCCTCGATGCCGAGTACCGCGTGGGGCACGAGGTGCTGCAGTCGCTGCACGCCGGCGTGCGGAGAGCCACACGGGGCGCCAGCAACCTGCCGGGGTTGATCTTTGCCGACACGCCGGTCGCAGGCCCGACAGCGGCCGACCGACCTGCGTTCGTCATGCCGAATCCGTACGTGCTCTTCCCGGGCGAGAGCGAGCCGAGTGTGCGCGACTTCCTCATCGGAAACCTGGAGAAGGCGCGCAACCCCGAGGAGCTTCGCGCAGCGTTCGGCATCACGACGCCGATTCCGGCGTCTGGCAGCCCGCTGGGCCTGTGGACGATCGACGAGGAGACTGACGCGGCATACCTGATGACGCGCTTCCAGGCCCCCGGCCCCCGGATGGACGGCAACGCCGGCCTTCGCGTGGTGAAGACGCGCACGGCGGTGTCGGGCCACCAGTCGGTGCCGTCCACGGGCGGCGTCGCACCCATCGACATCGACTCGACGACCACCGACTGGCTGCCCAGCGTCAACTTGCGCTTCGCCGTCGGGGTCGGCTGGCAGCTTCGCGCGGCCGCCTCGAAGACGATCACGCGGCCTGATTTCAATCAGCTTTCGCCTTCGCTGATCCTGACGCCCAACCCGATCAACCCTGCGCAGAACCAGGGGTCCGCGGGCAACCCGTCGCTGAGAGCCATCCGAGCACGCAATCTCGACCTGGCGATCGAGCGCTACTTCGATCGGACCACGTTCGCATCGCTCACCGCCTTCATGAAGAAGGTTGACGGGTTCATCACCACAGTCAGCCGGCCCGAAGTGCATGACGGCGCCACCTACCTGGTGAGCCGGCCGCAAAACAGCGCCGCTGCGGACATCCGGGGCGTGGAGCTGGGCTACCAGCAGTTCTACGACTTCCTCCCGGGCTGGCTGAGCGGCCTGGGAGCCCAGGCGAACTACACGTATGTCGACAGCGAGATGCCGATCAACGCGGCGGGCGACGTGGCTCCGTTGCAGAACCTGTCTCGCCACAGCGTCAACCTTATCGGCATGTATGAGCGCGGCCGCGTGTCGGCCCGCCTGGCCTACAACTGGCGCGACAAGTTCGTGAGCGGCTTCCTCGGCAACGACCCGATCTATACCCGCGCGTACGGATGGCTGGACGCGTCGTTGCGTTACAGGCTCACGGACAGAGTCTCGCTGGCCCTCGAAGGGACCAACCTGCTTCGCACCCAGCGCAGCGCCTACCACGAGGTGGAAACGCGTCCACAGTCGAACTGGCTCAACGACCGGCAGATCAGCCTCACGCTCGCTCTGCGCCTGTGAAGGGGGGTGAAACCGCGCAGGCGGGGTCGGCACGCGAGGGAATACCATGCTCGCTCGCACAGGAAGCTCGTGTTGCGCCAAACGCGCGATACCCGCACGATCGAGGCCGGAATTCGCTAGATGAAGCAGTCTTCCACGGCGGGCCACTACGCGGCGCGCGGCATCGGGTGGTCGCTTGCCGCGGTGTGGTGTGTTTTCGTCGCCCTGGTGTTGCTGGCTGCCGGCGCCACGGTTCGCGCCGCCCCAATCGATGACTGGCGCGTGCGGGCCAGCGAAACCCGCCTGCTGGCCGAAAACGACACGCGAAGCGCCTACGAGGCGGCCAAGAAGCTGCAGTCCGAGTTGCCCGTCGATGCGACGCCGGCTGACCGGGCGCGCATCCTGAACATCCTCGCGCGGATCGAGGCCTACATCGGTCTGACTTCGCTGTCGGTGGCGCACTCTCGGGAGGCATTCGACATCGCGGTGCGCCACGATGATCGGATCGGCCAGGCCGAATCGGATTTGAACGTCGCGCTCAGTTCAATCAACGAGGGCAGGCTCGACGAGCTGGTGCGCGCCACGCAGCACAGCGTCCTGATTCTGGAAGGCGTGAACCGGCCCGACTTGCTGGGCGAGGCCATGATGCGGACCGCGGTGATGTACCGCCGTTTCGACCAACTTGATGAGTCGATATCGGTCGCGGTGAGAGCCATGCAGATCGCCCGGCGCAGCGGGAATGCGATGGCGCGGGCCTACGCGCACCACGCGATGGCGCTGGCCTTCGATCTGAGCCACCGCGGGGAAGAAATGCGCGAGAGCTACCAGCAGATGCGCATGGCCGCCCGCGAGGCGCAGTCCAGGCTGATGGAGGGCTTTGCCGTCACCGGGCTGGCCAACGCCGAGATCAGGGCCGGCAATCATCAACTCGCGGAGCAACTGTTCCGCGATGCTTTGAGCCATTTCCGGGGGGTGGACTCGAATTTTGCGCTGTCCTTTGGGTTGCATGGCTTGGCGGGGCTGAGGCGGATACAAGGCCGGTACGCTGAGTCATTGGCATTGCTCGATGAAGCGATGGCGATTTATGCCAAGTATCCCAATCGCATCGGCGAGTGGTTCACCTTCAACGCCCGTAGCACCTCGCTGCAGGCGATGGGCGATCTTGCGAATGCACGAATCCAGGCAGAGCGCGGTTACGCGATTGCGAAGGAACTCGGCCTTGCGCTCTATTTGAGCGGCAGTGCCACGCGCGTGGCGGCCGTGGCGGCGGCGGCCGGAGACATGCGGCGTGCCTACGAGCTCACGGTGGAGGCCAATGACATGACGGCGCGCGTGGTGCGCGAGCGCGCGGGTCAGCGGCTGATCGACCTGCTCAACCGCTACGAGCGGGAGAGCAAGGAGCGCGAGTTCGATCAGCTCACGCGGCTGGCCGAGCGCCAGGCCGCGCAGCAGCGCTGGCTGATCACCATGCTGGCCGGCGTGGTGCTGCTGCTGGCCGGCACGGCGCTGTTCGTGTACAGGCTGCGCCAGTCGCATCGGCAGTTGCAGCACTTGAACACCCAACTGCGACGTTCCGAAACCGACATCCGGGCCCTGAACGCCACCCTGGAGCAGCGCGTGCAGTCGCGCACGGCTGAGCTGCGCCAGCAGGCGCGCTACCTGCGCACCCTGATCGACATGCTGCCGATGTGGGCCTGGCTCAAGGACACGCACAGCCGCTACCTGGCCGCCAACGAGGCCACCGCGCGCGCCTGCGGCACCGGAGTGGATCGCATGGTGGGTCGCACGGACGCCGAGCTGTGGCCGCCCCGGCAGGCCGAGCACTATGTCCGCGAAGACCAGCAGATCATGGCTTCCGGCCACGGCACCACCGTGGAGGAGCAGATCATCGTGGATGCGAACCTGGTCTGGATGGAAAGCTACAAGGCACCGGTGATCGACGAGGACGGCACCGTGCTCGGCACCGTGGGCGTGTCGCGCGACATCAACGACCGCAAGGCGGCCGATGCCGCGCGCGAGGCCGCCTTGGCCGAGGCCCGGCGGCTGGCGCAGCAGCGCAGCGATTTCCTCGCGCAGATGAGCCACGAGCTGCGCACGCCGCTGAACGGCATTCTGGGCTTTGCGCAGATTTTGCAGCGCGACAAGCCGCTGACCGAGCGCCAGGGCAGGGGCCTGAAGATCATCGAAGAGAGCGGCCAGCACCTGCTCACGCTCATCAACGACGTGCTCGACCTGGCGCGCATCGACGCCGCGAAGCTCGAGCTCTTTCCCACGGAGATCTCACTGCCGAGCTTCCTGCAGGTCGTCTCCGACATCGTGCAGGTGAAGGCCGAGGAGAAGACCCTGGTGTTCGAGTACCGGCCGTCGCCCGGCTTGCCGACCACCGTGCGGGCGGACGAAAGGCGGCTGCGCCAGGTGCTGCTCAACCTGCTGTCCAACGCCATCAAGTTCACCGACAGCGGGCAGGTCCGGCTGCAGGTGCAGGCGATGGGGGTATCGAAGCCAGGCAGCGAAGGTGTGGGCGAGAGGGCCCGCTTGCGCTTCGAGGTGCAAGACACCGGCATCGGCATGGACGAAGCGCAGCAGGCGCGCCTGTTCCAGCCCTTCGAGCAGGTGGCCGGCGCGGCGCGCCGCGAAAGCGGCGCCGGGCTGGGGCTGGCCATCAGCCAGCAACTGGTGCGCCTGATGGGCGGCGAGATCCGGGTGAGCAGCGAGCCGGGCCAAGGCAGCACGTTTGCTTTCGATCTGGACATGCCCGCCGCCTGGGGCCAGGCCGTCGGCGCACCGCGCAGCGGCGAGCCCGTAGGCTACGAGGGGCACCGGCGCAAGGTGCTGATCGTCGACGACGTGGCGCCGAACCGGGCCATGCTCACCGACGCGCTGTCGATGCTGGGCTTCGAGGTGTTCGATGCGGCCGACGGGCAGCAAGCGATCGACGTGGCCGCGCAACGGGGCCCCGAGCTCGTCATCATGGACCTCACCATGCCCGTGATGGATGGGTTCGACGCAACCCGGCGCATGCGCGAGATACCTGCCCTGGCCGATGTGCCCATCATCGCCACCTCGGCCAGCGCCACACCCGAGATGGAGGCGCGCAGCCACGCCGCCGGGGCCAGTGCGTTCATCGCCAAGCCCATCGAGCAGGCGGCGCTGCTGAAGGTGGTTGGGGCGCTGCTGGGGCTCATCTGGGTGTACGAGAAGCCCGCCGTTGCGGAGGTGGCTGCCAGCGAGGCGCAGGACGGTGCGCTCATCTCGCCGCCGCCCGAGGAGATGGCGGTGCTGCGCCAACTGGCGAAGACCGGCAACATGCGGACCATCCGCGAGCGGGCGGAGCACCTCATGGCGCTGGACCCACGCTACGCGGCCTTCGCGGGCCGGCTGGCGCGGCTGGCCGACGGCTACCAGTCGCGGGCCATCGCCACGCTGGTGGAGATGCACAGCACGGAGCACCACGCACAATGAACATCTACAGGCAGCGGCGCGGGCACTCGCCGCGATGATTGGGTTTTCCATGCCAGGCCACCCACGAGCGTCCGGCATTGCGACTTGGCCGCGCCTCGTGTTGCGGTGTGTCCTCATGGCCGTGGCACTGGGCGCCGGCATGCGAGCTCACGGCACCGCCATCGATGCTTGGCGTGCGCGGGCGACCGAGGTTCGGGCGCTGGCCGAGAACGACACCCGGCGCGCCTACGAGGCGGCCAAGAAGCTGCAGGCCGAACTGCCTGCGAATGCCAGTCCGGCGGACCGGGCGCGCGTGCTCAACATCCTGGCGCGGATAGAAACCTACATCGGGTTGACTTCGGTGTCGGCAGCGCACGCCCAGGAGGCCTTCGACATTGCGGCGCGCCATGCCGACCCCATCGGCCAGGCAGAGGCTGACCTGACCGTCTCGCTTAACTCCGTCAACCAGGGCAAGCTTGACGAGCTGGTGCGCGCCACGCAGCACGGCGTTCAGATTTTGGAAGGTGTGGACCGCCCCGACCTGCTGGGCGAGGCGATGGTGCGCGCCGCGGTGATGTACCGCCGCTTCGATCAGCTCGACGAGTCGGTCTCGGTGGCGGTGAGGGCCATGCAGATCGCCCAGCGCAGCGGGGATGCCATGGCGCGGGCCTACGCGCACCAGGCCATGGGACACGCCTTCGACCTGAGCTATCGGCCAGAAGAAGCGCGCAAGAACTACCAGCAGATGCGCATGGCCGCCCGCGAGGCACAGTCCAGGCTGATGGAAGCGTTTGCCATCACGGGGCTCGCAAGAATCGAGCTGTGGGAGCGTGACTTCGCATTGGCCGATCAGCTGTTCCGCGAGTCCTTGCTTGTTTACCGGGAGGTCGGCGCGAATTTCGCGGAGTCCTTTGGACTGCACGGCTTGGCCGAATCGAAGCTTGCTCAGGGTCGACATGCCGAAGCATTGGCATTGCTCGATGAAGCGATGGCGATCTATGCCAAGTATCCCAATCGCATCGGCGAGTGGTTCAACTTCAACGCTCGCAGCACCACCCTGCAGGCGATGGGCGATCTTGCGAATGCACGAATCCAGGCAGAGCGCGGTTACGCGATTGCGAAGGAACTCGGCCTTGCGCTCTATTTGAGCGGCAGTGCCACGCGCGTGGCGGCCGTGGCGGCGGCGGCCGGAGACATGCGGCGTGCCTACGAGCTCACGGTGGAGGCCAATGACATGACGGCGCGCGTGGTGCGCGAGCGCGCGGGTCAGCGGCTGATCGACCTGCTCAACCGCTACGAGCGGGAGAGCAAGGAGCGCGAGTTCGATCAGCTCACGCGGCTGGCCGAGCGCCAGGCCGCGCAGCAGCGCTGGCTGATCACCATGCTGGCCGGCGTGGTGCTGCTGCTGGCCGGCACGGCGCTGTTCGTGTACAGGCTGCGCCAGTCGCATCGGCAGTTGCAGCACTTGAACACCCAACTGCGACGTTCCGAAACCGACATCCGGGCCCTGAACGCCACCCTGGAGCAGCGCGTGCAGTCGCGCACGGCTGAGCTGCGCCAGCAGGCGCGCTACCTGCGCACCCTGATCGACATGCTGCCGATGTGGGCCTGGCTCAAGGACACGCACAGCCGCTACCTGGCCGCCAACGAGGCCACCGCGCGCGCCTGCGGCACCGGAGTGGATCGCATGGTGGGTCGCACGGACGCCGAGCTGTGGCCGCCCCGGCAGGCCGAGCACTATGTCCGCGAAGACCAGCAGATCATGGCTTCCGGCCACGGCACCACCGTGGAGGAGCAGATCATCGTGGATGCGAACCTGGTCTGGATGGAAAGCTACAAGGCACCGGTGATCGACGAGGACGGCACCGTGCTCGGCACCGTGGGCGTGTCGCGCGACATCAACGACCGCAAGGCGGCCGATGCCGCGCGCGAGGCCGCCTTGGCCGAGGCCCGGCGGCTGGCGCAGCAGCGCAGCGATTTCCTCGCGCAGATGAGCCACGAGCTGCGCACGCCGCTGAACGGCATTCTGGGCTTTGCGCAGATTTTGCAGCGCGACAAGCCGCTGACCGAGCGCCAGGGCAGGGGCCTGAAGATCATCGAAGAGAGCGGCCAGCACCTGCTCACGCTCATCAACGACGTGCTCGACCTGGCGCGCATCGACGCCGCGAAGCTCGAGCTCTTTCCCACGGAGATCTCACTGCCGAGCTTCCTGCAGGTCGTCTCCGACATCGTGCAGGTGAAGGCCGAGGAGAAGACCCTGGTGTTCGAGTACCGGCCGTCGCCCGGCTTGCCGACCACCGTGCGGGCGGACGAAAGGCGGCTGCGCCAGGTGCTGCTCAACCTGCTGTCCAACGCCATCAAGTTCACCGACAGCGGGCAGGTCCGGCTGCAGGTGCAGGCGATGGGGGTATCGAAGCCAGGCAGCGAAGGTGTGGGCGAGAGGGCCCGCTTGCGCTTCGAGGTGCAAGACACCGGCATCGGCATGGACGAAGCGCAGCAGGCGCGCCTGTTCCAGCCCTTCGAGCAGGTGGCCGGCGCGGCGCGCCGCGAAAGCGGCGCCGGGCTGGGGCTGGCCATCAGCCAGCAACTGGTGCGCCTGATGGGCGGCGAGATCCGGGTGAGCAGCGAGCCGGGCCAAGGCAGCACGTTTGCTTTCGATCTGGACATGCCCGCCGCCTGGGGCCAGGCCGTCGGCGCACCGCGCAGCGGCGAGCCCGTAGGCTACGAGGGGCACCGGCGCAAGGTGCTGATCGTCGACGACGTGGCGCCGAACCGGGCCATGCTCACCGACGCGCTGTCGATGCTGGGCTTCGAGGTGTTCGATGCGGCCGACGGGCAGCAAGCGATCGACGTGGCCGCGCAACGGGGCCCCGAGCTCGTCATCATGGACCTCACCATGCCCGTGATGGATGGGTTCGACGCAACCCGGCGCATGCGCGAGATACCTGCCCTGGCCGATGTGCCCATCATCGCCACCTCGGCCAGCGCCACACCCGAGATGGAGGCGCGCAGCCACGCCGCCGGGGCCAGTGCGTTCATCGCCAAGCCCATCGAGCAGGCGGCGCTGCTGAAGGTGGTTGGGGCGCTGCTGGGGCTCATCTGGGTGTACGAGAAGCCCGCCGTTGCGGAGGTGGCTGCCAGCGAGGCGCAGGACGGTGCGCTCATCTCGCCGCCGCCCGAGGAGATGGCGGTGCTGCGCCAACTGGCGAAGACCGGCAACATGCGGACCATCCGCGAGCGGGCGGAGCACCTCATGGCGCTGGACCCACGCTACGCGGCCTTCGCGGGCCGGCTGGCGCGGCTGGCCGACGGCTACCAGTCGCGGGCCATCGCCACGCTGGTGGAGATGCACAGCACGGAGCGCGACGCGCAATGAGCATGCGCGCACCCGCGAGTCACTGAGTGGCTGCGAGTGGGGCGGATGCCTTTTGGCTTGACGTGCGTCCTTCTGCTGCTTAGCGTACGGCGCTTCGCCACACCAGGAGCGCCCCATGTCCCAGCCCTTTCGCCGTCTTGTGCTGCGGTCCTTCGTCGCCGTGGCGCTCGCGGCCTGCGGCGCAGCCGGCGCGCAGCCGGCGAAGACGTTGCGGATCATCGTCGGCTTTCCCGCCGGGGGCGGCACCGATGCCATCGCCCGCACGCTGGCCGAGCGGCTCAAGGACGCGCTCGGAGCCCGTGTCGTGGTCGAGAACAAGCCGGGTGCGGGAGGGCAGCTTGCAGCGCACGCGCTCAAGGGGGCACCGGCCGACGGCAGCACCGTGTTCATCAGCCACGACCACACCATCAGCATCTTGCCGCTGGTGACGAAGAACCCCGGCTTCGACCCGGCTCGCGACTTCGTCCCGGTGGCGGGCTTCGCCAGTTTCGTCAATGCCCTTGCGCTGTCGCCCGGCACACCCGCCAGGACGCTGGAGGAGTACGTGGCCTGGGTCAAGAGCGGTGGCCAGGGCATGGGCGTGGTCGGGGTGCCGGCACCTGCGTCCACGCCCGAGTTCCTGGTGCATGTGCTGGGCGAGCGCTTCAAGATCGACCTGGTGAGCGTGCCCTACCGGGGCAGCGCGCCCATGATGGGCGACATGCTGGGCGACCAGATCGCAGCCGGCGTGGGCTCGGTGCCTGACTTCATCGAGAACCACAAGAGCGGACGCATCCGCGTGGTCGCCGTGCTGGGCGGCAAGCGCCAGGCCGCGCTGCCTGACGTGCCGACGGTGGCCGAACTGGGCATCGAGGGTTTCGACGAGATGCCCTACTACGGCTTCTTTGCACCGGCCGGCACGCCGAAGGCGGCGATCGATCAGTTCTCGCAGGCGCTGGCCAAGGTCATTGCCGAGCCGCAGGTACGACAGCGGCTCACGGCGCTGGGGCTCTCGGTGGAGTTCATGAGCGCTGAACAACTGGCCAGCCGCGAGCGGGCTTACGCGAAGACTTGGGGCGACATTATTCGCAAGAGCGGGTTTCAACCGCAGTGATGTGTTTCGACAGATTCCGGGCATTTGACGTTCTGCTGTTCGCGTCACGCGCGCCCTCAATCCGCACCGCGCAAAGGGCATGTTGCCGACACCGGCATCCCTCGTTCCATTTGTGACCGCCCGCGTTGCCGTGATACGGTGAATCGCATCAACCTCACGGCTTGGCGATGCACCGCATCACCCCACCGCGTGCCGGCGTCGGCCGGTCCTGAGGGCTTACAACGAAGGGATGGCCGCTGTCGTGTTGCGCGAGCAAGACATCTACCTTTTTCGCGAGGGCACGCACTCGCACCTGTTCGAGCACCTGGGGTGTCAGCCGGCGGGTGAGGGCGCGGGCTTTGCGGTGTGGGCGCCCGGAGCGAAGGCAGTGCGGGTGATCGGCGAGTGGAACGGCTGGGATCCGGATGCCTGCCCGCTGCAGGCGCGCTGGGACGGAAGCGGCATCTGGGAAGGCCACGCGAGCACGGCGCAACGCGGACAGGCCTACAAATACCGTGTGCTGACTGCCGACGGGCGCTCGCTGGACAAGGCTGATCCCTTCGCTTTTTACGCCGAGGTGCCGCCGGCCACCGGCTCGCGCGTGTGGTCGCTGGAGTACGAGTGGGGTGATGCCGACTGGATGTCCACGCGGCGCACGAAGAACGCGCTCGATGCGCCGATGGCCATCTACGAAATGCACGCCGGCTCCTGGCGCCGGCGCAACGGCGAGTTTCTCGGCTGGCGCGAACTGGCGCCCGCGCTCGCCGCGTATCTTCGCGAGACGGGCTTCACCCATGTGGAGTTGATGCCGGTGACCGAGCATCCGTTCTATGGGTCGTGGGGCTACCAGACGACGAGCTACTTCGCGCCCACCGCGCGCTACGGCACGCCGCAGGACTTCATGTTCTTCGTGGATCACCTGCATCGCGAGGGCTTCGGCGTGCTGCTCGACTGGGTGCCCTCGCACTTTCCGGACGACCCCCATGGGCTCTACGAGTTCGACGGCACGCATCTGTACGAGCATGCCGACCCGCGCCAGGGCTTCCACCCCGAGTGGCACTCGATGATCTTCAACTACGGCCGGCACGAGGTGCGCAGCTTCCTCGTCTCGTCGGCCATGTTCTGGCTGGACAAGTACCACGTTGACGGCCTGCGCGTGGATGCGGTGGCCTCGATGCTGTACCTGGACTACGCGCGCCAGCCCGGCCAGTGGATTCCCAACCGTGAGGGCGGCAAGGAAAACCTCGAAGCCATCGATTTCCTGCGCCGCATGAACGAGTCGGTCTACCGCGAGCACCCCGACGTGGTGACCATCGCCGAGGAGTCGACCGCCTGGCCCATGGTCTCTCGCCCCACGAGCATGGGCGGCCTGGGCTTCGGCATGAAGTGGAACATGGGCTGGATGCACGACACGCTGGCCTTCATGAAGGAGGATCCAGTTCATCGCAGCTACCACCTCGACAAGCTCACCTTCTCGCTGGTCTATGCCTTCAACGAGAACTTCGTGCTGCCGCTTTCGCACGACGAGGTGGTGTACGGCAAAGGTTCGCTGTTCGGCCGCATGCCGGGCGACGACTGGCAGAAGTTCGCCAATCTGCGGACGCTGCTAGGCCTGATGTGGACGCACCCCGGCAAGAAGCTGCTCTTCATGGGTGGCGAGTTCGGGCAGCGGCGCGAATGGGCGCACGAGGGGGAACTCGACTGGGCCGAAGCCGAGGCCGAGCCGAATCGCGGGCTGCGTCGGCTCGTGGGCCAGCTCAACGCGCTGCTGCGCTCCGAGCCCGCGTTGCACGAGATCGACTTCAGCGGCGAGGGCTTCGAGTGGGTGGAGAACCGCGACGCCCACACCTCGGTGATCGCCTTCCTTCGCAAGCCAAGGCAAGGGCCGCCGGTGCTGGTGGTGTGCAACCTCACGCCGATGCCGCGCCAGAACTACTTGCTGGGCGTGCCGGCCAAGGGGCATTGGCGCGAACTGCTGAACACCGATTCGCGCGACTACGGCGGCGCGGGCTGGGGCAACCTGGGCGGTGCCAATACCGCGCCGATCAGCTCGCATGGCCGGCGCCACACGCTCACGCTGACGCTGCCGCCGCTGTCGACCTTGGTCCTCAAGCCTGAAGCCTGAAGCATGACCCTCGTCGCACCGAAAAAGACTCGCGCTCGCAAACCTGCTGTTTCACTGACCGCCGTCGCCGACGACGACACCGGCCGGATACGCGCCGTGATCGATGCGGTGCGGCCCTCGGTCGACGGTGGCCGCTTCGCCGTCAAGCGGGTCATCGGCGAACCACTGAAGGTGGAGGCGCACTGCTTCACCGATGGCCACGACGTGTTGCGCGTCATGCTGTGCTGGCGTGCCGAGGCCGAGTCGGCCTGGCAGGAGGTGGAGATGGCGCCCACGCACAACGACGTGTGGCACGCCGAGTTCACGCCGCCGGTGCCCGGGCGCTACCTCTACACCGTGACGGCCTGGGTGGACCATTTCCGCTCCTGGCGACATGAGCTCAAGCGCCGCGTGGAAGCCGAGGACATCCGCGTCGCGGTCCAGGTGGGTGCCGAGTTGCTGGCCGAATCCGCCGCGCGTGCCAACGGGCCAGACCAGAAGGCGCTCAAGGAGGCGTCGGCCCGCCTTCGCCGGGAGGCAGGCTCCAACCTGGGGGCCGAGGTGCTGAAGGCGCTGGCGCTGGACGATTCGCTCGCCATCGTGGCCGACCGCTACCCCGACCGCCGCCTGGCCGTCACCCACACGGTGCCGCTGCCGCTGGGGGTCGATCGGGAGCGGGCGCGCTTCAGCACTTGGTACGAGCTGTTCCCACGCTCGGCCTCACCCGAGCCCGGGCGCCACGGCACCTTTCGCGACGTGGAGGCACGGCTGCCCTACGTGGCCGAGCTGGGTTTCGACGTGTTGTACTTCCCGCCCATCCACCCCATCGGCCGCGAGCGGCGCAAGGGCCGTGACAACGCGCTGGTGGCCGAGCCGGGCGACGTGGGCAGCCCCTGGGCCATCGGCGCGGCCGAGGGCGGGCACAAGAGCATCCTGCCGGAGCTGGGTACGCCGCAAGACTTTCGGCGCCTGGTGGGCAAGGCGCGTGAACTGGGCATCGACATCGCGCTGGACATCGCCTTCCAGTGCGCGCCCGACCACCCCTACGTGAAGGAACACCCGCAGTGGTTTCGCTGGCGGCCTGACGGCAGTGTGCAGTACGCCGAGAACCCGCCCAAGAAGTACCAGGACATCTACCCCTTCAACTTTGAGACGGAAGACTGGCGTGCCCTGTGGTCGGAATTGAAAAGCGTGTTCGAGCACTGGATCGGCGAAGGTGTGCGCATCTTCCGCGTCGACAACCCTCACACCAAGTCATTCGCGTTCTGGGAGTGGTGCATCACGGAGCTCAAGCGCGAGCATCCGGATCTCATCTTCCTGTCGGAGGCGTTCACGCGGCCCAAGGTGATGCACCGCCTGGCCAAACTGGGCTATACGCAGTCGTACACCTACTTCACCTGGCGCAACACGCGGCAAGAGTTGACGGAGTACTTCACCGAGCTCGCGCAAGGCCCGGGGCGCGAGTACTTCCGGCCGAACGCCTGGCCGAACACGCCGGACATCCTGAACGAGCACCTGCACTCGGGCGAGCGCTCAGTGTTCATGGCGCGACTGGTGCTCGCCGCCACGCTGGCCGCGAGCTACGGCATTTACGGGCCGGCCTACGAGCTGCTGGAACACCGGCCGCGCTCGCCGGGCAGCGAGGAGTACCTGCATTCCGAGAAGTACCAGCTGCGCACGTGGGATCTGGACCACCCCGACAGCCTGCGCGACTTCATCGCGCGGGTGAATCGCATCCGGCGGGAAAACGCGGCGCTGCAGTCAGACTGGAGCCTCGCCTTCTTTCCCACCGACAACGATCAGCTCATCGCGTACGCCAAGCGCAGCGACGACGGGGCAAACGTGATTCTCACCGTAGTGAACCTGGACCCGACGCATGTGCAATCGGGCTGGGTGGAACTCGATGCCGCCGTGCTGGGCATCGACCATGAGCGCGAGTACGAGGTGCATGAATTGCTGTCGGACCAGCGCTTCCTGTGGCACGGCATGCGCAACTTCGTGAGCCTGGACCCGCATCGCGTGCCGGCCCATGTGTTCCGGCTGCGCCAGCGCCTGCGCAGGGAACAGGACTTCGATTACTACCTCTGAGCGCGCACGATGAACGCACCACGAACCCCGCACCTCGAAGAAGCAGAACAAGGCGCCACCGTGGCGATGGACGACGCCGCGCTCTGGTACAAGGACGCGGTCATCTACCAACTCAACGTCAAGGCCTTCTTCGACTCCAACGACGACGGCATCGGCGACTTCAAAGGCGTGGCCGCCAAGCTCGACTACGTGAAGGATCTGGGCGTGAACACCATCTGGTTCATGCCCTTCTACCCGTCACCGCTGCGCGACGACGGCTACGACATCGCGCATTACGACGAAGTCAACCCGCAGTACGGCACGCTGGAAGACTTCAAGCTGATGCTGCACGAGGCGCACCGGCGTGACCTGAAGGTGATCACCGAGCTGGTCATCAACCACACCTCCGACCAGCACCCGTGGTTCCAGCGTGCACGGCGCGCGCCGCCCGGATCGCCCGAGCGCGATTTCTACGTGTGGAGCGACACCGACCAGAAGTACAAGGGCACGCGCATCATCTTCACGGACACCGAGACGTCGAACTGGACTTACGACCCGGTGGCCAAGGCCTACTTCTGGCACCGCTTCTTCAGCCACCAGCCCGATCTGAACTTCGACAACCCCATGGTGCTGGAGGCGATCTTTTGCACGATGCGCTTCTGGCTGGATCTGGGCGTGGACGGGTTCCGGCTCGATGCCATTCCGTACCTGGTGGAGCGCGAGGGCACCAACAACGAGAACCTGCCAGAGACCCACGCCATCATCAAGCAGCTGCGCGCGGCCATCGACTCCAGCTACCCCAACCGCTTTCTTCTGGCCGAGGCGAACCAGTGGCCCGAGGACGTGCGCGATTATTTCGGCGAGGGCGACGAATGCCACGCGGCCTATCACTTCCCGTTGATGCCGCGCATCTACATGGCCATCGCGCAGGAAGACCGCTTTCCGGTGGTCGAGATCATGCAGCAGACGCCGGAGATTCCAGAGAACTGCCAGTGGGCGATCTTTCTGCGCAACCACGACGAGCTCACGCTCGAGATGGTGACCAGCAAGGAGCGCGACTACATGTACAACACGTACGCGTCCGATCCGCGTGCGCGCATCAACCTCGGCATCCGCAGGCGGCTGGCGACGTTGATGGAAAACGACATGGACCGCATCAAGCTGATGAACAGCCTGCTGCTGTCCATGCCCGGCTCGCCCATCGTCTACTACGGCGATGAGATCGGCATGGGCGACAACGTCTTCATCGGTGACCGCAACGGCGTGCGCACGCCCATGCAGTGGAGCCCCGACCGCAACGCCGGCTTCTCTCGTGCCGACCCGCAGCGGCTGTACCTCGGGCCGATCATGGACCCGATCTACGGCTACGAGGCGGTGAACGTGGAGGCGCAGCTGCGCGAGCCTTCGTCGCTGCTGCACTGGATGCGCCGCATGCTGGCCGTGCGCAAAAGCAGCAAGGCTTTCGGGCGCGGGCAGCTCACCTTTCTGCGGCCGGGCAATCGCAAGGTGCTCGCCTACCTGCGTGAGTACGGCGAGGATTCAATGCTCTGCGTGGTGAACCTCGCGCGCAGCGCACAGCCGGTGGAACTGGACCTGTCGCGCTTCCGGGGCCGGGTGCCGGTGGAGATGCTGGGGCGCACGCATTTCCCACCCATCGGCGAGTTGCCCTATTTGCTCACGCTGCCGGCGCACGCCTTCTACTGGTTCCGCCTTGCCGCTGACGTGGAAGTGCCGCACTGGCACCAGGAGTATTTGCACGCCGAAGATCGGCCCGTGCTGGTGCTCTTCGACGGCTGGAACAGCCTGTTCCGCGATCACGTGGTGCCCTGGCGCATCGGCATGGCGGTGAAGACGCGGCAGCAGTTCGAGACCGACACGCTGCCGCGCTACATCGAGGCGCAGCGCTGGTATGCCTCCAAGGGCGCACAGGTACGGCGGGCGCGACTGACCGACCACGTGATGTGGGAGGAGGGCGACGACACCTGGCTGCTCGCCATGCTCGAGCTCGAAGGCCCCGAGGAGCCCTCCAGCTATTTCATCGCGCTGGCCATGGCGTGGGAGGAACAGCAGGAGGAGCGTGCCCGCAATCTGGCCGGCACGGCGGTCGCGCGGGTGCGGCAGCAGGCGAATATCGGCGTGATGGGCGACGCCTTTGCCGACGAGCCGTTCTGCCGCGCCTTGCTGAACGCCATCGCACAAGGCCGCGAGTTGCCCACCGCGCAAGGCACGCTGCGCTTTCGACCCACTTCGGCCTTCGCCGCACTCGATGGCGCCCAGCTCGCCGAGATGCCGGTGAGCCGGCCCAAGGCCATGAGCAGCAACACGCTGGTCACGTTCGATGAACGGCTCTTTCTGAAGGGCTATCGGCGGCTGCGTCCCGGGGTGAACCCGGAAGTGGAGATCGGCCGCTTTCTCACCGAAGTGGCCCGCTTCGAGCATTGCGTGCCGCTGGCCGGCGTGATCGAACACACGGCGGCCGACGGAACGCTCACCACCCTCGGGGTGCTGCAGGCCTATGTGCCCAACCAGGGCGACGGCTGGGACTACACGCGCGACTACCTTGCACGCTACCTCGAAGACCGGCGCCACACGGTCGAGCCCCCGCCGACGGATGTGCATGGCGCCTACCTGGAGCTGGTGCGCCGGCTGGGCCAGCGTACGGCCGAGCTTCATTTGGCCTTCGCTGCCGGTCGCGGCGACCCGGCGTTCGAGCCGCAGCCGCTCACGCCGTCGGACATCACCGAGCAGGGCCGTCGTATCCGCGACGAAGCGCACGCCACGATGCAGCAACTGCAGGCCGCGCACGATGGCATGGGCAGCGCCGCGCCCCCTGAGGCGGGTGCGGTTCTCGCGTTGCGAGAACAGATTGCCCGGCGCATCGAAGACCTGTCGTCTTCAGCGCCGGGCGTATTGAAGACGCGCCTGCACGGTGATTACCACCTGGGCCAGGTGCTGGTGTCGCGCAACGACTTCGTCATCATCGATTTCGAGGGCGAGCCCGGCCGCAGCTTCGAGGATCGCCGCGTGCTGCAGTCGCCGCTGCGCGACGTGGCCGGCATGCTGCGTTCGTTCAGCTATGCCGGCGCCAACGCGCTGCGCAGCCTGACCCTGCACGATGAAGAAGCCGCGGCACTGGCGCCGCTCACGCTCGAATGGGAGGTGCAGGCACGCGAGGCATTCCTGCGCTCCTATGACAGGCATGCAGGTGGACATGGCTTGTACGAGACGCTGCAGCCCGGGCGGGGGCTGCTGGGGTTGTACGAGCTGCAGAAGGCGCTGTACGAGCTGCGCTATGAAATTGGCAATCGGCCGGACTGGGTGCGCATTCCGCTGCAGGGAATCCTGCGGCTCATGCGCCCTGGTCTTTAGTGCCCAGAGGGGAACCCATGGAAAGAGTCGACATGATGCTCGAGCCCGCGAGGGCCTTCCTGTTCCAGATCGGGGCCTTCCTGCCGCGGCTCGGGCTGGCGCTACTGATCCTGCTGGTGGGCTTTCTGTTTGCCAAGGCGACGCGCTTTGCCATCGAGAAGGGTCTGCGCGCGGTCAACTTCCACATCGTCACGCAGCGCTCCGGCATGGACAACTTCCTGCAGCGCGGCGGCGCCGAGTTCGACACCACGCGGCTGTTCGGCGTGCTGGTGTACTGGGTGGTCATCCTGGCCGCGCTGATCGTGGCCTTCAACGGCATGGGCCTGACCTACGTGACCGAGCTGCTGGGCCGCGTGATGATCTTCGTGCCGCGCGTGGTGGTGGCCCTGCTCATCCTGGCCTTCGGCACCTACTTCGCTCGCTTCGTGGGCCAGGCGGTGATCACCTACTGCCACGGCATCGGCGTGCGCGATGCCGACGCGCTGGGCCGCCTGGCGCGCTACGCCATCCTGGTGTTCGTCGTGATGATCGCCCTGGACGAGCTGAACATCGGGGGTGCCTTCCTGGCCAATGCCTTCCTCATCGTGCTTGGCGGTCTGGTGCTGGCCATGGCGCTGGCCTTCGGTTTGGGCGGGCGCGAATGGGCGGCCGCGCGCCTGGAGAGCTGGTGGCCGAGCGACCGGGTGGACGACGAGCCGCGGGTGGCGGCGCACGGCCGGCCGGACACTGCGGCCACGGTGCCGAACAAGGGAACGGCACGCAGCGCGTCCAGGCTGCGCCAGTGAGTCGGCTCCGGCCGGACACAGCCACGTGATCCAGCCCCCGCCCATCACCGCCGTGTGGCCCGGGCGGGCGTATCCGCTGGGCGCCACCTGGGACGGCGAAGGCGTCAATTTCGCGCTGTTCTCAGAAAATGCACAGTCGGTGGAGCTGGCGCTTTTCGACCTCAGCGGCCGGCACGAGCGCAACCGAATCCGCCTGCGCGAGCGCACCGATGGCGTCTGGCACTGCTATCTGCCCGAAGCACGGCCGGGGCTGGCTTACGGCTACTACGTGCGCGGGCCTTACAAGCCCGAAGAGGGGCACCGCTTCAATCACCATAAGCTGCTGGTCGATCCCTACGCGCGCGACTTCATCGGCCGCCTGCGCTGGAACGATGCGCTGTACGGTTACACCACCGGCCACCGCAAGGACGACCTCAGCTTCGACCGCCGCGACAGCGCGGCCTTCATGCCCAAGTGCCGCGTGCTCGAACAAGCGTTCACGTGGGGTGACGACCGCCGGCCCGACATCCCGTGGACCGACATGGTCATCTACGAGATGCACGTGCGCGGCTACACCATGCGCCACCCCGGGATACCCGAGGCCTGGCGCGGCACCTATGCGGGGCTGGCCTGCGCCCCTGTCATCTCGTACCTGAAGCACCTGGGGGTGACCACGCTGGAGCTCATGCCGGTGCACGCGCACATCGACGACCGCTTCCTCGTGGAGCGGGGGTTGCGCAACTACTGGGGCTACAACACGCTGGGCTTCTTTGCGCCCGAGCTGGGCTACTCGGCATCGGACAAGGTCAAGGAGTTCAAGACCATGGTGCGCACGCTGCACTCGGCGGGCATCGAGGTCATTCTCGACGTGGTCTACAACCACAGCTGCGAGGGCCACCACATGGGTCCCACGCTCTCGATGCGCGGCATCGACAACGCCTCGTATTACATGCTCGGGGAGCAGCGCCGCTTCTATGCCGACTACACCGGCTGCGGCAACACCATCAACCTCGAGCACCCGCGCGTGCTGCAGATGGTGCTCGACTCGCTGCGCTACTGGGTGGAGGAAATGCACGTCGACGGCTTCCGCTTCGACCTCGCCTCGGCGCTCGCGCGCGAGGGTGGCGCGGTGGCGCATTGGGGTGGGTTCTTCGACGTGACCCGGCAAGACCCGGTGCTCAACCGCGTAAAGCTCATCGCCGAGCCCTGGGACCTGGGCTGGGGTGGCTATCAGGTGGGCAACTTCCCGCCCGGATGGGCCGAATGGAACGACCGCTACCGCGACGGCATGCGCTCCTACTGGAAGGGCGACGGCGGCGTGATCGGCGAGTTCGCGCGCCGGCTCACGGGCTCATCTGATTTGTACGGACGCTCGGGCAAGAAGCCGCACGCGAGCATCAATTTCATCACCGCGCACGACGGCTACACGCTGCACGACCTGGTGTCTTACCAGGACAAGCACAACGAGGCCAACGGCGAGGACAACCGCGACGGCAACAACGACAACCGCTCGTGGAACTGCGGCGTCGAAGGGCCTACGGACGACCCGGAAATCAACGCGCTGCGCGAGCGGCAGAAGCGCAACTTCCTGGCCACGCTGCTGCTGTCGCAGGGCGTGCCCATGATGGTGGCCGGCGACGAGATCGGCCGCACGCAAGGCGGCAACAACAACGCCTACTGCCAGGACAACGAGATCAGCTGGACCGACTGGTCGATGACGCCCGAGCGCGAGGCCATGCTGGCGTTCGTTCAGAAGGTGATCCGGCTGCGGCGCGAGCACCCCACCTTCCGCCGACGCGACTTCTTCGGCGGCCGGCCCCTGTTCGGCGGGCAGCTGAAGGACGTGCTCTGGCTCAAGCCCGACGGCAGCGAAATGACCCCCGAGGAATGGGAGCATGCCCATGCGCGCCGGCTCGGCATGTACCTTGCCGGAGCAGCCATAGACGACGTCGGCCGTCGTGGGCGGCCGATCTTCGACGATGACTTTCTGATCATGTTTAACGCCGACGCGGAAGACGTGCCTTTCATCATTCCCGAGATCGCCGGCGATCCCTGGCGGCCGGTGCTCGACACCTACGAGCCGAGCGGCGTGGCGCTGCGCGAGCTGCACGCCGGCGAGGCCTACGAGGTGCGCTGCCGCTCGCTGGTGCTGTTGACTCGGCCGATGGCGAAGGTGGGCCGATGAACGTCGTGAAATCTCTCCCTGCTGCCTGGGGGAGCGGAAGGAGTTGCCATGAAGCGCCGGCACGACATGCCTTTTGGCGCCACGCTGCTTGACGCAGGCGGCGTGCGCTTTCGGCTCTGGGCCCCGGGCGCGGCTGAGATGGCCGTGCGCATGCACCGGCTTGGCGGGCCTCACGACCTGACGATGCAGCGGGGCCGCGACGGATGGCATGAATTGACCGTCTCGGATGCCGCCGCCGGCATGCGCTACCAGTTCCTCGCGCTCGGGGGCTTGGCCGTGCCTGACCCCGCGTCGCGCGCCAACCCCGACGACGTGCATGCGCCGAGCCAAGTGGTGGACCCGCACGTGTACGAATGGCATGACGACCCATGGACCGGCCGGCCGTGGCACGAGGCCGTGGTCTACGAACTGCACGTGGGCACGTTCACCGAGGCGGGCACCTTCGCAGCGGCCATGGAGCGGCTGGGCGAGCTGGCTGCCCTGGGCATCACAGCCATCGAGCTGATGCCCGTGGCCGACTTCCCCGGCCGGCGCGGCTGGGGCTACGACGGCGTGCTGCTGTATGCGCCCGAAGCCGCCTACGGCACGCCCGACGACCTGAAGCAACTGGTCGAGGCGGCGCACGGTCACGGACTGATGGTGCTTCTCGATGTGGTCTATAACCACTTCGGACCGGAGGGCAACTATCTGCACGCCTACTGCCCCGATTTCTTCAACCCGGCGCACCAGACGCCCTGGGGCGCGGCCATCAACTTCGACGGTGCGCATTGCCGCACGGTGCGCGACTTCTTTGTCCACAACGCGCTGTACTGGGTGGAGGAGTTTCACTTCGACGGGTTGCGCGTGGATGCGGTGCACGCCATCCGCGACCATTCGCCCACGCACATCTGCTGCGAGATCGCCGAGGCGCTGGCCCAGGGCCCGGGGCGCGAACGCCACGTGCATCTCGTGCTCGAGAACGACGCCAACCAGTCGCGCTTCCTCGCGCGCGATGCGCAGGGCCGGCCACGGCACGCCGTGGCGCAATGGAACGACGACCTGCACCACGCCGCGCATGTGCTGGCCACTGGCGAGGCCGACGGCTACTACGTCGACTATGCCGACGCCCCCATCGCGCATCTGGGCCGTACGCTGGCCGAGGGCTTCGCCTACCAGGGCGATCCCTCGCCTTTTCGCGCAGGCGAGCGCCGGGGCGAGCCCAGCGCGCACCTGCCGGGCACCGCCTTCGTGTCGTTCCTGCAAAACCATGACCAGATCGGCAACCGTGCCTTCGGCGAGCGCATCGACGCGCTGGCCGCGTGGCCCGAGCGGGTGGACGCGCTGCTCGCCTGCCTGCTGCTCGCGCCGCACGTGCCCATGCTGTTCATGGGCGAGGAGCATGGTGCCTCCACGCCTTTCCTCTACTTCTGCGATTTCGGCCCCGAGCTGGCGGCGGCGGTGTCCCAGGGCAGGCGCGAAGAGTTCAAGCGCTTCGCTGCGTTTCAAGACGACGCAGCGCGTGCGCGCATTCCCGACCCCAATGACGAAGCCACTTTCCGTGCCAGCGTGCTGAACTGGCACGAGCGCGATCGGCTGCCGCATGCACAACGGCTGGCGCTGGTGCGCGAACTGCTTTCCTTGCGCCGGCAGTGGCTGGTGCCGCGCATGGCGCAGTTGCGCACGGGCGGCCGTCATCACGTCGAGGGTGGCCTGCTGCACGTGCAGTGGCCGCTGGGAGACGGCAGCACCTGGCATCTCACGGCCCACTTCGGCGCGGCGACCACCTTCGCGCCGGCAGCCGGCCGCACGGTGGTGTTCGAGCACCGCGCCGACGGCGATCGCCTGCTGCCCGACGGCGTGCGCGTTTCGCTGGAGCCGCCGCGTGGCTGAGCGCGGCGGTGTCCTCGCGCGCTGGTGCGAGCGCGCGGGCATCGCTCCCGAGTACCACGATATCTGGGGC
>CBFHAS010000003.1:0-68373 GCA_965653625.1 uncultured Burkholderiaceae bacterium | reverse complement strand
GGGGGTGGGTCTGAACCCGCACCATCCCACGCTGGCCAACCCGGTCACCGCCGAGGTGGACGCAACACCGCGCATCCCCGGAGGATCGACGTCCGGCGGCGCAGTCTCGGTGGCCACTGGCGCGGCGTGGGCCGCGCTGGGCTCGGACACCGGCGGCTCCATACGTATCCCCGCGGCGCTGCAAGGGCTGGTGGGCTTCAAGAACACCGGACAGCTAACGCCGACTGCAGGCTGCGTCCCCCTGTCCACAACCCTGGACACGGCGTGCGCCATCACTCGCTCTGTGCGTGACGCGGTTGTGCTTCACGAGGTTCTCGCGCAGCGCAGCGTGCGGCTCGCCGGCCGCCCACTGCATCTCCTTCGGCTCGCGGTGCCGACCACCATGCTGCTCGATGGACTGGACGAGACGGTAGCCTCGGCCTTCGAGCGCGCGCTGCAGACATTGCGCACTGCAGGCGCGCAAATCGAGGAGATCGAATTAGGAGAGACAGCCGCGTTGGCGGACATGCAATCCGCGGGCACTTTCGCCGCAGCCGAGAGCTGGGCGGCACACTGCGATCGGCTGGCGCGCCAGGAAGCCGAGTACGACCCGCGCGTCGCCTCGCGCATGCGCCGCGGCGCCCAGATGAGCGCGGCCGACTACATCGACCTGGTGCAGGCGCGCGCCGCCTGGATGGCCGCGATGCAGCGCACCACAGCACGTTTCGATGCCATGCTCAGCCCCACCGTGCCCATCGTCGCGCCGCCGATCGCCGAGCTGCAGGCCAGCGACGATGCCTTCTTCGCCGTCAACACCCTGCTGCTGCGCAACCCCGCCGCGGTAAACATGCTCGATGGCTGTGCAGTGTCCCTGCCCTGCCATCGCCCCGCGGAGATGCCCGTGGGCATCATGGTGTGGAGCCACGCGCTGACGGACGACACCGTGCTCGACGTCTCGCTGACCGTCGAATCCGCCCTCGGTACGGTGCGGCGCTGACGCGTCGCTATCGTCATCGCCGGAATTGTCGGCGTGACCACGGCCGTCGAACTCGCGAGCGCCGGCCACGAGGTCACGGTGTTCGATTCGCCCGTGCGGATGCACATGCCATTCGAAGGCGCGGCCCAGTGGATCTAGCGCTGCTGCGCGCTTGGTACCGAGCACCCGTTCGCAGTGAGGAACCGGCTAATGAGACATTCGCAGGACTGGTTTGCCGGCTCTGCCCAGCTGGTCAGAGCTCCCGCGGCTGGGGCATGGCCTATGACTCGGAGAGCGTGGCGGCGATCTACTGGCATCGCGACCGCCGCCGGTAGACACTGGAGGCTTCGGCGTCTGCTCCATTGAAAGGCTCGCCATGCATCGTGCCGCCCCGCCCGATCGTTCCGCGCCGCTGTTCAGCGTACAGAGCACGCGCGACATCGAGAACCTGGCCGCGGCAGGGCTACCTCCGCACACGCTCATGCGCCGTGCGGGCCATGCGGTGGCGCGTCTGACCCTGGCATTGGCGCCGCACGCACAGCGTATATGGATCGCAGCCGGCCCCGGCAACAACGGCGGAGATGGACTCGAGGCTGCGATGCACCTGCGCGCCGCCGGCAAGCGTGTGAACGTCACTCTCGCGGGCGACGCGATCCACCTACCATCCGACGCCGCCGACGCCTTGAGCCGTGCACAGGCCGCCGGCGTGGCCATCGGGCCCGAGATCCCGGGCGACCTGGACGCCCTCGATCTCGCCATCGATGCCCTGCTCGGCATCGGCGCGAGCCGGCCACCGGGTGAAGCGCTGGCCGGGCTGATTGGCCAACTGAATGGGCGTCGATGCGCCGTCCTTGCCGTCGACCTGCCTTCAGGCTTGAATGCCGAAACCGGCCAGCCGCTGGCCGGCGAATGCGTGCGCGCCCGACACACTCTGACGCTGCTAACGCTCAAACCAGGCCTCTTCACTGCGCGAGGGCGCGACCTCGCAGGCGCTGTGTGGTTCGACGATTTGCGGGTGAGCGCTTCATCGCGCACACCCGACGCTTGGCTCACCGGTACGCGGGCCGCCATCTGGCCGGCACGCGCGCATGCCCAGCACAAGGGCAGCTTTGGCGATGTGGCGATTGTCGGAGGTGCGGCCGGCATGACGGGCGCAGCGCTGCTGGCAGCGCACGCAGCGCATGCCGCGGGCGCGGGCCGCACCTATGTGAGTCTCCTTGACGGTCGCGGGCTGCCACATGACGCATCGCGCCCGGAGCTCATGTACCGCCCTGAGTGGTGGAAAAGCCCGGAGGCCGTGTTACGCCAAAGCACGGTGGTATGCGGATGTGGAGGCGCAGACGCAGTGCGCGAGACACTCCCCAGGTTGATCGGCAATGCCGGCCGGCTGGTGCTCGATGCCGACGCGATCAACGCGGTGGCGGGCGACCCCAAGCTACACACGCTGCTACGTGCCCGGGCCGAACGGGGCCGCGGCACCGTCCTCACACCGCATCCCCTCGAAGCGGCTCGCCTAATGGCGATAGAGACGGCCGGGGTCCAGGCCGACCGGCTCGGCCTAGCACAGGACATCGCCGATGACTTCGGCTGCGTCGTGCTCCTCAAGGGCTCGGGCACCGTCATCGCGGCACCTGGCCTCGCGCCTCACATCAATCCCACCGGGAACGCGTCGCTCGCCACGGCGGGGACCGGAGACGTACTGGCTGGCTGGCTGGGCGGGCTGTGGGCACAGCTCGGCGGTCCGCCGTCGTTGGAGGCAGGGCAGAAGGCGGCGTGCGCGGCGGCCTTCATACATGGCGCCGCAGCCGATGCCTGTGGCACGCGAGTGCTGCGTGCCGGCGACCTCATCGAAGCCATGCGATCCCAGCCTTGAAATAGCAGCGCCACGAAACTGGCGCGGAACATCGGCCCACACCCAGGGACCATGACTTCAGCGGCGCCTCAAGCCTTTTGCGGAGGCGGCGCGCGCAGGGCTCTTCTCGCTACGCACCGGATGCGCTGCCTTGACTGCGCCGTTGCGGCTCCGGCCCTTTGCAGCGGCCTTCGCGGCTCGGTCAGTCTCCTTCACGGCGGTCAGTTCAGCGATGGCCGACCGCCCGACGAGCCGCTCTCGGCGCGCGCGCATGAGCGCCGCATCCTCGACCACGTCGCGCACCATGCGGAAGTCGATCTTGCGGCCATCGAGGTCCACGCGGCTCACCTGCACGCGCACCCTTGCGCCGACCGTGTAGCGAACCCCAGTGCGCTCCCCACGGAGCTCCTGCCGGATCTCGTCGAAGCGGTAGTACTCGCCACCCAGTTCGGTGATGTGGACCAGCCCTTCGACATACAGCGCATCCAGCGTGACGAACAGCCCGAAGCCAGTGACCGCAGTGACCGTGCCGGCGTACTCCTCGCCCAGGTGCTCGCGCATGTAGCGGCACTTCAGCCAAGCTTCGACGTCGCGAGACGCCTCATCGGCGCGGCGCTCATTCGCACTGCAGTGCGCGCCGGCCGATTCCCACAGCTCGGCTTCGTGCTCGCTCGCCGTGGGCAGCTTGGTACCACGCCGCACCCTCGGCGTGTCTTCGAGCTGGCCGGTACTCAAGTGGTAGCGCTTGGCGTGCAGCAGCGCTTTGATGACGCGGTGCACGAGCAGGTCAGGGTAGCGCCTGATTGGGCTGGTGAAGTGCGTGTAGGCCTCGTACGCCAAGCCGAAGTGCCCGCTATTGCTAGCCGTGTAGATCGCTTGCTGCATGGAACGCAGCAGCATGGTGTGGATCTGGAGTGCGTCCGGCCGGTCCTTCGTTGTCTCAGCGATCGCCTGGAACTCTCCGGGTGTGGGCTCGTCGCTCACCGCCAGGCCGATGCCCAGTGCCTTAAGGTAGCTCTGCAGCAACGTACGCTTTTCCGGCGTAGGCCCCTCGTGCACGCGGTACAACGCCGGGTGTTTGTGCGACGCGATGAAATCCGCCGCGCATACGTTGGCGGCCAGCATCGTCTCCTCGATGAGCTTGTGCGCCTCGGTACGTACACGCGGCAGAATTTTTTCAATGCGACCGTTCTGGTCGCACACGATCTGCGTCTCGGTGGTCTCGAAGTCCACCGCACCGCGCCTGGCGCGCGCCTTCAGCAGCGCGTGGTACACATCGTTCAGATCGAGGAGTCGAGGCACCAACTCCTGCCGTCGTGCGGCTTCGGGCCCCCGCGTGTTGCCCAAGATGGCAGCCACCTCGGTATAGCTGAAGCGCGCATGAGAACAGATCGCGGCAGGGTAGAACTGGTATGCACGGATGTCGCCTGCCGACGTGACCAGCATGTCGCACACCATGGCGAGGCGGTCCTCGTTCGGATTGAGCGAGCACAGGCCGTTGGACAGCTTCTCCGGCAGCATGGGGATGACCCGGCGCGGGAAATACACCGAGGTCGCGCGCTCGTACGCGTCATCGTCGATTGCCTCCCCGGGCTTTACGTAATGGCTCACATCGGCGATGGCTACCACCAGCCGCCAGCCCTTGCTGCGGCCTACCTTTGCCACTTCACAGTACACCGCATCATCGAAGTCACGAGCGTCCTCTCCGTCGATGGTGACGAGCGGCACGTCGGTGAGGTCGACGCGGTGCTTGCGGTCCGCGGCGCGAATCCCCTCAGGCAGTGCGGCCGATTGCGCCAGCGTCTCCGGTGAGAAGCAATGCGGGACCTCGTACTTGCGCACCGCGATCTCGATCTCCATGCCGGGGTCGTCGATCTCGCCGAGCACCTCGGTCACACGGCCGATAGGCTGCGAGTACAACGAAGGCGACTCGGTAAGCTCAATGGCAACGACCTGACCTGCGGTCGCATTAGCGATCGCGTTCTTGGGCACGATGATGTCCTGCCCGTAGCGCCTGTCCTCCGGAGCCACCAGCCAGATGCCATTCTCATGAAGAAGCCGGCCGATAATGGGTGCCTTGCGTCGTTCAAGGATCTCCAGCACGCGCCCCTCGGGCCGACCCTTGCGGTCGTATCGGATGATGCGCGCCTTGACGCGGTCGCGATGCATCACCGCGCGCATCTCCTGCGGCGAGAGATAGATGTCGGGCGGACCCTCGTCTCGCACGAGGAAACCATGGCCGTCACGGTGACCCTGCACCGTGCCTTCCACCTCGCTCATCAGCTCGGCGCCAACAGCGGATGCGGTACTTTGGAATGAAGCGTTTTTTTTGATGATAGAATCCAAGACTTCCTGAGATGCCCAGGTGGCGGAATTGGTAGACGCACTAGTTTCAGGTACTAGCGGGTAACACCGTGGAGGTTCGAGTCCTCTCCTGGGCACCAACAATGAAATATGAAGGCCGCAGTATGCGGCCTTTTTTGTTGGCCTTCACGCCTTCAAAGTAGCATTGAGCGACCGCCATTCAGATGACGAACTTCCTTGCCAGTCCTTGCGGGCGCAAGGTGTCGTACTCCTCGAAGGGTTGGTGGATCCACGGGCTTGTGGGCAGTATCTCGACGTAGTAATCGGGCACGTAGGTCGACACCCCCTTGGTCCAGATCACCGCGGAGCGCAGTTCGCCGATCGACGGCATGCCGCGCAACCGATCCACAACCGCACGAAGCGTAACGCCTGAATCGGCGAGATCGTCGATCAAGAGCACGCGCCCGGCCAGCTCACCCTTCGGCATGGTGATGTACTTCGCCATGTCGAGACGGCCCTGAATGGTGCCGCTTTCGGCGCGGTAGGAACTCGTCGACATGATGGCCAGCGGCTTGTCAAACACTCGGGAGAGCACGTCCCCCGGCCGCATTCCTCCTCGCGCGAGGCACAGGATCTGGTCGAACTCCCATCCTGAGGCATGAATCTTGAGCGCCAAGCGCTCGATGAGCATGTGATATTCGTCCCAGGAGACGTACAGGTGTTTTCCGTCGTCGGTAAGCATCGATCGGTTCCTACGAAATCACTACTCCGCTGGAGGAGAACTGGATGGTGGTCGCTGAGTGCATCATCCTCAATCCTTGTAGGGGTGACGCAGCAAGATTGTGTGTTCGCGATCCGGTCCAGTTGAGACCATGTCAATCGGTGCGCCGATGAACTGCTGTACACGTTCAAGGTAGCGCCGGGCGTTTACGGGCAGACGCTCCCACTGCGTGACCGCGGCCGTGGTGTCCTTCCAACCCGGGAAGGTGTCGTAGATCGGCCGGCAGGCCGCAATGTCATCGGCATCCAGCGGCAGGATGTCGATGCGACGGCCACCTAGTTCGTAGCCGACGCAGACCTTGATCTCGTCGAGGCCATCCAACACGTCCAGCTTGGTGATGCATAGCCCAGAGATGCCGTTGATGATGATGGAACGTTTGAGCGCCGCGGCATCCAGCCAGCCACAGCGGCGAGCCCGTCCCGTGACCGTGCCGCGCTCCTGCCCAACGGTGGACAGGTGGCGCCCGATGCCGCCAGGTTGATCGATGGGCAGTTCGGTGGGAAACGGCCCGCTGCCCACGCGCGTGGTGTACGCCTTGGTGATGCCGAGGATGTAATGCAGCATGTCGGGCCCAATGCCGGCGCCTGCTGCGGCGCTGCCGGCCACACAGTTGCTCGACGTGACGTACGGATAGGTGCCGTGGTCCACGTCGAGCAGGGTGCCCTGCGCGCCTTCGAACAGCAGGTTGGCACCCTCGCGATTGGCCCGGTGCAAAGCGTACCCTACGTCGGCCATCATCGGCTTGAGTGCCTCGGCCACCTTCATCGCATGGTCGAAGATCGGCTGAAACTCGAGCGGCTTACCGCGCAAGTAACCCGACAGCGCGAAATTGTGCAGCTCCAGCACATCGCTTAGCCGGCTCGCAAAGCGCCCGGGATGCTTGAGGTCTTGCATGCGCAGTGCACGGCGGGCCACCTTGTCTTCGTAGGCTGGGCCGATACCTTTGCCCGTAGTGCCGATCTTGCCTACCCCACTGGTCTCCCGCAACGTCTCGCGGGCCTTGTCCACTTCGACATGGAAGGGCAGGATCAGCGGGCACGACTCACTGATGAACAATCGAGAGCGCACCTCCAAGCCGATGCCTTCGAGCCGCTCGATCTCCCCCAGCAGATGGCCCGGATCCACAACCACTCCGTTGCCGATGTAGCACGCCACGCCTTGGCGCATGATGCCTGACGGGATGAGCTGCAGCGCCGTCTTCACGCCCTTGATGACCAAGGTGTGACCCGCGTTGTGGCCTCCCTGGAACCGCACCACACCCTGCGCGTGGTCGGTCAGCCAGTCCACCACCTTGCCCTTGCCTTCGTCGCCCCACTGGGTGCCGACGACGACCACGTTGTGTCCGGCGGCGTTCGCCTTCATCTGCTGCATGTGAACGTATCCGAATTCGAGAAACTAACCGGGCCGGCGGTGCGCTCAAAGCGCGCGCACCACCCACTGACCGCCTGCCGCGACCAGTTCCCGGTCGCAGTCGAACTCCTGGGCCTCGTGCTCGTGACCGGGCAGGATGCATACCACTGTCTCGCCCTGTTCGCGCAGTCGCCGCACGGCCGCTCGCAAAGCCTCCGATTCGCCCCACGGCGCTCGGATGGCGGCCTGCAGGCGCTGGGCCGGCACCAAATCCGCGAGATCCTTGAGATCGAGGCTGAAGCCCACGGCAGGCCGGTTACGGCCAAACGCAGCGCCGACTTCGTCATAACGGCCGCCGCGCGCGATGGCATCACTGAAGCCGGCAGCATAGACGGCAAAGCGCGGCCCGCTGTAATAGGCATAGCCGCCCAGGTCGGCCAGGTCGAAACCGACGCGTGCCTCAGGATGCGCGTGTTGCAGCCTCCCAGCGAGCGAACGCAGATCTGCCAGGGCCGCGCGCACCAGGGGCCGCTGCGGAAGGTCTCGCTCAGCGGCCGCGAGCACCTCGATGCCGCCATACAAGCGCAACAGCGCCTTGAGGCCGCGCTCCACGTCGCCGGGCAGCCCGCTCGTGAGTTCACCGAGCGTCGAGGCATCCTTTGCCGCAAGCGCGCGGATCAGCTCTGCTGAATGTGCGGGCGCCACCGCGGCGCCGGCCAGCAGGCCGCGCAGAATCCGGGCGTCGCCGAGGTCGAGCGTGACAATGGTGATGCCCGCGCTGCGGAGGCAGTCCAGTGCAAGATCCTGGATCTCCAGATCGGCCTCCAGACCAGCATGGCCGTAGGTCTCGGCGCCGAACTGAAGCGGCTCACGGCTGGCATGCAGGCCGTCCGGCAGTGTATGCAGCACCGGCCCGCAATAGCACAGGCGGGTGAGGCCTTCCCGGTTGAGCAGGTGCGCATCGATGCGCGCCACCTGCGAGGTGGTGTCGGCCCGCACCCCGAGCGTGCGACCGCTCAGTTGATCGACCAGCTTGAACGTCTTAAGGTCCAGTTCCCGACCGGTGCCGGAAAGCAGCGACTCCAAATGCTCAAGCAGCGGAGGCATGACCAGTTCGAAGCCATAGCCGCGCGCCACGTCGAGCAACCCTCGCCTCAGCTCTTCGATGTGCCTGGCCTGCGCAGGCAGGACATCAGCAATGTGCTCGGGCAGCAGCCAAGCAGACGACATGGGAAATCCGGGGGATTTGAAAGCGGCATTGTACCGGCCACCTCTTGCGGCCCGGTCCTGCGCCGCGCCCATCACGACAGCGTCAACAACACCAAGCCGGCCGCCATGCTGGCCAGCCCGAGAAAACGGATCTGTCCATCCGTCATGCGAGTGGCGCGCTCAAACACCGAACGCCACAACCGGGGCTTGAACAAAGGCAGCACGCCCTCGACGACAAGCATCATCGCAAAGGCGGCAAACAGCACGTCTGCCGTCAGAGCCGATGTCACTTCTTTGCCGCGGCCGCACCTGCTGCGGGGCTTCCGCGCATCGAACGGAAGAAATCGCCTGACGGATCGATCACCATCACGTCGTTCTTGCTGCGAAAGGCGCTGCGGTAGGCGCTAAGGCTGCGGTAGAAGGAAGCGAACTGCGGGTCGCGGCCGAAAGCCTCGGCGAAGATGGCGGATGCGCGGGCATCGCCCTCACCCTGCACCTTTTGCGCATCGCGATATGCCTCGGCCACGATCACCTCGCGTTGCCGGTCCGCGTCAGCTCGAATCTTCTCGCCTTCGGCGGCGCCAGTGGAGCGCAGTTCGTTGGCGACGCGCTTGCGTTCCGATTCCATGCGACGGTAGATCGACTCCGTGATGTTGGGCGAGAAGTCAACGCGCTTGATACGCACGTCAACGACCTGGATACCGAAAGCCTTGGCCTCGTCGACGAGGCGATTCCTGACGTCCTGCATGACCTTGTCGCGCTCGGCGGAGAGCACGGCGCGCACGGTGCGCCGGGTGACTTCCTCATTGAACGCAGCCTGCACGATGGGGCTCAGGCGGGTCTCGACGTTCCGGATGTCGACGCCGTTATTGCGAATGAACTGACGCGCGTCAGTGATTTGCCACTTGACCAGCCAGTCGATCACCAGGCTCTTCTTCTCCGCCGTGAAGATGGGGCGGCTTTCCGGGCTGTCCAGGGTTTGGATCCGGCGGTCAAGGAATACGACGTTCTGGAAAGGCGGCGGCAGCTTGAACTTCAGCCCCGGCTCGGTCGCCACTTCCTTGATCTCGCCCAGCGCATAGATCACCGCGTAGTGACGCTGATCAACGATGAACAGCGTCGAGAACAGGATCATCAGGACGACCAGCGTCCCTGCAACGTAGAAGCCGATGCGGTTCATATGTGCGTCTTCGTTTCCCGGGTGCGCGTCCTAACGGCCGTCGCGTTCGCGGCTGCGCTGGTTGTCGCGCGAGCGTACGTCCACGGTGGCCGGTGTGGTGCTACTGTCTGCGGCTGGCGCAGGCGGTGCCACCGGCACCGCAGCGCCTGCCTGCAGCATCAGCTTGTCTAGCGGGAGGTAAAGCAGGTTGGAGTTGTTGCGGGTGTCGACGAGTACCTTGCTCACGTTGGAGTACACGTGCTGCATGGTGTCGATGTACATGCGATCACGCGTCACAGCGGGCGCCTTGCGGTACTCGTCGAGCACGCTGCTGAAGCGCTGAGCATCGCCGTCCGCCTGGGCGATGACTCGGGCACGGTAACCCTCTGCCTCCTGGCGCAAACGCGCGGACGTGCCCTGCGCCTTGGGGATCACGTCGTTGGCGTAGGCTTGGGCCTCGTTCTTTAGGCGTTCGCGGTCCGCACCGGCCTTGAAGGCGTCATCGAAGGCCGCCTGCACCTGCTCGGGCGCCTGCACATTCTGCACATTGACGTTGGCCACAACGATGCCAGCTTTCAGCCGGTCGAGCTGTGTTTGGATCGACTTGACGAGATCGGCTGCAATGGCGTCGCGCTGCTCGTAGAGCACAGAGTCCATGTTGCTCTTGCCCACGATCTCCCGCACTGCCGACTCGGCGGCCATCACCACCGCCTCCTCTGGATCGCGGTTCTCGAAGACGAACTGGCGAGCATCTTTCAGCCGGTACTGGACGGTGAAGCGGATATCGACGATGTTCTCGTCCTGAGTGAGCATCGACGAGTCGCGCAGGCCAGTGGCCGGCATCACGGTGTTGCGACCTACCTCGCGCGAGCGCAGCGTGGTCACGGATACCGTTTCGTGCGACTGGAACGGATACGGCATGCGCCACTGGAAACCGGCATCTGCCGTATGGCTGTAGCGGCCAAAGGTCATGACCACCGCCTGCTGGCCTTCCTGCACGATGAAGAATCCACTGGCCAGCCAAATCAGCGCGATGACCGCGACGATCAGCCCCACGCCGATACCCGCACTCTTCATGTCGGGTTGGAAGTTGTTGTTGTCCCCTTGCCCCCCGCCGCGCGGGCCGCCGCCTTTGCCGCCGAACAAGCCCGACAGCTTGCGATTGAAGTCTCGCCAGAGTTCGTCGAGGTCAGGCGGACCGTCGCCACGCCCACTGTTGGAGAGGTCGATGTCGGACTGCACCGGCCGGCCGGCCGTGCGGGCCATGGCGGCGGCCCAGGCGCCTTTCAGGGCCGCGGCTGCGCACGCCACAGTGCGAACGTACACGCGGGAGTTCCCGCGTGCATGGGGGGACGTGCCGCTCGCGGCACCGAGTGGACTGCTCATCGTGATGAGTGCAAGTGTGAAATGCCCGTACGTCGGGCGTGCGGATCTACATCGTCGGTAGCTTCGTGATGAGGCGGGGAATGAAGCTTCCCTTCTTCAGGCGCGCGGTCCGCAGACGCCCCCAGCACGGAGTGCCCAATGATCTGTCGCAACTCAGCCAGGCCATCACCCTGCAGGGCGCTTACGAAGGCACGGGGGCTCCGCACGCCGCCCTCGACCTGAAGCGCATCTACCGTGCTGCGAGGGCGCTGATAACTCGCAAGTCGATCGACCTTGTTGTAGACCAGCACCTGCGGAATGCCGCCGGCCCCAATATCGGTCAGCACCCGCTGCACCTCGACCATCTGCTCGGTCAGCAGCGGACTGGAGGCATCGACCACGTGAAGCAGCAGGTCGGCGTCCGCCGCCTCTTGCAAGGTCGCCTCGAAGGCCTCGACCAGCTTGTGTGGCAGGTCGCGGATGAATCCCACGGTGTCGGAGAGCGACACCGATCGGCCGACGTCGTCGAGGAAGAGCTGACGTGTGGTGGTGTCCAGCGTGGCGAACAGCTGGTCGGCCGCATAGCTGCGGGCTTTGACCAGCGCGTTGAACAGTGTGGACTTTCCAGCGTTGGTGTAGCCGACAAGCGAAACCCTGAAGGTTTGGTTGCGCTCGCGCGACCGACGCTGCGTGCTGCGCTGTCGCTTGACCTTCTCCAGCCGGTCTTTTAGCGCCTTGATGCGCTCGCCGATCATGCGCCGATCCAACTCGATCTGCGCCTCACCAGGACCGCCACGTGCGCCGATGCCGCCACGCTGACGCTCCAGGTGCGTCCAGCGGCGCACCAGCCGTGTGGACAGGTACTGGAGCTGCGCGAGTTCGACCTGGAGCTTGCCTTCGTGGCTTTGAGCGCGCGTGGCGAAAATCTCCAGGATGAGCATGGTCCGATCGGCCACCGGCACGCCTAGATGACGCTCGAGGTTGCGCTGCTGCGCAGGCGACAGGGCTTGGTCGAACAGCACCGCGTCGGCCTGGTGCCCTTCGACGAGGGCCTTGATTTCATCGGCCTTGCCGGAACCGACGAACAGGGCCGGGTCGGGTGCCTTGCGGCGCGCGATGATCCGCGCGACTGGCATGTCGCCAGCCGATTCGGCAAGCAGGGCGAGTTCGTCGAGCGTGGAATCGAACGTGGAGGAACGGCACAAGTCCACGCCAACCAGGATGGCACGTGCCATCCCGGCCTCTGCCGCGAATGAAGTGGAGGATCTCAAGTTGGACGCAGCTCCAGTGACACCGGCATCACGGAAGAAGCGGGCCCACTAGCCTTGATCCTGGGACTCGGACGCATGGAAGTTCACCGCGCGACCCGGCACCACCGTGGAAATAGCGTGCTTGTAGACCATCTGGGTGACTGTGTTCCGAAGGAGCACCACATACTGATCAAAAGACTCGATGTGGCCCTGCAGCTTGATGCCGTTTACGAGATAGATCGAAACCGGCACATGCTCCTTACGCAGCAGGTTGAGAAAGGGGTCTTGTAGGAGTTGCCCTTTGTTGCTCACGATATAGCTCCGTGTTGAAACTTATGAGAGTGGCACCTTAACACAGGGTTCCTGGGCCGGACTGCTGCACGCAATGGCCTTCAGGAATTCTTCTCGTCAAACGGGTTGTGCCCCGAGCGCATCTCTATGCGCAAAGGTGTACCGACCAGCTTGAAATGCTCGCGGAACCGGCCCTCAAGATAGCGTTTGTACACGTCGGTCACATGTTCCAGAGAGTTTCCGTGCACCACGATGATTGGCGGGCTCATCCCTCCCTGGTGCGCATAGCGCAGCTTGGGCCGGAACATGCCTGCGCGCTTGGGTGCTTGGTGCTCGACTGCTTCGTGCAGCAGCCGGGTCAGCACCGGGGTGGGCATCTTGCGGGTCGCTGAGGCATGGGCCTCGGCGATGGCTTTCCACACGGGCCCCAGCCCTTGGCGCCTGATTGCTGAGATGTGGAGCACGGGCGCGAACTTCAAGAAGGCCAGCCGCTGCTCGATGGACCGCTGCAACATCTGCTTTTGGTAGTCGTCCACCGCGTCCCACTTGTTCACCGCCAGAACCACCGCGCGGCCGCTGTCGAGCACGTAGCCGGCGATGTGGGCGTCCTGGTCGGTCACGCCTTGGGTGGCATCAAGCAGCAACAGCACGACGTGCGCATCGGAGATGGCCTGCAAGGTCTTGATCACCGAGAACTTCTCGATGGCCTCGAACACCCGCCCCTTGCGGCGAAGGCCTGCGGTGTCGATGAGCTGAAACCGCTGCCCGCTGCGTTCGAAGGGTACGCTGATGGCGTCGCGCGTGGTGCCCGGCTGGTCGAAGGCAACCAGCCGCTCCTCCCCCAGCCAAGTGTTAATCAGCGTGCTCTTGCCGACATTGGGCCGGCCAGCTACAGCGAGTCGGATCGGCGCCCCGTCCTCATGAGGCTTCTCCTCGCCCTCGTCGGACGGGAAGTCGGCCAACGCCGCCTCTGTGAGGCTTCGAATACCCTGGCCGTGCGCGGATGAAATCGGCTGCGGTTCGCCAATGCCCAGTTCGTGGAATTCGGCCAGCAGCGGGGAATCAGCCATGCCCTCGGCCTTGTTGGCGGCGAGAAGCACCTTCTTGTTGACCGAGCGCAGGTAACGTGCGATGTCGTGATCCTGCGCCGAAAGACCGCCGCGCACGTCGACCACAAAAATGACGGCGTCAGCCTCGGCCACCGCCTGGCGCGTCTGCTTGGCCATCTCCTTGACGATGCCGGAAGTGCAGTCGGGTTCAAAGCCGCCGGTGTCGACGACGATGAACTCACGATCGCCCAAACGCCCGTCGCCGTAATGGCGATCGCGCGTCAGGCCCGGAAGGTCCGCGACGATGGCGTCGCGGCTCTTGGTCAGGCGGTTGAACAGCGTCGATTTGCCGACGTTGGGCCGCCCGACAATGGCGATGACGGGCTTCATGCTGCGCGTTGCCCTACTCGATGCGGAAGGCGTAAAGCCCGCCGCTACGCGTGACGACAAGCAAGGTGGCACCGGAGGCCGCCGGCGCGACGACGATGCCATCGCCATCCGTGGTATGGCGCAGCAAGGCTTCGCCCTTGTCGCGCGACAGCCAGTGCACGACTCCCTCGGCATCGCCGAACACCACCGCGCGCGGCGTGGCGAGCGGAGCGGACAGGCCGCGGTGCAAATAGGCTTCCGACTGCCAACCCACCTCGCCAGAAGATGCCTTCCAGGCCGTGATGCGGTCACTGCCGTCAGCCCCGAACACCCATTGTTCGTCCCCTGCCACACCCTCCGTGCCGCCCGCCGGCTTGGTCCAGGAGAGCGTGCCGCGCTCTGCGTTCACGCACCCAACCGCCGCCTGGAACGAGCGGACGCAGACCATGTCGCCCACGCGCGCCGCGGGCGCCACGAGGTCAGCCAGGCGCTCCACCTCGTTCGTGCCGCGCGGAGAGCCCACAGTGAGTTCCCATCGAACATCACCGGTGTTCGGGTCTAGCCCCGCCAATCGAGGGCCCTGCCCGGCCAGCAGCGTGTCCTTGAAGGCGGCGATGACGCCCCTTTGCGCCAACGTGAGCGGGTCGCTCGGACGACGCACGGACCACAGCCGGGTGCCGTCGGCAGCATCGAAGGCGTGCACACTGCGGTCTCCGGCGAGCACGAACACCCGCTCGCCCGCCACCAGCGGCGCCGTAGTGGCGCGCAGCCCGAGGGGCGCTCGCCACAGCTCGCGACCGGCTTCCAGCGTGACCAGATCCCCGTCGCGCGTCACCACCGAAACGAAGCGGCCGTCGCTTCCGACTCCGGCTGAGAGGGGTCCCCCGACTTGGCCCCGCCAAAGCTCCCGGCCGGTATCTGCCTGGAGTGCAAGCACTGTGCCGTCACTCGCGGCCACGGTGAACACGCCAGGGGTGACCGCCACCGCCAAGGGAAAGTCGACCGCACCGACACGTTGCGTCCAGGACATTCGGCCGGTCAGCTGCGGCTCGAGAGGTTGCAGCGGCGTGGGCGCGGGCCTGTCGTTGCTGGCGCAGCCGCCCATCAGTGCGCCCGCCAGCACCGCCGCGGCCAGGTGCCGCCCCATCATTGCGCCGCCCCCGCGGTAGCCGGCTTGTCGGCTGCAGGTGCCGCACCCAGGGCGGTGAGTTTGGCATCGATCACGCGCCGGTAGCCGACTTCCGGTCCCATGGCGCTCCAGGCCTTCTGATAGGCGGACTTCGCCTCATCCTTCTTGCCCTGGGCGAGCAGGATGTCGCCGCGCCGATCGGCCACGAGAGCTTCGAACTCCTTGGCGCCGGCACGTTCGAGGGCTTTGAGCGCCTGATCGTGCTGCTTGCGATCCAGTAGGATGGCCGCCATCCGAAGTTTCGCGATGGTCTTGTATTCGTCCTGGCTCGCGTGCTCGCTGACCCAACCGAGCGTCGCGTTCGCGTTGTCGGCCTGACCCTTCTCGTATTGCGCACGGGCCACGAGAAGCCCACCCTGCTCGGCATAGGCGGTGCGCCCATAGCGTTCGCGCAGCGTGGCGAAGAGCGTCGCGGCGCGGTCGACCTCGCCGGACTGCACCGCTTTCTCCACTTCCTCGTACAGCGCGCCCGCCTTGACGGCTTGGTTGCGCTGCCACCACTGCCAGCCGTTCCAGGCGGCGTAGGCACCAAGCACCGCGATCAGCACCCAGGTCACGAGGTTGCCGTACTGCTTCCAGAAGTGCTTGATCTGGTCCAGCTGTTCTTGTTCTTGCAGGTCGAGATGGGTCGCCATGGGAATGCTTGCGGTCGGAACCCGCGATTATGCGGTGAGGAGGTCGCTGGCCCAGACGTGAGCGGCGTCCAGCGAGAGGGTGCGCTGCGGCGTGTCCGGTTGGCGCAGGTCCTTCAGGGACACCTCGCCGCGCGCAATCTCGTCATCACCAAAGATGAGTGCATAGCGCGCACCGCTGGCGTCGGCGCGCTTGAATTGCGATTTCATGCTGCCACCGCCGGCATGCATGAGCACCGGCACGCCAGCCGCGCGAAGCTGCTCAATCACGGCGATCGATCGCGGTACTGCGGCCTGGGAGGGGATCACCGCATAGGCCCGCGGGGCCGTGCTCGGTGCGGGGAGCCCCAACTCCTGGAGCAGGAGCAGCAGCCGTTCGATGCCCAGGCCGAATCCGACCGCCGGAGCCGGCTTGCCACCCAGCTGCTCGATGAGGCCGTCATAGCGGCCTCCGCCGCACACGGTGCCCTGCGAGCCGAGTTGGTCGGTGACCCACTCGAACACCGTGAGGTTGTAGTAATCCATCCCGCGCACCAGCCGAGCGTTGAATCGGTACTCCAGCCCGCTGGCGTCCAGGGCCGCGCGCACGGCCTCGAGGTGCGCGAGTGAAGCTTCGCCCAGGAAATCGATGAGCCTGGGTGCGTTCTCCACCACCGGCTGCATGGCCGGGTTCTTGGTGTCGAGGATGCGTAGCGGGTTGCTATGCAAACGACGCTTCGCATCCTCATCCAGCACGGCGGCATGCTGTTCGAAGTGGCTCACCAGGGCATCCCGGTGGGCGCGTCGTTCATCAGGCTGCCCGAGGCTGTTGATTTCCAGACGCACGTGGCGGCCTTCCACCAAGCCAAGCTCGCGCCACAGCGAGCGGCACATGAGGATCATCTCGGCGTCGACATCCGGGCCGGCGAAGCCGAGTGCTTCCACGTCCAGCTGATGAAATTGACGGTAACGCCCCTTTTGCGGCCGCTCGTGGCGGAACATCGGACCCATGGTCCACAGGCGCAGCGGACCGTTGTACAGCGCGTTGTGCTCGACCATGGCCCGCACGATGCCCGCGGTGGCCTCCGGTCTAAGCGTGAGCCTGTCACCGTTCATCGCGTCCTCAAAGGAATACATCTCCTTCTCGACAATGTCGGTCACCTCCCCGAGGCCGCGCACGAAGAGCGCCGTGGGCTCGACCACCGGCGTCAGCAGGTACTGGTAGCCGTAGCGCGAAACCACGGTACGCACCGCCGTCTCGAACCACTGCCACAGCGCGGAGTGTGGCAACTTTTCGGTGCGCGGCACCGAGGCCGGCAGGATGTCGTTCATGCCCTTGATGGCACGCAGCATGTCCATGTTGTGATGACGCGCGAAAGTGAAAGCGGAATACAGCCGCAGCCGGGCCCGTGAGGCGCCGCACCGCGCCTAGCTCAGGGCCTCGGCCTGAACCCGGGCGCCAAAGCGCCGCTCGATGTAGGCCTCGACCAGGGCCTGAAATTCCTCGGTGATCCGCTCTCCGCGCAGGGTGAGCGCCTTCTCGCCGTCGATGAACACCGGGGCGGCAGGCGCCTCGCCGGTCCCGGGCAGGCTGATGCCGATGTCCGCATGCTTGCTTTCGCCGGGACCGTTGACGATGCAGCCCATTACAGCCACCTTCATCTTCTCGACCCCTGGATAGCGTGCCCGCCACACCGGCATCTGTGCGCGCAGATAGTCGTCGATCTGCTTCGCGAGTTCCTGGAATGTGGTGCTGGTCGTGCGTCCGCAACCCGGGCAGGCGGTCACGCTGGGATTGAAGGAACGCAGGCCCAACGCCTGCAGAATCTCAAGCGCCACCACCACTTCCTGGGTGCGGGTCTCGCCAGGCTGGGGCGTAAGCGAGACGCGGATGGTGTCACCGACGCCCTGTTGAAGCAGCAGCGCCAGTGCCGCAGTCGATGCGACCGTGCCCTTGGTGCCCATGCCGGCCTCGGTAAGACCCAGGTGCAGCGGGTAGTCGCATCGGGCAGCCAGCGCCTGGTACACGCTAACCAAATCCTGCACGCCGGACATCTTGCAGGACAGCACGATCTGCCGCCCCGGCAGGCCAAGCTGCTCGGCGCGCCGAGCCGACTGCAGGGCCGAGGTGACGATGGCACGGTACATCACTTGCCGAGGCTCGTGAGGCTGCGCGAGCCTGCCGTTCTCGTCCATCAGTTGGGCGAGCACCTCCTGGTCCAAGCTGCCCCAGTTGACACCAATGCGCACCGGCTTGCCGTGCCGGGCAGCCACTTCCACCATTTGCGCAAACTGCTTGTCATGCTTGTCGCCCTTGCCGACATTGCCCGGGTTGATACGGTACTTGCTCAAAGCCTCGGCGCACGCCGGAAACTCTGTCAGCAGACGATGCCCGTTGTAGTGGAAGTCACCGATAAGCGGCACGTCGATGCCCATGCGGTCGAGTTGCTCGCGGACATACGGCACGGCCTGCGCGGCATCCGGCGTGTTGACTGTGATCCGGACCATCTCCGAACCGGCCAGCGCAAGCTCCTTTACTTGGATGGCGGTTTCGATCACATCAACCGTATCGGTGTTGGTCATCGACTGCACCCGCACGGGAGCACCGCCCCCGATGGTGATCAGGCGCGAGCCCCAGCGCACTTCCGTTTGGCGGCTGTAGCGGGCACTGGGTGAGGCGGGCGGAATGAAGTCTACCCACAGGTCGCAAGCATCGCTCATGGGGTATACCTACTTCAGTTCCAGCCGAGCCACGTTGTCTCGCGTGCTGGCGGGCAAGTCCACGGGCTTTCCGCGGAACGTCAACTGTGTGGCGCGTGCGTTGCCGATCTTCACCCGCAGGGGAGCCGCGGCATCGAGCGTCACTTCTTCTCCCTCGCGCACCAGGCGCGACATTACGACGCGAGAGCGCGCGTCCCGTATTTCCACCCAAGTGGGGGCCGCTGCGCGCAGCCAAAGGGCTTCACCAGCCGCGGAAGCCTGTGCAACGCCCGATGTACTGGCCGGCAAGTGCCCCGTGGCGGCGACAGGGGCGTCCGTGGAATTGGTTGCCGGAGTGGGCGCACTCTCCGGCAGCGCAGTCGGTTCGCTAGCAGCAACAGCTGGTACTGTCCCGGTCACGGTCGGCGTTGGAGCCGCGATTTGGGAAGCCGCAGAAGGCGCGACAGACGCGATCTCGAGCACCCCCTGTGGCGGCGTGACGATCGACACGCTCGAAGGCGAAGCGTCGGTACCCCGCGCGCCACCCGGCATCCAGACGAGCCCGGACAGCCAACTTTGCGGCAGCACGTACACCACGGCGGCGAGCAGGACGAGTCCGAGCGCGGCCCACATACCTGGAGTCACCCGCGACAGCCGATCGCCGGTATCGTGGAGCGTAGCCCGCTCGCGGAAGGGCTGGTTGATCCCTTGGCTCACGTGTTCGAGCCGGTGACCCGCCGACGCGGGCAGCAGAGCGAGCACCGGCGCCGGGTCCGTTTTCAGCGCGCGGCACACGGTTTGGGCCAGCGCCCGCGTAAAGGTCGCATCAGGCAATTCATCCAGGCGGTCGGCCTCCAGCGATTCGAGCTTGCGCTGCGAAACTTTGATGGTGGCTGCGAGCGCGGCGATATGCGTTCCCTGCTCCTGGCGCGCCTCGCGCAGGAGGCTCCCCGCGCTGCGTACGGATGTCTTGGCTTCGCTGGCCGCTTCACTCATCAAACTGCCCTCGCTCAAACGCACTGGTCTCCGGCGCCTGCGGAAAACGATTGCGAAGTTGCGTGCCGAAATCCTGAACCGCCTGATCGTTACCGAGTCGTCTCTCAATGCGTGCCGCCAGCCAGAGAGTTCCCGCATTGACAATGTCGCGATTGCCGTTGACGCGTCGGATGTGGAAGCGCGCCCGCTCGTACTCGCCGCGCCGGTAAAGCACCTCGCTCAAGTTAACCGATGTGGTCGCGTTAGCCGGGTCAAGCTCGTAGGAGCGCATGAGCGTGCCTTCGGCCTCCTGCCACTGACCGGCTCGCGCCTGGCAGATGCCACGGGTGAGCAGCGTGCGCGGGGAGTCGCGGTACTGCGGCACATCGAGCGCCTGCTGGAACATCGAGTCTGACTCAGCGTAGCGGCGCCTTTGACACAGGTACCAGCCGAAGTTTTGCATGGCATCAGCATCGCGCGGCGCCAGTTGCAACGCGCGCCGGAAGCTCTCCTCCGCCAGCGTGTCATCGCCGAGGCTCGCGTAGATCAGGCCGCGCAGATTAAAGGCCGGGGCATTGGTCGGGTCGGCGTTGATGGCGAGCTTCACTTCATCCAGCGCGGTGGTGAGCTGACCACGGCCGAAATACGCGGCCGCCAGTTCCATGCGCACCCGCGAACGCCGCGCGGACTCCGGCTCGTCGGACGCGGTGATGCGGTCCCGGGTATCAGGAGGCGTCGCATCGACTTGATGAGAGGTACCCTCGCCTTGCACGGTCATGCAACCGGCCAGCAGCAGCGCGGCCACCGCCCCCGCGGCCCACGCCGCCAAGCGCATCGGGACGCGACCATACCAACTCATGCCTTGGTCTCCTGCCTCGTCTTCGGCTGGTGCGTGCCCTGATCCTGCGATGCGGGCGACGGCCGATGGATATGGATGGGCGCGCGAGCGGCCAGTCGCTGCTGCACGCGGGTGCGGTCTTGCACCTCGCCGGCAAGTTGGCCACACGCCGCGTCGATATCGTCACCCCGGGTCTTTCGCACCGTGGTGACGATACCCGCGTCCTGGAGGATGCGGGCGAAAGCCGTCACTCGTTCGCGAGGCGAGCGCTTCAGTCCCGACTCGGGGAACGGGTTGAAAGGGATCAGATTGAACTTGCACGGAATGCGCCCGCGCACCTGTTCCACCAGCCGCTCAGCATGCGCCGGGGAATCGTTCACCTGGTCGAGCATGCAGTACTCGAAGGTGATGAAGTCACGCGGTGCGACCGAGAGGTAGCGGTTGCAGGCCGCGAACAAATCATCGATCCGGTACTTCAGGTTAATCGGCACGAGTTCATTGCGCAGGCGATCGTCTGGCGCATGGAGCGACACTGCGAGGGCGACCGGGCAATCGTCGCGCAGGCGATCGATCATCGGCACGACGCCTGACGTGGAAACCGTCACGCGGCGACGCGACAGGCCATAACCATGGTCGTCCAGCATGACGCGCAGCGCAGGCACCAGCGCAGCATAGTTCTGCAGCGGTTCCCCCATGCCCATCATTACCACGTTCGTGATGGCGCGCTCTCCGTTGGCCAGCCCGACGCGCCTGCGCAGGTGATGCTCGGCGAACCACAACTGGGCGATGATCTCGCCGGTGGTCAAATTGCGGCTGAAGCCCTGATGGCCCGTGGAACAAAAGCGGCAACCGACCGCGCAGCCGGCCTGCGAAGAGATGCATAGCGTACCGCGGTCACCTTCAGGGATGAAGACCGTTTCCACCGCGTCGCCTCCGCCCACGTCGAACAGCCACTTGATCGTGCCATCGGCCGAGGCCTGCTCGCTCGCCACGGCCAGCGGCACGATGCGTGCTGTGACGGCAAGCTTGTCGCGCAGCGTGCGGGCCAGGTCGGACATCTGCGCGAAATCCGACGCGCCTTTGTGATGGATCCAGCGGAACAGCTGGGTGGCGCGGAAACGCTTCTCCCCGAGCTGCTCGCAAAACGCCGTCAGCCCTTCCAGATCGAATTCCAGCAGGTTGACGGCGTCTGTCATGGCAGTGCCCCGGCGAGCGGGGCGTTAGCAAAGCTCAACGGCTGTAGACGTTCATGGCCGGAAAGAAAAACGCCACCTCGACGGCCGCGGTTTCCGGCGCATCTGAGCCGTGCACCGCGTTGGCATCAATGCTGTCGGCGAAGTCGGCGCGGATGGTGCCCTTCTCTGCCTTCTTCGGGTCGGTGGCCCCCATGAGCTCGCGGTGCTTGGCGATGGCGTTCTCGCCTTCCAGAATCTGGATCATGACCGGACCGGAGATCATGAATTTCACGAGGTCGTTGAAGAAAGGCCGTGATTTGTGCACCGCGTAGAAGGCCTCAGCTTCGCCGCGCGATAGGTGTGCCATCTTCGCAGCAATGATCTTGAGGCCGGCGTTCTCGAAGCGGCTGTAGATCTGGCCAATGACGTTCTTCGCCACGGCATCGGGCTTGATGATCGAGAGCGTTCGTTCGAGAGCCATGTGTTTTTCTCCTGAAATCAAGGACTTGGCAAAATCAGAAATTGTATCGCCTGAACCTGCAGGGCTTGTGACGGCCCTTCGATGCGCGCCGCGCCAGATGGCTGTCGCGCGGCCTGCCGCCATCGCGCACACGGCTGTCAGCGCCCGCGACGGCCGCCCCCGAAGCCGCCGCCGCCGCCGCCCTTGCCGCCACGACCGCCGCGGCTCCCCTTGCGGTGGAAGGCATCGGCGCCGATGTAACCCACCGAGGTCTGCAGCGGATCCGGCTCCTTGGGGCCGCCACCCCTGCGTGCGCCCTGGCCGGCACCGCCGCCCGGCGTGCCGAAGCCCCCTCCACCGCTGCGAAAGCCGTGCCCTCCCACGGCGCTGCGCGGGTTCTGCACAAAGCGCTTGTCGAAGGTCTGCTCCAGCGGATTGGGGATGCGCGCGGGATCGATCTCCTCATCGATGTCCGCGTCTAACACCTCCCGCTCGCGCGGAGTGTCGTTCCGCTGCACGCGCTGCTCCGCCGGTCGATTGCCGCGCGGGCCGTTCCGGTTGTCGTTGCGCTGGTTATCGTTGCGGTTGCGCTTCTTGTTGCGCCCCGCGCCCCGCTCCTCGTCGCGCGACTGACCCTCCCCCGCGCCCAACAGCCGGCGGATGGTGCGGACATCTTCGTCGCCTAAGTCAACCCACACGCCGCGCTTGAGACCGCGAGGCAGCACCACGCTGCCGTAGCGGATACGAATGAGCCGGCTCACCGTGAGGTCGACGGCATCGAACAGCTTGCGAACCTCGCGATTGCGGCCTTCGGTGATAACCACCCGGTACCAATGATTGGCGCCTTCACCGCCACCATCCTCAATGGACTTGAAGCTGGCCGCTTGGCCGTCGATCGACACGCCCTCCAGCAGTTCGGCGCGCGTCTCCTCGTCCAGCGTGCCCAGGACCCGCACGGCGTACTCGCGTTCCACACCAAAGCGGGGATGCATGAGCTGGTTGGCCAGTTCGCCCGAATTCGTGAATAACAGCAGCCCCTCCGTATTGATGTCGAGACGACCCACGGACTGCCACTTGCCCTGAGCCAGGCGTGGTAGGCGCCGGAACACGGTGGGGCGGTGTTGGGGATCATCGTGCGTGACGACCTCGCCCGCCGGCTTGTGATACGCGATGACCCTCGGCGCCGGCGGCACGATGCGCACCTTCACCGGCTTGCCGTCGACTTTGATGTGGTCTCCGAAAGAGATGCGCTGTCCGATATGCGCCAACTGGCCATTTACCGACACCTTGCCGTCGACGATGAGCTGCTCCATGTCTCGGCGCGAGCCGATACCGGCCTGCGCGAGCACCTTCTGAAGCTTGGGCGCGTCCGGCTCGGCGCGCAGTACGCGCTTGGGCGGAGCCGCGGGCGGGGCTGTGGCCTCCTCCTCTGCATCGAACTCGCCTGACACGACATGCGCGAACACCTCGTTGGGATCGGTGAGCGGCAGCGCCTCGATCACTTCGGGCTCTACCGTGTCATCTTCCTCGGCAGCCTCCGCTGCCGCACTGACCTCGGGCACGGCCTCGCCACGGCCGCGCCGACGGTCCCGCCGGTTGCGACGGCGCGAACGCTCCGACGGCTGCCCGCCGTCCTCCGCACCACCCTGCACTGCAGCAGTCACTTCGGCCACAGCTTCCGCAATCGGCGTGACCTGCGATGGAGCGCCCTCCAGCACCGGCTCAGAATGCACCAAGGGAACAGATGTCGCCGCGCCAAGCACCTCGGCGGGTAAGCCTTGAGCCATCCCCGCCGGGGCTGCGAGCGACAGATCTACGGCAGACGCTTCGCCACCAACCTGAGGGCCGGCAACCGGCCCCTGAAACGCTTCGACATCGCCCACTGCCGGTGAGACCGCAGACTCCTTTGCGGTGGCGCGCCGCCGGCGCACGGGCTTGTCGGTAACCAGCGTGTCGGCGAGCAACGGGCCTCGCACCTCCGAACCTTCGCCCGCGGCTTGCGCGGCCGGCTTCACCGCACGCTTGCGGCGCGCCGGCTTTACCGGCTCCGAAGCGCCTTCTTCGGCAACCAGGGGCACCGCGGCGGGAGCGTCGGTGTCCGGCTGGGTCGCGTCGTCTGCGTTGGCATTCATGCTTGGGGTTCCATGGGGGCGGCATCGGCCGCAGGCTCGGTTGAAAGGGGCTGGGCAACGTGTTCACTACAAGGGGTGTCTTCGAGCACCGCGACGTCGACATCGCTCGTGTCGTTGACCATCGCTTCGGGCGCACCATCGCTTTCGATGGACCCGGTGATGGCAACATCGCTGGGCGGCATGATTTCCTGCGGCGGCCGCACCGGCGCCTCGTCCAGGGCCAGTGCGGCCGCCGATGCCTCGATCAGCGAAGCCTGCTGCGGCAAGGAATCATCCAGTATCGTGGCCCCCTGGCCTGTGCCTTGGAGCAACGGGAGCTGTTCCAGGCTCGCGAGCCCCAGGTCATCGAGGAACTGCCGCGTCGTAGCAAACAATGCAGGCCGCCCGGGCGCTTCACGATAGCCGATGGCCTCAACCCAGCCGCGATCCTCGAGCTGCTTGATGATTTGGCTGGCCACTGTCACGCCGCGGATGTCTTCGATGTCGCCACGGGTCACCGGCTGTCGGTACGCAATGATGGCAAGCGTTTCCATAACTGCACGCGAGTACTTCGGCGGCTTCTCCGGATGCAGGCGGTCGAGGTACTCACGCATCTCGGGCCGGCTCTGAAACCGCCACCCGGTAGACAGGGGCACCAGCTCGACGCCCCGCCCCTCCCAGTCGCGCACGAGTTCGTCGAGCAGCGCGCGCAAGGTGTCGGGCCCAATTTCGTCGGCGAACAATGTGCGCATGTCACGCAGCGGCATGGGCTGCTGCGCGCAGATGAGCGCCGTCTCAAGGACGCGCTTGGCATCCTGTGTGTTCATGGGCTTCGTTCACATCCTCGGCCGGCACTGCCGGCATGCTGGGTCTGAGATCTCGCCTCGCAATCAGCCTTCGCGGGGAACCGCCTCTTCACGTTGTTGGGCGGCAGGTTCGCTCGGCGAGCTGGCTGGTGGTTCAAAGGGCCGCCGCGCTTCTCACGTGGACCCTGCCATCACGCCCTTGGGGCGGGCTCACTTCGCATGCGAGGCAACAGGCACCCGGCCGCCGACCCGCTCATCGCGAAGGACTGGCGGCATTGTACAGAAGCAAGCCGCCTCAGGAAGCCGCGCCGATCTGATCCCACGCGGCGGACAGGTCAGCCGGTGCTGGGGCGACAAACGTCAGTGGCGCCCCACTCGCCGGGTGCCGGAATGCCAGGCGGGTCGCGTGCAAGGCCTGCCTTTGCATGCCCAGTGCGGGCGCGCCGCCATAGGTGACATCGGCCACCAGCGGATGGCCGCGGGAAGCCAGGTGGACGCGGATCTGATGTGTGCGGCCGGTGTGCAGCGTGCACGACACACCTGTGTAGCGGGCTCCACGCACTTGGACGTCGATGTCGGTCATGGCCGCCTTGCCGGATGCCAGCACGGCCATGCGCACACGCGAATGCGGGTCGCGGCCGATGGGCGCCTCGATGCGCAGATGGTCCGGCCGCACGACACCGTGCGCGACAGCAAGGTATTCGCGATGGACCTCGCGCGCCGCGATGGCGCGCACCAGCGCCGTCACCGCGACCAGCGTTTTACCCACGACCATAAGACCCGACGTGTCCTTGTCGAGCCGATGAACGATACCGGCACGCGGCAGCGCAGCCGCCGAGGCGTGATGTGCCAGCAGACCATTGAGCACGGTGCCCGACCAGTTGCCCGCGGCAGGATGCACCACCCACCCGGCCGCCTTGTTGAGCACGAGAAGATGCTCGTCCTCAAACATGACTGGGAGCGTGATCGGCTCCGGCCTGAACGCTTGGCTTTGCAGTGTGGGGGTGAGTTCCACGGCGATGTGCTGCCCGGCCAGTACCTTGCGCGACGCCACGGTCACCACTTGACCGTCCACGCGCACGCGACCGCCCTCCACAAGCGTCTGCAGGTGGCTGCGCGAAAACTCGCCCGCCATCGCCACCAGCGCCTTGTCCAGCCTTGCGCCGTGCAGCGCGTCGGCCACCGAGGCTTCGCGCCGTTCGGTCTCGTCCGCCCAGGCAAAGTCGGCCTCGGTGGCGAGGTGGTCCAAAGCAAGGTCCAGCAAGGGGGCACTCCTATAATCCGCGGTCATTCTTGCGAGGGCGGCGCAGCCCCGGCGCAAGCCCCGGGAAGAAACGCCATTGGTTCATGAATTTGAAGCACTTGCTCGGTCGGGCCTCGGGCCCGATATGGATGGTCGTGGCGGCCTTATCGCTAGCGGGCTGCGGCTCGACAGCGAAGGACGAAACGAGCGGCTGGTCGCCGGAGAAATTGTATGCAGAGGCCCGGGAGGAGGCCACATCAGGCAGCCTCGAGCGGGCGGCCCGCCTTTACGAGCGTCTTGAAGGCCGCGCGGCCGGCACGCTGCTGGCCCAGCAAGCACAGCTTGAACGAGCCTACGCGCTGTACCGTCAGCAGGAGAAGGCCGAAGCCCTGTCGGTGCTGGAGCGCTTCCTGAAGCTGCATCCCACCAGCCCTGCGGCCGACTATGCGTTGTACCTGCAAGGCTTGGTGAACTTCAACGACAACCTCGGCATCCTCGGCAACCTTTCGCGCCAGGACTTGTCGGAGCGCGACCAGCAGGCCGCGCGCGACGCTTTCCAGTCGTTCAAGCAGCTCGTCGACCAGTACCCGCAATCTCGCTATGCCGAGGATGCGCGTACGCGGATGAACTACATCCTCAACTCGCTGGCGGCGTACGAGGTGCATGTGGCGCGCTATTACTTCCGCCGTGGCGCCTACGTGGCTGCGGCCAACCGTGCCCAGCAGACAGTGCAGGAGTACCAGCAGTCACCGTCGTCCGAAGAGGCACTGTTCATCATGGTGCGCAGCTACGACCGGCTGGGGCTCACGGAGCTGCGCGACGACGCCAGCCGCGTGCTGCGCCAGAACTTCCCCGACAGCCCTTACCTCGCCGCGGCAGGCCTCGAAGGCCGGTCCAAGCCGTGGTGGCAGCTGTGGTGATCATTCGGTCGGATTGAATCCTGCCAGCTCAGCCAGCCAAGCGAGCGCCTCGTCTTCGGAGGTCACCGGTGTCATGGGCGGCAATGCCTGCCGCAGTCGCCGGCCGTAATTCATACCCGCCATGCGCGGGTCGCACACGACGAGCAGTCCACGGTCAGTCTCGCTGCGAATTAACCTCCCCGCGCCCTGCTTGAGCGACACAGCCGCCTCGGCCACGAAGTAGTCGGCGAACGCATTGCGACCTTCTGCCTCCAGCCGCTTCACCCGCGCCTCGACCAGCGGGTCGTTGGGCGGGGGGAATGGCAGCTTGTCGATCAGCACGCATTGCAGCGCGTCGCCAGGTACGTCGATACCCTCCCAGAAGCTCTGAGAGCCGACCAGCACCGCGCCGCGCCGGCCGTGCGGCCCTGCCGAGCGCGCGAGAAACTCCTGCATCAGCTGACGCTTGGAACCCTGCCCCTGCAGCAGCACTTCGATGTCGTCGCCGCGTTCCGCGAAGTCGTCGCGCAGCAGCTCGCCGATGATCTGCAGTGCGCGCAGTGTGGTCGTCAGCACGAAGGTACGGCCACCGAGCACGCGGGCACATTCGCCGGCCAAGCGTGCCACAGCCTTGGGATGGCCCGGCTCATTGGGCTTGGGAAACGGCCGCGGAATGTAAAGCCGTGCATGGGCCGCGTAGTCGAATGGGCTGCCGGCGCGCAAAATCTGTGCATCTGCCAACCCGGCTGCTTCGGTGAACCAGCTCAGGCGCTCGTCGTCCCCCAAGGTCGCGGAGGTGAACACCCAGGCTTTGGGGGCGCGCTCCATTTGCTCGCGCAAGGATTCACGAATGTCCAGCGGGGACTCCACCAGCCGGCATTGCTGGGGCGTCAGATCGATCCAGCGCACGAGGCCAGCCGCTGGGCTGTCACCAAAGCGCTGCGCCAGGTCTGTGAGCTGCGAGGCGCGTTCGGCGAGCTTCACGAAGTCAGGCGCCAACTCGCTCACGGTGTCCAGGACCTCGCATGCGGCCTTGCAGGCACGCACAACACCCACCAGCGCGTCTGCGAAGTCGGCGCGGCGGGCACGCTCATCCCAGCGCAGCTTCAGCGTACCGCGCACGTCGCGCAGCGGGCCGGCAGCCGCCATGCGCAGCTCCCGAGCGGCGCGGTCACAGGCGGCGGCCGCGTCCTGCCATGGCGCCAGGCCACGCGCCTGCTGCAGACCGGCACCCAACATGTCGCGAGCGAAGTCGATCACTTGGCCGCTGCCGAGAGTGGTGCCGAGGAACTGCACGCCGGCCTCGGCCAGCTGATGCGCCTCGTCAAACACTGCCACTTCGACGCTCGGCAGGAGCTCGGCCACGCCGCTGTCACGCAAGGCCATGTCGGCGAAGAAGAGGTGGTGGTTGACCACCACCACATCGGCCCCCATGGCCTCACGCCGCGCCTTCATCACGTGGCATTGGCGGTACTCGGGGCATTCGGTGCCGACGCAGTTCTCGCGCGTTGACGTCACGAGCGGGATCACGCTGCTGCGCTCGTCCAGACCCGGCATCTCGGACAGGTCGCCGGTGACGGTGACCAGCGACCACTCTTCCACCTTCGCCAGGGTGCGCACGGCCCAACGGTCGGGCAGTTGCGCCGAGTGCCGGGCCTGTGCGAGGCGATGCACGCACAGGTAACTCGCCCGGCCCTTGAGAAGCGCGAGGCTGGCCGGTATTTGCAGCGCATCGCGCAGGCGCGGCAGGTCACGCAGGAACAGCTGGTCCTGAAGGCTCTTGGTGGCCGTGCTGATGAGCGCACGCGTGCCGCTCAGCAAGGCCGGCACGAGATAGCCGAAGGTCTTGCCCACGCCTGTGCCCGCCTCGGCCACCAACGCCTGACGCTGGTCAATGGATGCGGCCACGGCCATCGCCATGCGACGCTGCACCTCCCGCTCGGTGTAGCGGTCGTCGGCCTTGGACAGCGGACCGCCCGTCGCGAAGGCGTGGGCGACCGCCTCTTCGAGTGCGGTCATGCAGGTTCGGGAGGATCGAGTTTGGCCTCGAGGTGCGAGATATGGTCTCGCAGCATCAGCCGGCGCTTCTTCATGCGTTGCAGCGACAGTTCATCGGTCGAGCCATCACAACTCGCCTTGTCGATGAGGGAATCGATGTCCGAATGCTCGATGCGGAGCTCGATGAGCCGACGGGACAGCGAATGCAGGTTGTCGTCCATTAATTCGCAGCTTCCCAGTCATGAAACGCAATGCGGCCGGATTATAGTTTTCAGTCTATGAGCACTTACACGCAGGGCTACCGCCTATCAGCCGCCACCGGCATCCACCGAGGCGACCGGGCGTACCAGCAGGATCAGGTGCTGATCATCGCGCATCCTCGCGTGCCGGGCTGCGCCATGGGTGTGCTCGCGGACGGCATGGGCGGCAAGAGCGGCGGGCGTAAGGCCGCCGACCAGGTGATCCTCACTGCGCAGCAGATTTTCGACCGCTACGCCCCGAGCCGCGACGACCCGCGCGAGGCGCTCAAGCAGCTTGTGCTGGAGGCTCATCTCATGATCAAGCTGACGGCGATCACCTCCGAGGAAGAACCGCACAGCACGGTGGCCGCCTTCATCATCAGCCCTACCCGAGAGTGCGACGTGATCAACGCCGGCGACTCGCGCGTGTACCACTTCAGAGGCGCCGAGATGATGAGCCGCACGGTGGATCATTCCTTCGTGCAGCGCTTGGTCGACGAAGGCCAGCTTACGGAGGAAGAGGCCAATAACCACCCGCAGTCGAACCTGCTCACGGGATGCCTGGGCACTCACTCCGACCCACCCCTTGCCATGGGCCACGTAGATCGGCTGGAAATCGGGGACACCGTCCTCGTGTGCAGTGACGGCCTGTGGCACTACTTCACACCCAAGGAGTTGGCCACCACGGTCCATAAGCTGCAGCCGCGCGATGCCAGTGAGATGCTGGTCAGCAAGGCTCGCCAGCGAGCGCGCGGGGCCGGTGACAACTTGTCGCTGGCACTAGTGCGTATTGAAGCTCTGACCTGATTTGATGGCTAGCGCGCGGCAGATGCCGGTATCGCCGGCTCGGCACGGAAACGCACTTGTGCGGTGTCGCTGAGGCGCTTGCGCATCGGCGGGGGGTCTGACCGCTCTTTGCTCCGAATGTTTTGCATTCGCTGCACCGCCCGCTGCTTGCGCTGCGCCTCATCAAGGATGACGTCCTGGTAGCGCAATCGCTCCATAGATTCGCGCCGCTCGCGCCGCGCCTGCTCCAGACAGTCGCTCACCATGAACCGCTCATGACACTCTCGCTCGCGCCGGGCGTAAGCGGCCTGCACTTGCGCTCTCTCCGATGCGATGCGCTGGCGCTCATCCACCGCCGGGGTGGTTGCACCTGCCTGCGTCAGCAGGGTCACGCTCAGGACAAGGGCAATCCAGGCGGGCGTCATGTCAGCGAAGTATCCACGTCCCGGCGAGCTAGGGCGAGGAACTCCGCCGATTGCATTTCGGACAAGCGTGACACGGTGCGCGGAAACTCGTGAGCCAGCGGCCCTTCCGCGTACAGCAGCTCAGGCGGCACCGCTGCCGACACGATGAGCTTCACGCGCCGGTCGTACATCACGTCGACCAGCCAGGTGAAGCGGCGCGCTTCCGACGCGTGCCGGGGCGTCATCTGAGGCACGCCGGACACGAGGACGGTATGAAACTGCGTTGCCAGCTCAAGGTAATCGTTCTGCGAGCGCGGGCCGCCGCAAAGCTCTTTGAAGTCAAACCACACCACGCCGCCCGCACGGCGCCTGGCGTGCAGCACCCGGTACTCGATGTGGAGTTCAGGGCTTTCGTCGCGGGCCTCGGCCAGGCGATCGAAGGCCTGGGCCATCTCGTCCTCCGCCTCGAGGCCCAACGGCGTGTGGTACAGCTTCACCTGCTCCAACGTGCGCCGGCGGTAGTCAGTGCCGTTGTCCACATCCACCACGTCGAGATGGCGCTTCAGGAGTTCAATGGCAGGCAAGATGCGCTCGCGGTGCAAGCCGTGCGGGTACAGCTCATCCGGATGGAAGTTCGACGTGGTGACGATGCTCACCCGGTGCTCGAACAGCGACTCCAGCAGGCGATGAAGAATCATCGCGTCCGTCACGTCGGACACATGGAACTCATCGAAGCAGATGAGCCGGTAGCGACGCGACACGCGCCGGCCCAGTTCGTGCAGCGGATTGATCGTTCCCTTCAGCTCAGCCAGCTCACGGTGCACCTCGCGCATGAACTCGTGGAAGTGCAGTCGCGTCTTGCGCGTGATCGGGACCGCATTGAAGAAGCAGTCCATGAGGAAGCTCTTGCCCCGCCCCACCCCACCGTGCAAGTACACGCCACGCGGAATAGCTGGCCGCGAGATCAGCTTGACCAGCGCATTGCTGCGGCGGGCCTTGTACTCGGCCCATTCGTCCTCACAGCGCTCCAGCGCCGCAATGGCGCGCAGCTGCGCCGGGTCGGGCTGGTAGCCGCGCTCGGCGAGCGCAGCGTGGTAGAGCTGTCTTACCGACACGGCGTTACTCAGCGCGGCCCGAACGGCTCCGTGCGCGCTGCAACCACAATGCGGCGAGCGGCCCCGCCCGGACGGCGAGGTTCTGCCTCAAAAGTTCAAGGTCCGCTTGTCCACCGCCAGCGCCGCTTCTTTGGTCGCCTCGCTCAGCGACGGATGGGCATGGCAGATGCGCGCGATGTCTTCGGCGCTGGCCTTGAACTCCATGGCCACGACGGCCTCGGAAATCAGCTCCGACGCATAGGGACCGACGATGTGCACGCCCAGGATCTCATCGGTTTTCGCATCGGCAAGGAACTTCACCATGCCGGTCGTGTCGCCGAGGGCCCGGGCGCGGCCGTTGGCCATGAAGGGGAAGGTGCCCGCCTTGTAGGCGCGGCCCGCCGCCTTCAGCTGCTGCTCGGTCTGGCCTACCCAGGCGATCTCGGGAGATGTGTAGATCACCCACGGGATGGTGTTGAAGTTCACGTGGCCGTGCTGGCCGGCAATGCGCTCCGCCACCGCCACGCCCTCCTCCTCGGCCTTGTGCGCAAGCATGGGCCCTCGCACCACATCGCCCACCGCCCATACATTGGGCAGGTTGGTGCGACATTCATCATCCACCACCACCGCACCGCGCTCGTCGAGCTTCAGGCCCACGGCTTCGCAATTGAGCCCGTTCGTGTTAGGTACGCGGCCGATGGACACAATCAGTCGGTCGACCGCCAACCGCTGCGATTCGCCCTTGGCCGATGTGTAGGCCACCGTGATGCCGGTCTTGTCCTTCCTTACCTCGCCCACCTTGACGCCCAGCTCGATCTTGAGCCCCTGCTTCGTGAAGGCTTTGTGTGCCTCCTTGGCGATCTGCTCATCAACTGCGCCCAGGAAGGTAGGCAGCGCTTCCAGGACGGTGACGTCCGCGCCGAGTCGGCGCCACACCGACCCCATCTCCAGGCCGATGACCCCAGAGCCGACGAGCCCCAGGCGCTTGGGCACTGAAGGGATGCGTAATGCGCCGTCGTTGGAGAGGATGAACTCCTCGTCGAAGTCGCTGCCGGGCAGCGCGCGCGCATTGGAGCCGGTGGCCACGACAATGTGCTTACCGGTGAGCACCTCATCCGACGAGCCGGCCACCTTGATCTCGTACCTGCCCTCACGTGCCTTGGAAAACGTGCCGCGCCCGTGGAAGAACGTGACCTTGTTCTTCTTGAACAGGTAGAGGATGCCGTCGTTGTTCTGCTTTACCACCAAGTCCTTGCGGCCGAGCATCTTGGCCACGTCGATGCCCAGGTTGGACAGTTGGATGCCGTGGTCGGCGAAGTGGTGGCCGGCGTGCTCGTAGTGCTCGCTGGACTGGAGCAGCGCCTTGGAGGGAATGCATCCAATGTTGGTGCAGGTGCCGCCCAATGCGGGGCCGCCCTTGGCGTTTTTCCACTCATCGACACAGGCGGTGTTGAAGCCCAGCTGAGCTGCGCGGATGGCGGCGATGTAACCGCCGGGCCCGCCACCGATCACGATGACGTCAAATTGTTTGCTCACGTTGACGCCCCGGCTCACAGATCGAACAGCAAGCGAGACGGGTCTTCCAACGCCTCCTTCATGGCCACCAAGCCCAGCACGGCCTCGCGGCCATCAATGATGCGGTGGTCGTACGACATGGCAAGGTAGTTGATCGGCCGCACCACCACCTGCCCGTTCTCCACCACCGCGCGGTCCTTGGTGGCATGCACGCCGAGGATCGCGGACTGCGGGGGATTGATGATGGGCGTGGAGAGCATCGAGCCAAACACCCCGCCATTGGAGATGGAGAACGTGCCGCCGGTCAGCTCTTCGAGCGCGAGCTTGCCCTCCTTGGCCTTGTTGCCGAAATCAGCGATCTTCTTTTCGATGTCGGCAAAGCTCATCTGGTCGGCATTGCGCAGGATGGGCACCACCAGGCCGCGCGGCGAACCCACCGCGATGCCGATGTCAAAGTAGCCGTGATAGACGATGTCGTTGCCGTCGACTGACGCATTGATCACGGGATACTTCTTGAGCGCGGCCACCGCGGCCTTCACGAAGAAGCTCATGAAGCCCAGCTTCACGCCGTGCTCCTTCTCGAACTTGTCTTGGAAGCGCTTGCGCATCTCCATCACCGGGGCCATGTTGACCTCGTTGAAGGTGGTGAGGATTGCGTTGGTGGCTTGCGATTGCAGCAGGCGCTCCGCCACGCGCGCGCGCAAGCGGCTCATGGGCACGCGCTGCTCGGGCCGGTCGCCGAGGTTGAGCGACACCGCCGCAGGCACCGGCGGCAGCGGCTTCGCCGCAGGCGCCGCCGGCATGGCGGACACACCCGCCTTGGCGGCCGGCACAGCGGTTTTCGCACCTCCTTCGATCACAGCCAGCACATCACCCTTGGTGACGCGGCCATCTCGGCCGGTGCCAGCCACGGAGCCTGCCAGCAGCTGATGGTCGGCCATCATTTTGGCAGCGGCGGGCATGGCCACATCGGCCTTGGAGCCGCCCGCAACCGAGGCGCCAGGAGCCGCGGAAGTGGCGGCGGTCGAAGCCGCCGCAGACGCCGAGGCCACGGCGGGCGCAGCCGCCTGGGCGGTGCCCTCGGTATCGATCTTGGCGATGATCTGGTCGCTCGCGACGGTGCTGCCATCGGCCTTCACGATATCGGCCATGACGCCGGCCACGGGCGAGGGCACTTCGAGCACCACCTTGTCGGTCTCGATCTCGATCAGGATTTCATCCATGGCCACGGCTTCGCCGGGCTTCTTCTTCCACTGCAGCAGCGTGGCTTCCGCCACCGACTCGGACAACTGGGGGACCTTGACTTCAACGATTGCCATTGCTGGTCTTTCGGATATTCACAATGCTGCGCGAGCCGGCCGCGGGCGCGGCCGGCTTCCAAGATCACCGCTGCAGCAGCGGCGACCGCACGCGAGTTACTTACTGAGAACGAAACCCTTGAGCTTCGCGAACGCCTGTTCGAGCAAAGCCTTCTGCTGCTCCTGGTGGAGGTGCGCGTAGCCCACCGCCGGGGAGGCGGAGGCCGGGCGGCCGGCATAGCCGAGCTTCTGCCCGTCGGCCATGTTCTCGTGGATGTAGTGCTGCACGAAGAACCAGGAGCCCTGGTTCTGCGGCTCGTCCTGGCACCACACGATCTCCGTCGCGTTGGGGAACTTCTTCAGCTCAGCGGCGAAAGCCTTGTGCGGGAACGGGTACAACTGCTCGACCCGCAAGATGACCGCATCAAGGGCCTTCTTTTCGTCGCAGCGCTTCATCAGGTCGTACGCCACCTTGCCAGAGCAGGCAATGATGCGGCGCACCTTCTGCGGGTCGACGTCAGGGTTCTGTGTCCCGATCACGGTGCGGAACTCACCTTTGGTGAACTCCGAAAGAGGCGAGGCTGCGTCCTTGTGCCGCAGCAGCGACTTCGGCGTCATGATGACCAGCGGCTTGCGGAACATGCGCACCATCTGTCGACGCAGCAGGTGGAAGATCTGGCTGGCCGAGGTGGGCTGGCAGATCTGCATGTTGTTGTCGGCGGCCAGTTGCATGAAGCGTTCCAGCCGGGCCGACGAGTGCTCGGGCCCCTGGCCTTCGTAGCCGTGAGGAAGCATGAGCGTGAGGCCATTGGCGCGGCCCCACTTCACTTCACCGGAGGCGATGAACTGGTCGATCACCACCTGCGCGCCGTTCGCGAAGTCGCCGAACTGCGCTTCCCAGATGATGAGCGTGTTCGGGTCGGCACTGGCGTAGCCGTACTCGAAGCCCAGCACCGCCTCTTCAGAGAGGATGGAGTCGATCACGACGAACGGGGCCTGGTTCTCGGCCACGTTCTGCAGGGGGATGTATGTGCCCTCGTCCCACTTCTCGCGCTTCTGGTCGTGCAAAACCGCATGGCGGTGGGTGAAGGTACCTCGGCCGCAGTCCTCGCCTGATAGTCGCACGCCATAGCCGCTGGCCACCAGCGACGCATAGGCCAGGTGTTCGCCCATGCCCCAGTCGACGTTGATCTCACCACGACCCATGGCGGCTCGGTCAGCAATAACCTTCTCCACCAACGGGTGTGCCTTGAAGTTGGGCGGGGTTGTGGTGATGCGCTCGGCCAGGCGCTTGATCTCGGCGAGCGGCAGCGCGGTGTCGGCGGCGTCGGTCCACTTTTTGTTGAGGAAGGGCGTCCAGTCGACGGCGTACTTGCTCTTGTAGTTCGTGAGCACCGGGTCGCGGGTGTGCTTGCCGGCGTCCATGGCGGCGCGGTAAGCCTTCGCCATCTCGTCGGGACCCTCAGGCGGCAACACGCCCTGGGCCACCAGCTTGTCGGCGTACAGCTTGCGCGTGCCGGGATGCTGGCCGATCTTCTTGTACATGAGCGGTTGGGTGAGCGCCGGCGTGTCCTGCTCGTTGTGGCCCAGCTTGCGGAAACAAACGATGTCAACGACAACGTCCTTTTTAAACTCCTGCCGGTAGTCCAGCGCGAACTGAGTGCACAGCACCACAGCCTCGGGGTCATCGCCATTCACATGCAGCACCGGAGCTTCGATCATCTTGACGACGTCGGTGCAGTACAACGTGGAGCGCGTGTCGCGTGGATCGCTGGTGGTGAAGCCGATCTGGTTGTTGATGACGACGTGCACCGTGCCGCCGGTGAAGTACCCGCGCGTTTGCGCCAGCGCGAGCGTTTCCATGACGACGCCCTGGCCAGCGAAGGCGGCGTCGCCGTGCACCAGCACGGGCACCACGGAGTCACCCTCCTTGTCGCCACGGCGGTCGAGCCGGGCCTTGACGGAGCCCTCGACCACCGGGTTCACGATCTCCAAGTGCGAAGGGTTGAAGGCCAGGCTCAGGTGCACCGGGCCGCCCTTCGTGCTCACATCGCTGGAGAAGCCCTGGTGGTACTTCACGTCACCGGCGGGCAGCTCTTCCTTGGCTGTGTGATCGAACTCGGCGAACAGGTCGGCGGGCATCTTGCCCAGCGTGTTGACCAGCACGTTCAGGCGCCCGCGGTGCGCCATGCCGATCACGATTTCCTGCACGCCCACGGCGCCGCTTCGCTGGACCACCTCATCCATGAAGGCGATGAAGCTTTCGCCGCCTTCCAGCGAGAAGCGCTTCTGGCCGACGTACTTGGTATGCAGGTAGCGTTCCAAGCCTTCAGCGGCGGTGAGGCGGTCCAGGATGTGGCGCTTTTCGTCGGCGCTGTAGCTGGGTTTGGAGCGGATGGACTCCAGCCGCTGCTGCCACCACCGCTTCTCCGTCGGGTCGGTGATGTGCATGTACTCCACACCGATGGTGCCGCAGTACGTGTCGCGCAGTGCCTGCACGATCTGCCGCAGTGTCATGTTCTCGGCGGTCGTGAAGTAGGTGTTCGTCGCACTGAACGTCATGTCCATGTCGGACTCGGTCAGGTCGTAGAACGCCGGCTCCAACTCGGGAATCTTGGGGCGCTCCTGGCGCTTGAGTGGATCGAGGTCAGCCCAGCGCGAGCCGAGGAAGCGATAGGCAGCGATCAGCGTCTGGACGTGGACCTGCTTGCGCGCGATGGCGAGGTCGGTACTGCTGGCCTTGGCGCCGAAGGCGTTGGCCTTGGCTCGCTGGGCAAAGGATTCGATGATCGGCGCATGGGCGACATCTCGCTCCTCGGAACCGTCGACCGCCGGCACGTTTTGCAAGGCGTCGAAGTACGCCCGCCAGGTGTCGGGCACGGAACCCGGGTTGTCGAGGTACTGTTCGTACATTTCCTCGACGTAGGGCGCATTGCCCCCGAACAGGTACGAGTTCGACCTGTATTCCTGCATCATCTCGCTCACCTCGTGCGCCGGTTTCCAGCGCGACAGTGGGTTAATCAACCTTCCGCGGCTCGGCTTGACCGGTTGGCGGATTGCGACCCGCCTTTGCTGTTGCCAGAAAAGGGGACGGGAAGGACCGTTGGGTACGGGCGCGACTCTATCATTGAAGTTGCGGGGGCGACCCGCCGCCGGACGTCAACGCACTGTCGCCCCTGGGCCGAGACGTGTTCCGCTTTAGAACGCGTCCAGCGGCAGCCCGGTAACGCTGTCCGCGCCTTCGATGATCGCGTCGCGCATTCCGGGTGCTTTGCTGAGCAGGTGCTCGGCATAGAAGCGTGCGGTTGCCACCTTCGCCTGGAGGAAGGCGTTGTCACCCTCGCCCTCGGCCACCTGCTGCTCGGCCGCGAGAAGCGCACGCGCCAGTTGCCAGCCTGCCAACAGGTTGCCCGCAAGCATGAGATACGGCACCGAACCCGCAAAGGCCGCATTCGGGTCCGACGTCGTCCTACTCACGATGAATTCGACCACCTGCACGAAAGCTTGGCGTGCCGCACCCAGGCGACGGTGCATCGCACGTGCAGCCTCGCTGGCGCGACCGTCAAGCGCGACTTCCGTTTCGACGATCCGCTCGGCAATGGCCTTGGCCGTGTGGCCGCCATCGCGGGCGGTCTTGCGGCCCACGAGGTCGTTCGCCTGGATGGCTGTGGTGCCTTCGTAGATGGGCAGGATGCGCGCGTCGCGCAGGTACTGCGCCGCACCGGTTTCCTCGATGAATCCCATGCCTCCGTGCACCTGCACGCCAAGGCTGGCCACCTCGACACTCATCTCGGTGCTGTAACCCTTGACCAGGGGCACCATGAACTCATGGAACGCCTGGTTCTTTCGACGCACTTCAGCATCCGGATGATGGTGCGCGGCGTCATAGGCCGCCGCGGCCACGGTCGCCATGGCGCGGCACCCTTCCACATAGGACCGCATGGTCATTAACATGCGCCGCACGTCGGGGTGATGAATGATGGGCGCGGCGCCCGGCAGCGATCCATCGACCGGCCGGGACTGCAATCTTTCTCGCGCGTAGGCCACCGCCTTCTGGTATGCGCGCTCGGCCAAGGCGATCCCCTGCACGCCGACCGCGTAGCGCGCGGCGTTCATCATGATGAACATGGTCTCGAGGCCGCGGTTGACCTCGCCCACCAGGTGGCCCACTGCGCCGCCATGGTCGCCAAACTGCAGCACCGCCGTGGGGCTGGCCTTGATGCCGAGCTTGTGCTCGAGGGAGACGCAGTGCACGTCGTTGCGCGTTCCCAAGGCTCCATCGGGGCCGACCAAAAACTTCGGCACGATGAACAGGCTGATGCCTTTTACGCCCTCTGGCGCCCCGGTCACGCGAGCCAGCACGAGGTGGACGATGTTGTCCGCCAGGTCGTGCTCGCCGTAGGTGATGAAAATCTTCGTGCCGAAGAGCTTGTAGCTGCCGTCCGGCTGCGGTTCGGCGCGCGTGCGAACCATCGCGAGGTCCGAGCCCGCCTGAGGCTCGGTGAGGTTCATGGTGCCCGTCCACTGGCCGGAGATCAGCCTGGGCACGTAGAGCGCCTGCTGCTCGGGACTGCCTGCAGTGAGCAGCGCCTCGATCGCCCCGTCGGTCAGCAGCGGGCACAGCGCAAAGCTGAGATTCGCGCTGTTGATCATTTCGTTGCAGGCCGCGCCGATGGTCTTGGGCAAGCCCTGGCCCCCAAAGCGAACGGGGTGCTGAAGACCCTGCCATCCGCCGTCGGCGAACTGGCGGAAAGCCTGCCTGAAGCCCGGGGTGGTAACAACTTCGCCGTCCACCCAGTACGAAGGCGATTTGTCGCCCACCACGTTGAGCGGCGCCAACACCTCTTCGTTGAAGCGGGCGCATTCCTCGAGCACCGCCTGTGCGGTGTCAGGCCCGGCGTCTTCGAAACCCGGCAGCGCGGCCAGTTCCTCGAGTCCCGCCAACTCTTTCATGCAAAACAGCATGTCCTTCACAGGAGCGCGGTAGGTCATCGTGGTCTCCGGGGCATCAGTGAAACGAAGGACCCACGAAGCACGAGGGCACCGCAACCATGGCCGGGCGCCCTCGTCTTCGCGTCATGCATGGATGCCGGCGTCAGCCCAGCGCCTTCACCAGCTCAGGTACGGCGGTGAACAGGTCGGCTTCGAGCCCGTAGTCGGCCACGCTGAAGATCGGCGCCTCCGGATCCTTGTTGATCGCGACGATCACCTTGGAGTCCTTCATGCCGGCCAGATGCTGGATCGCGCCCGAAATGCCGCAGGCGATGTACAGCTGAGGCGCCACGATCTTGCCGGTCTGGCCGACCTGCCAGTCGTTAGGCGCGTAGCCCGCGTCCACCGCCGCCCGGCTGGCGCCGAGCGCGGCGCCAAGCTTGTCGGCCAAAGGCGTAAGCACCTCGCTGAACTTGTCCGCCGAGCCCATGGCCCGCCCGCCCGACACAATGACCTTGGCCGCCGTCAGTTCCGGCCGGTCGCTTCTAGCAATCTCGGCGCCCACGAAACTGGACGTGCCGACTTCTGGCGTGGCGTTGACCTTGTCCACCGGGGCGTTGCCCCCAGTGGCCGCGGCAGCGTCGAATCCGGTCGTGCGCACAGTGAGCACCTTGACCTTGTCCGTGCTCTGCACGGTGGCGATGGCGTTGCCAGCGTAGATTGGGCGCTCGAACGTGTCGGCGCTCACCACCTTGCTGACGTCCGATACCTGCGCCACGTCGAGCAGCGCGGCTACACGCGGGGCAATGTTCTTTCCGGACGCGGTGGCAGGGAAGACGATGTGGCTGTAGCCGCTGGCCAGGGCGACCACCTGCGCGGCGATGTTCTCGGCCAGGGCGTGCTCGAAGCCGGGAGCATCGGCGTGCAGCACCTTGGCCACGCCGGCGATCTTGCCGGCCGCATCGCCAGCGGAAGCGGCGTTGTGCCCGGCCACGAGAACATGCACCTCGCCGCCCATGGCGGCCGCTGCAGTGACGGTGTTGAGGGTCGCTCCCTTGATGGACGCGTTGTCGTGTTCGGCGATGACAAGTGCAGTCATGTAAGCAGCCTCTGTTCAGATGACCTTGGCCTCGTTCTTCAGCTTGGCCACCAGCGTAGCGATGTCGGGCACTTTGACGCCGGCACCCCGTTTGGGCGGCTCACTGACCTTGAGGGTCTTGATGCGTGGCGTGATATCCACGCCGAGGTCCGCGGGCTTGAGCGTCTCAAGCGGCTTCTTCTTGGCCTTCATGATGTTGGGCAACGTCACGTAGCGCGGCTCGTTCAGGCGAAGGTCAGTGGTAATGACCGCGGGCAGCTTTACCTTCACGGTTTCGAGGCCACCGTCGACCTCGCGCGTGACATTGACGCTGTCGCCGGCGATCTCCACCTTGCTGGCGAACGTGGCTTGCGGCAGATTGGCGAGCGCAGCGAGCATCTGGCCGGTCTGGTTGCAGTCGTCATCGATGGCTTGCTTGCCGAGGATCACCAGGCCGGGCTGCTCCTTGTCGACCAACGCCTTGAGAATCTTGGCGACAGCGAGCGGCTGCAGTTCTTCGCTCGTCTCGACGAGGATGGCGCGGTCGGCGCCGATGGCCATGGCGGTGCGCAAGGTCTCCTGGCACTGCGCCACGCCGCAGGAGACGGCCACGATCTCCGTGACGACGCCCTTGTCCTTCAGGCGCACGGCCTCTTCCACGGCGATTTCGTCGAACGGGTTCATGCTCATCTTGACGTTGGCGATGTCGACGCCCGTGCCATCCGACTTGACTCGAACCTTCACGTTGTAGTCGACCACCCGCTTGACGGGAACCAGTACCTTCATTCGACCTTCTCCAGTGAACTGACGCAAACGTTAATCAAATTCTAGTGGCTGGGGTGGCAGGCAAGGCGTTCGGCACAGTGGCTGTGTAGCTCAAAGAGAACGATCGTTCTATTATGCAGACACCCCGGTAGACTGAGCGCCGCAATGGACTCAGCTCTCGAATTCACGATGGACCGCCGGATAGCTCCTTGCATCGGCGTGTTCGACTCCGGTGTTGGCGGCCTCACGGTGCTCGATGCGCTACATCGTCTGATGCCTCAAACCCCACTGCTGTACGTGGCAGATTCCGGGCATGCACCTTACGGCGAACGTGGCGATGCATTCGTCATCGAACGCTCCATGCGGATCGCCACGCATCTGCTGGCGCACGGTGCCGTCGGGCTGGTGGTGGCCTGCAACACCGCCACCGCAGCCGCAGTGCGCCACCTGCGGGAGCGCTGGCCGCTTGTACCGATCATCGGCGTGGAACCGGGGCTCAAACCTGCCGCAGCGACTACGCGCAATGGTCGCATCGGCGTGCTCGCGACCCCGAGCACGCTGGCGAGCGAAAAGTTCCATGATTCGCTGCTAGCGCAGCCGGCCGGTGTGGTGGTCGTGCTGCGCCCATGCCCGCGTCTGGCCGGTCTCATCGAAACCGGTGACCTTGAAGCGCCCGCTCTGCAACTCGACATCGCGGAGCATGTGTCAGCGCTGCATGCAGCACAGGTGGATACCGTGGTGCTGGGCTGCACGCACTACGGCTTCGTGCGGCGCAAGTTCGAAGATTCGCTGGGGCCGCAGGTGTGCATTATCGATACCGCGGAGCCCGTAGCGCGCCACGCTGTGGCGAAGTTGCAGCCTCTGGTCAACCGGACGAAACCGCTGTGGCACCACGTGCGTCTGCAAACCACTGGAAGCGTCGAGCGCCTGCGCGCGTTCGCGCAACGGTGGTTGGCGTTCGATTGCGAAGCGGAAGAGCTGGGGATCCTGCGCGGCACCGAATGAAAGCCTCGGCAGCTGGTGCCTCGGACCGGAATCGAACCGGTACGCCGCCTTACGGCCAGCGTCGGATTTTAAGTCAAGGTGCCGCGCAAGCGACCTCAACAGATCAGCACCGCAACGCCTCGTTTTCCCTCGTGGAGTGGCGTTGCGCATCAGATCGCAAGCGGTGTTTTGAGGTGCGTAGCGGTGCAGTGCTACGCACGATTTACGCACGGTCTTATGATGCCCGGCAGTGCGCGGGTGGCGGAACTGGTAGACGCAGCGGGCTTAAAACCCGCCACTTCCCGGAAGGGGGTGTACGGGTTCGATTCCCGTCCCGCGCACCAACAACAAGAAGGAGTTCCATGGACGTCTTCCTGAGCTGGTCTGGAGCTCGTAGCCACGGCGTCGCGCGAGCGTTCCATGAGTGGCTACCTTCGGTAATTCAGCAACTGCAACCTTTTCTGTCCAGCGAAAGCATCGGCAAAGGAGAGACATGGCTCAGTGGCATTCGGGACGCCCTCACAGCGTCAGATGGCGTAGGCATCTTCTTCTTGACCAAGGAGGCCCTTACTAGTCAGTGGCTCCTGTTTGAGGCTGGCGGTATCGCTTCGCTGGGCAAGCAGCGTGTGTGCACGGTATGCGTTGACCTGTCACCCCAGGAGCTGAAACCCCCGCTGAGCTTCTACCAAGCGACGAAGCTTGAGAGGGATGATGTTCTGAAACTGGTTGAGGACCTCAATCAGCACCTGCCACGCCCCCTGTCACCACACATACTAACCAAGAGCTTCGACAGGTCTTGGTCTGATTTGGAGGGTTCGCTTCAAAAGGTGCCAAAGGCTGAGCCGGCCAAACAGTCCGGGCCAAAGCCAGCGCAGGAAGCGAGCCCTGCACCCTCAGAAGTCATGGAGGCGCTGCGACGGATTGAAGGCCGGATTGGCAACCTGGAGCAGGCGCAGCGCAGTCTCTCGCTGTACGGACCTGGGAAGGGAGTAGGAAGCGGTGCCGTTGACCCAGCCCTGCTCCCGGGCCTCGCCTCCATGGTGGATGCAGCAAGGGGGCTTATCCAGAAGCGCTCGGCCGGCCGAGATGGATCTATGGCCGAGCAGCTCCGCGTTGCCGAAGCCCCACCTCTTGCTTTGATGACGGCGCGGAGCAACTGAAGACTACCCGGAAGTCGGTTGAGTGACCTGGGCGGGGCGCGACCCCCCGCCCCATAGAACTATGCGGGGCGCCCCACTCGCGCAGCTCGGACACCAGCCAGCCAACGCGGCCGGCGTGGGCGGTAGCGGCACGCCGTCACGCATGAGCGTCGGCTTGCCCTCCAGGAACGTGAAGCGAATGGACTTCTCGCGAACCTCTACGCCCGCCCCCGTGCGACCCATTGCATGATCCCCTTTACGTCAAGCCAAATGTTCCCGTCCGGGTCGCGATGGTATTCCTGGCCATCGAGCCACTTCCCGTCTTCCATCTTGCGCTGCATCGCCTTCACGGTCATGCCGAAGGCGGCCGCCGTGGCATCGGTGAGCCGGGCGCGCGGAGCGAGTTCCACCCGGACGACCTGAACCTGCATGACCGGATCGGGTGTCATCTTGTCTCCTCGATTAGTGGTGAGTGCTGCGCCCGTACCTCCAGGGCGCGGTAGACCGGGCTCGCGCCGATGCGGTCATCGACCGATGCCAGCAGCTGCGCTGTCCACTCGTCGTCGCTGAGGTGGTCGTCCACATCCCACAGTGCCGCGCGGCCGGCAGCGATGTCCTGAGCCCGCTGCTTCTCGGCCCGCTTGTCGTTCTGGCGCCAGCGGCGGCGCTCAGCAGCGGCGCGCTGTATCTCAACCTCGGCGGCCATGTCGACGAGCCGCTGCACGTCTGTGCGCGACAGGCCCAGTTCGCTCGCAACGGCGGTGAAGCGCGGCATGCCTGGGTCATCGAGCACGACGCCTTCGGGGGCGGTAAAGGTGTGGGGGTTGGGCGTGCGCGCCGAACGCGCGAAAATAATCACAGCCATGTTGACCTCTCTATCAGGTTGGCTTGGTTAGGGTTGTGGGGGGCGTTGGCGCGCCCCCCACGGCCCGACTATGGCGGAAGCCGCATTTGGCAAGGTTTGGTGTTTTCCCTGCCAAATCAACGACTTAGCTATAGCAATCGCTAAAGTGTTTCACCGCCCAACCACCAGCCCGCGTAGCGTCACCTCGTCGCGGTTCTCGTCTGCCAGGTAGCCCAGCGGCCGCACGAGCGGCCCGGTCGGCAGGCCCGTGAGCACGCCTACAGCCGTAAGCCCGTCGCGCACCGCCGCCTTCGGGTTGCCCTCCCCCTCGAGTGCCCGGTAGATGCTGCGCGGCGCCCGTACCGTGGCCTCCAGGGCGCTGTAGACCGGGCTCGCGCCGATGCGGTCGTCGAAGCGCCCGGGTGTCCACTGGCCGACGGCCGCATTGCCCACCTGCCCCACAACCGGCGCCATGCCGAGCGCGTATCGGGCTTGCGAGAGGAAGAACGACTCCAGCATCTGGGCCGCGAGCTCGTCGCCGTCCTCGTCGCCCTCACCCAGCTCGCCGCGCACGCCCTTCGCGATTAGGTCCGCGAGGAACGCGGGCACGGCAAACCCGAGGAGATAGACGACCGCGAGTCGCGCCGCATTGCCCTGGGCGTTCTGTGCCTCGGTAGCGATGAGGTTGGCTTGCCCGCTGAAGTAGCTGTAGAACATGAGGAAGAGACGCGTGAAGGCGCCGGCGTGCTCGACCTTGGCCGCGTCCTCCGGTGCGAAGCTGCTCTGCGTCATGCGCACCGCGCTGTCGGCATCACGCACCGCCTGTGCATCCGCCACGCCGTCGGCCTGTGCCTGGCGGTAGGCGCCGAGCCACACCGCACGGTCCATGACGTTCTGCATGCCCTGCTGCAGCACGTACCCGTAGCGCGAGCCGAACTGCTCGGCGCGCTCGAGAGCGCCGGGGTTCGCGAGCAGCCGCTCGATAGTCTGCTCGACGTCACGCGCGCCGGTGTCTGAGCGCTGGGCCATCCACGGCGACAGATTGTTGATCGCTTTGGCGCTGGCACTGGGGCTGCGGACGAGCTCCACAACACCAGCGGCCAAGTGCCGCGGCTTGACCCGCAGCGCGGCGACCGACAAGCCGGTGACCTGCTGCATCGTGTTCACGACGTTGCCCGCCATCAGGAGCAGCCCGGTGCGGTTGCGCACCGCGCTGGCCAGCCGCGCAACGGCGCGGTCGGCCTGGGTCTCTGGCGCCTTGGTCAGCGTCTGCGCGGCGGTGCGCTTGAGCCAGGGGACGAGCATCGACTCGATAGCCGCCGGATCGACGTCATTCATCGCGGCACGGAACGAGCGGTTGCGCACCACCAGCCGCGACACGTCACGCAGCACCGGGCCCAGCGTCGAGAACCGCGCCACCTTGTCGATGTGTACCGGCAGCAGGCGCAAGTCCAGCGCGAGCGGTCGGGTGTAGTCCTCCACGCGGGCCTTGGTGAAGCCGCGCGCCACTGCCGGGAACATCGGGCTGTTCTGCCCGGCGAGCAGGTCATCCATCGCGCCGTGCGTGCGCGCCTCGGGCACAAGAAGGGTGTCGGTCAGCGCCGGCACGTAGCCGCCGCGCAACTCGCCGAACGGGGTTTGTACGGGCTCTGCAGTCACCTCGGCGAAGTAGTGGCCGAACATGCGCCGGTGCGCCTCCTGCGCAGCCGGCTTCATCTGGTCGAGCAGGTCCCATGCGCCCTGTACGAATTGCCAGTCGGCTGCAGTGATACGCCCCTCGTCGTGCACGCGGCGCAGGAATGCATCCCACCGTGCGGTATCAAGTGAGCCGTCCTCGCGCTCGGTCGCCCACTGGTAGCCGAGCAGCAGCTTGCGCAGGTTCGACTCATTGCCGGTGTGCAGCAGCGCATGCAGCAGCGCCGAGCGATCGGCGAACACCATGCCGTCACCCAGCTCGGGCGCCGCGATCTTGCCCGGCTTGAGCGTCGGCTCGATGGTCTTGAGCAGCTGCAGGAACCGGCCCACATGCTCGTTGCGCTGCGCCCGGTAGCGGGTCACGGCCTCGCTCACCGGGTTCCAGATGTACGTGCGGAAGGGGCCGGTCTTGTTGCCGCGGTCGCGGGCGTCGGCCCAGTGCTCGACACGCCGAAGCGCGGCACGCACGCCGGCCAGGCGCAGGCGCAGGTCCAACTTCTCGTTGGTGCCCACGATGGCCTCACGCTTCGCCGACGGCTCGCCAGCGAGCTGCTGCACCAGCGCATCGGCCGCGGCCTGGATCTCGACGCGCTGGCCGTCGATCTCGATTTCCCGGGTTGACCGTGCCAACGACCACACAGCTTGCACGCGCTCGCGCACAAGGCGGAACTCGGCCACCGTGAGCTCGCGATGGTCGGCCGTCGGCGACGGCAGGCCCTCCATGAGCGTGAGCAAGTCGGCATGCAACTCCGGGTCGTAGCGTTGGACCTGCGCCAGGTACTCGGCCGCCGTCTTGTCAGCCCCGCCCAGCCCGTACTGGGAGAGGATCGCACGCGCCGTGTTGGCGAGGTTCGCGTCGCGCGAGGTGTCCTCGGACGCTGCCATCCGCTTGAAGGTGCGCAGCGCCTGCGCCACCTCGGCCTGGGCCGCGGCGGCCTCGCTCTGCAGCGCAGTCTGCAGCACCTGCGACTGCTTCCACTTCGCCGCGAGTGCCGTGTCGCCCTTGGCGAATGCAGAGGCTGCCTCCCGCTCGGCGCGGCCTGCAGCCGCCTTGAACTGCGCTGGCCGGGCATCGCGCACCTTCCTACGGGCGATCGACTCCTCGGCGTAGCGCTTCGCCTCCTGGGCGAGCAGCACCTTGTTCCCGACTGCGCGCGCTAGCGCCGCAGCCTCCGTCGCGAGGAACCGCAGCCGTGCACGGTCAGCGATGCGCGCCTCGGCCGTGCGCTCCTGGGCAATCTTGTCCGCCAAGTCCGGGTGCTGCTCCAGCATGCGCTGGTCGGTCATGCCCTCGATGAGAGTGGCCTCGCGCTCGGCGCCAAGCATGTCGCGCACCATGGCGTCACCCGAGGTGAATCCGAACATCTCAGCCACTACGTCGGGGTGCATGCCTTCGGCCGCGGCCAGCATGTTGCTGGGCAGGTAGCGCCATGGGGCGGCCGGCCCGTCGCCGAACATCTCGCGCAATGCCGGTGTGCTGAGCTTCGCGCCTACCGTCTGCGTCCCGTCTGGGAGCATGCCGGTCTTGAGCCAGTGCGCAGCCGCGTAGACCGGCTGTTGCCGCACTTCGGTCGTGACCTGGGCCTCGATGGCGCCGCGTGCTGCGGCGGCCTCCCGTGCGACCGCGCTGAGCGCCTCGTCCTTCCGGCGTGCGAGCCATTGCATGTCGCTCAGGGCGCGCGCCTCGCGGTGCTCAATGGCCGCTTGAGCGGCCTCGGCCGCGTGCTGCTGGTACTCGGTCCACGACTGCGGATCGAGGCCAGCCTGCTCGGGCGCGGTGATGAGCGAGCCCTCGACCGGCGCAGTGCCTGCGACTTCGGCTGCCAGCTCGGCCACGCCGTCGAAGCCCTGGGCCTCGGTCAGCGTCATTGCTTCGGGCTCGGTGCGCAAGTGGGGCAGCAGCTGCTCGCCGGGCAGATGCGCCACCAGGTCGGCCAGCTTGATGGCCACGTCTCCACCTGTCGCCTGGGCCTCGCCGACCTGTGCCGCGACTTCAGAAGCGGCGCTCAGGTCCACGCTGGCCAGGTGCTCGGGCGCAACGTAGACCACAGCGTCTGGCTGCACGCGCTGCACGAATTCGGCGAACGCGTCCGGCGCGCGCTGCTTGAGCGCGGATGCGTCGGCCGCCTTGATGACCTCGGCCACCTGCTGAGCGTCCGCAGTCGCGGCCTGGGCGGCATCGGCCCGCTGAACGGAGCGGCTCTCAGCGATGCGGCTGAGCGTCAAGCCTGCCACTTCGGGCCCGGCGCTGATGCCCTCGCCCAGGATCTCGAGCGCGATCTCCAGCGGGTCGGCCTGCTCGCCGACTGCATGGGCGGCGTGAGTGGCGCCGATGCCGCCGCCGGCGCCCTGTGCGCCGGCCTGGCCCAGGATGTTGGTGAGCTGCCCACGCCCGAGCTTGAGGCCCATGGCGGCGCCGGCGACGGCATTGGCTGGCACCTCGGCCAAAGTCTTGGTCCACGCACGCGAGGCTGCCTGCGCAGGCTCCATGCCCTTGCTCACCCCTTCCTCGTAGTTCACCCCGAGCGACGACACGACAACCGCCATGCCGTTGCCAGCGGCGCCGGCGATCGCGGTGCTCACGCCCTTGGCGACAAGCTCATTCGCCACGCGCGTCGCGATGGTGGCGCGCACTGGTGCCGTAGCTGCAGCGCCGATACCGAAGCCGGCCAGCGACGCCGGCAGTTGCTCCGTCAGGAACTTGCCGACGACCGCGAGCGGCTTGTCAGCCGCAGCCACCTCGCCCGGCAGGTGCAGCAGCGTGCCGTACCACGTGCCGCCGCCGGCTTCCTTCGCCCGTTGGCCCGCGGCCGCGAGCTGCGGGTCAGAGCCTTGCGAAGCGTAGAAGCTGCCGGTCTCGCTGAGGATGCGTTGCGTTTCACTGCGGTCCGCACCGAAGGCGCGGGCCATCTGGTCGGCGAGAAAGTCGAGAGTGAGCTTCGCGCCGGCGGCGCCCTTCTTGAGGGCGTTGCCGAAGGTGTAGGCGCCGGCCAGCTGCTCTACGCGAGCAAGAGCTGCCGAGTCGTCGACCGCCATGGCGGCGAAGTTGGCGTCGGCGTACGCGCTGCGCAGCACCGGCGCCGCGGCCGTGTGCGCGTCGACGCGCTCGACCGTCAGGCGCCGCCGCACCTCGTTCTCATTGCGCAGCACGAAGTCAGCGGGTAGCCCGGTCTGCCGCCCAAGTCGTGCGGCGCTGGCTGCAACGTCCGGGGCGGTGGCAGCGGCACCGTAAACGCTCGTTCGGACCGATGCGCGTTGGTCATCGGCCATGCCGGCCGCCTCTGCTGCATAGCGGTTGCCGGGCTGTTCTGCAGCCAGTTCGGCCGCTGCTTCACTGTACGGGTTCGTCATTGCGCGGCCTTCGTCACACGGTGGTAGAGCGCCAAGCGATTCGCCGGTGTCAGCGCGAGCCCTTGGGCCTTCAGTGCGTCGTTCAAGGCGTCAAGCTCGGCTGCCGGCGCGTCGGCCGGCGCGTTGGGCTTGAAGCGGCTGCGTTGCTCTGGGGTCAGCTCGTACATGCGCTTCTCGCCGACCAGGATGGTCGGGGTGATGTCCCAAGCGTCAGGGTCAGGCCCTTGCAGCACGGCGCGGTCGATGATGGTTTGGCGTTCGTCGTAGGTCAGTGATTTGCCCTTCGCCGTGGTCGCGTCGTCTACAGCCGCTTGTACGAACGACAGGAACTGGCCCTTCGCCTCGGGCTTCTTGATCTTCAGCGCGTCCATCGTTGCCTTCATCTGCTGGGTCAGCGTCACTGCATCTCGCGCAGTCTTCGGGTTGATCAACTTCTGCTGCTCGCGATACAGCTGCTCGAGGTCCGTCTGAGAGAGGCGCATGGCGTACGCCTGCAGCCGGTTCGTCTTGAATGCATCCGGGTCGTGCACAAGTTGCTCCCAGAGTTCGGCGTGCGCCTTCGGATCTGTCTTCACCGGTTTGTTGCCGCGGTCGGCGGCATGCTCGGCACGCTGCCGCAGGAAGTCCTGCAATTGGACCCTTTCACGTCCATCCATGCTCGCCAGCACGGCCTCGGGGACGCGCTGACTCTTGCCGACCATCTGCCATGCCGCGTCACTGAACTGTCGCTGCTGATCCTCCTGAGCCTCGCGCACTAAACCATGGTTCTGCTTCAAGGTCAGCAACGTCTTTTCGCGTCGCGCGGGGTCAGTAATCTCGGCCGCCTTCACCAGTTGCTGGTCAAAGGGGAGCGTCGCCCACTCGGCCGCCTTCTGCTTCGCGAACTGGTTGTCGCCTTCAGCCTTCAGCACCTTGCCGATCAGATCGTGGCGTGTACCGTCGATCTCTTCTCTAAAGCGGTCGAAGTACGTTTGCGCTTCGACCGAGTTGGTCGGAGCCAATCTGCTGATGTGTTCACTGTGCAATGTCGTCAGGTCGCGCAGGTTCGCCAGCTGGACCTGGTTGGTGTCCCACCCGCGGATGGCGCCTTGTTGGGCGTTGCGTTGCATGAGCTGCACGCGCGCCGCTTCGATAGCCTCAGGGCGCCCATCTGTCAACGCGCGTTGCATCTCCACCGTCTTCGACGCGCCGAAAGCCTCGTCCTGCGCCCGCTCCGTTTCGGCAGAGACGTAGTTCTTCGCGCCGCTGAGGGCCTGGAGGCGCGCGGTGCCGAGCGATCGACCAACCAGGATCTTTGCGCGGTGGTTGAGGGCGGTAGTGGCTGTCTCCTGGGCTTTCGACCACCAGCTTTCAGCCTCCTGCGCGTAGCCTGCGGCATTCGCGCCGCGGTAGCGTTTTCGCAGATCGGTGTCCGCTTCCAGCCACTTTGCCTTTATGTCGGTCTCGGTGCGGAATGCAGCCTCGCTGTCCTGCTGCAGCGCGATGCGATCGATGGCTTCGCCAGCGGCGTTCAGCCCGGCGCCTAGCGCTCGCTGCGATGAGTTGTCAGGCGCGGACCCGTAGGGGGTCTGAAGCGGCGCGTCGCGCAGCTGTGGGCCGTTTGAAGAAGGGACGCGGGGCATTACGCGAGGTCTCCAAGTGCCGCCTCATCGGGTGCAGCTTCCACGACGGTCGGTTCGTCGGTCACGAGGTCCAGGTATGGGTTCGTGGGCATCGGTGTCCTTTCGGGTGGCATACGCGACGGGGATCGCTACGCACATTGACGCATCTCGAATTTGTGGAACATCGCGCCGTTCGGCCCGTAGGGCTGTGCGCGCGTATCGAACATTGGATCAGTGGCCATGGTGTTCAGAGTTTGAAAATCTTGTCAGGGCCGTTGTCCCAGGTCACATCGACCTGCGACGCTCCTGCAGACGCGATGGGGAGTCCGCCTCCGCTGTCGATGTAGGCGATCAGGCGCGATGTCGCCTCACTGCCCGTGTCCTTGTAGATCACAAGGGCCTCGATCGTCGGCGCCGCGACCAAGCCGGTGAAACTGATGTCGTTCGCATCGGCAACACCGCCCGTCTTCGTCTTGCTGGCCAGCGTCACTGCCGATCCGATCCGCGCACCGCCTGGCACGTCGTCGAGGAAATCGTGCGTGGCCAAGTTCACCGTGTACGCAGCTGTGTCGATCAGGATGGCCTTGATCGTGTCGGCATCCCAATCGATATCACCGCCGAGAAATCCCTCGCGGCCTGCTTCATAGAGGGTATTGGCCATGGCCTGCCCTCATGCAAACTCCCCGAATTCACGACGCTGGTATGCCAACTCCATCAGTTCGATCGCGCGCGGGTGGCCCGCCGCCACGAGCTGCGACCAGCGCGCAGCGCGGGCCATCGCGTCCAGGCATTCGACACAACGCGCTTTCGCCGCGCGCGCATTCGACAGCTGATCCAGCCGCTTATGCAAGGTCCGAGAAGTTGCCATCAGTGCTGTTTCCTTCGAGCGCGCGGATGCGGGCTTCCAGTTCGTCCACCGTCTTCAAACCAGCCAACGCGGCAAGCAAGCCCATAAATTGGGATCCGGTGTCGGGCGACAAGGCACCGTCGGCGACGGCGCGCAGCACCTGCTGCCCGCCCTGCACCAGCGGGCTGTCGATGTCGAGTTCCGGCAGCGAGGCGGGCAGTTGCTCCGGCTTCAGCACCGGCAGCACGCGGTCCAGGATCAGCCGCTGCGCGGTGGTGTCGCCGGCCAGCGCCTGCAGCATCACGCGCTGCAGCAACTCGGGCAGGTGCGGCTTGATCAGCGCGCGCAACTCGGCCACCTCGCCCCGGCCGCGTGGCCGGCCGGCAGGGTTGCCACTGCAGCCTTTCTGCCATGCCATGCGTCAGCCCTTGAGCCGGCCGGCGAGGCGTTCGCTGCGGGCCTTCTCGATCGCCAACTTCACAACACGCGGATGGCTGCCCAGCCCGCTCCTGGCCAAGTAGTCGGCCAGGCGCGGGTCGCGGGCGATTAGTCGCTGGGCGTCGCGGAAGTCCTGCGACGCCTTCCAGCCGGGGCCCAGGTCCCGAGCAAGCGCCCTCTCGGCGTCGCCGCGCCAGGCTTCGACCGCCTCGTCTGTCGCCGGCATGCTGGCGATCTCGACCAGTTCACGCGCTTCGTGGGCGCGGATCTGGTGGTCGGCGAGCATCCCATTCCAGGCGCGCAGTTCGGCCTGCTGCGCCTCGCCGATGATGCCTTGGGCCTCAAGCAACTTGTCTAGTCCACTTTCGGCGTAGGCAGCACCATCGTCGAACATGGCGCGGGCCGGGTCGGTCTCGCGCAATTCGCGGATGGCGGGAGGCAAGTCTTCAGGAGGAAGCTGTTTAGCGATCGGGAACAGCGCTACGGCCGTCTTCTGCTCATCGTTCAGCCCTGGAGATGTCTCGGGCGGCCGGTGTGTGGCTTCGCTGCGTTGCGGCGCCATGCTTGGGAACAGCTTCTCGGCCGTCGTCAATTCGCTCTGCTCGTTCATGCTGAGGGCCCCTCCTTCAGCACGCGAGTAACCTCGCGCGAGACGTGCTCGGCCACCGTGGTTGCATGGGGATGAAGCGCAAACTGCCGGCCTTCCCGCGAGTCGAGCAGGTCGATGATCGTCGCTAGCGTGCCGTGCTGCTGACGCACTAAGCCGAGCGGGTCACGAGCCCGCCATGTCCTATCGTCGGCGAGCCGGCGCGCACCGTTGTGGACCAATGCGCGGATCTCAGTGCCGACGGCGTTGAACTTCTGAATGCGCTCACGCAGGGCCCGCCATGCGTCATCAATGCCGCCCGCCGCTTCGATGTAATCCTTGGCCAGTAGCTGGACGGCCGCCTTGGTGTTCGCCTCGGCATCCTTGCGCCGCTGGGCCTCCGCATCGGCCGCCGCGCGTCGGCCAGCCTCTGAACGCGACGCTTCCAATCGGCTGATGCTGCGTTCGATCCGTTCGATGGCGGCGTCCTGCTTGTCGAGTGCGTCGGAGATGTCGTCGTTGGCCGGATTGGCCGCAAGCTCCAGGAGTAGTTCATTACGCTGCTGCCGCAGCTCTTCTAGAAGCTGTTGTCGCTGGCGTATCTGCGCGCCGATTGCGTCGTCCTTTTGGGTGGGCATGGGCGCGGGCCTTTGCATGTTGGTCATGCACCCAATATGCGCGGCCAAGCGCCGACCCTGCAATCAAGTCACGGTTTAGTCACGGGGGCAGCGGTGCGCACACATGCCGTCGCGCTTCGAACCTCGGCGTGTCAGCGGCGCGGCGGAACATGCCCCACACCAGCCGCCCGCGCTGGTGCAGGTGCAGGCCGGGGGCGTGGCCGCGGGCAAACGCCAGCGTGTTGGCTAGGCGCGGGTCCACCTGTGCGAGGCTTTCGATCGCGCGGCCCAAAACCCCGTGCAATGCGCGCGGAGACGGCGGTGCGAAGGGGATCCACACGTTCGGGCAATGGGCCAGCACGTACAGCTGTATGGCCGCAGACATAGCCCTTGGGCTTGGGCACCACACGCCCCGCAAGGTATGAAACGCCTCGCCGTCGCAGTGGAAGCGCAGCGCCGGGCTGGTGGCCCGCAGTAGGTCCACTCGCTTCTCCTCGGCAAGCCGCCGGATGAACGATGCCACCTGATCGCCGCTGTCGAAGAACAACATGCCGTCGGCACGCGCCAGTGTGGCGTCTATCAAATTCAGCAGCGCGTGCAGGTGGCGGGCGTCGCGGGTCACGTCACGGACTCCGCGAACCGCTCCTGCGCCAAGTGATCGATCAAGAGGTCGCGCAGTTCGACGTACTGCTGAGGATGATCTCGACGGAACCACCGCGTCGCCATCAGCCAATGCGCATAGGCCACGTCCGCAGCCATAACCTGATCCAGCCGCCACGCGGCATAGCGCCCGAAGCCCAGCGGTGGGAGGTCAGGCCTTCGCGACGGCCGTGAGGTCGGCGGTGCCACTTTCCGCAAGGCAGCCGCGTGGGCAGCAGTGCGCGCCTCGGTGCGCTGACGGCGCCTCGCAGCCAGCGTGTTGCTGCGGCCGAGCCGGCGCGCCTCCTTGAGCTGAAGCTTGAAGAGCCCGTCGGTCTGCGAGATGCGCCAGACGCGGGTGCGGTCGATGTCCAGCAGCGCGCAAGCTTCGGTGATCGTCGAGCCCTGCGACATGACGGCCAGCAAAGCCGTTTTCCAGGCGGTATCGCTAGTCGCATGTGCGCGCGCGGTGGTGGCGGGTGTACGGTTCATATCTGTTCCCGAATTGCTCTAAGAGTGAACGTGCAAGGAATTACGCAAACGTTTATGCACGCTCGGGGGTCTGCCACCCTGCCACCCTCTGCCACCCTGTTGCCCTTCTATTGCCCCATACCCTCCTATATGTCCTTCATCAGTCAACAATACGAAAACAGGGTGGCAGAGGGTGGCAGGGTGGCAGCGCGCGGTCATGCCACACCCCGCTCGAACCGCACATTGCGCTTGCCGTCGATCTGTTTGCGCGTTTCTTTGAATCCAAGCTTCCGCAGGATGTCCGCCGCGCGCTTCTTCATCACGTCGGTCACCCGATCCAGCGGAACCCGCACAGCGCCGACTAGCACTTCCACCGTTGTCACCCCCCGAGCGCCACGTGACGGGCCGTCGTTGCAGTCCATCTCGTCGCGAGCCAGCCAGTCGCGAATATGGTCGGTCCAGGGATCCACAACCTCGAACTTCACGTGCTCGGCCTTGGCCAACTGCTCGGCGTCCTTCCATGCCACGCCTCCCGCGGCGAACAGTGCAGCACCCTCGGCCCATAGCTGATCCCGTTCGCGCTCAATGGCCGCCACCGCGGCCGCCACTTCGGAGGGGCTACGTGCTGGTACCTCCACCGGCAGCCATCGGCGGTGCCCCGTATCGTCGGTGAGGAATTCGCGGGTATTCGTCGTGCCGATGAACACCGAGCGCCTGGGGTACTGCACCGGCATCTCCAGATATTTCGGTACCCATTCGTCGACTCGGCGGGTGATGAACGCCTTCAGCGCCTCCTGCTCGCGCGCCCGCAGGCCCTTGAGCTCCCCCAGTTCGATCACAAGCTTGGCGCGCATCTCGCGCGCCTGGTCTGCATCGGCCTTTCCCAGGTCCAGCTCGAGGAAGTGGTCAAAGCATGGCGCGATGGCCGCCACAACGCTTGATTTCCCGGCACCCTGCGGGCCGACGATGACCGGCACCATATCCGCCTTCGTGCCCGGCTCAATCACCCGCCCGGCCGCCGCCGTCCAGAGGTAAATCGCCACCGCCTGTGAGTAGGGCGTCGGCTGTGCACCAAGGTAGGTGCTGAAGAAAGATGCGACGCGGCGCATGCCGTCCCACTTCAAGCCGCACAGCCAGTGCAGCGCGCTGTCAAATCGATTGCGATCGCTTACGTCGAGCACCATCTCCCGGATGAGCTCGCGCGGAATGTGGCTGAAGCCATTGCGGCCGCTCTCCAAGCCTTTGGCCAAGCGGGTGTAGTCGACGTCCTGCAGGTCGCGCCACTGCGACGTACCCGCCGGCGCAAGCATCGGCTTGCCGCGAAAGCTGTCGAATCGCAACTCGAAGCCGCAGAGGTTGCTCCGGGTGAGCGCGAGGTCGATATTGCAACGCGTGGGCTTAATTCTGCCGCTGGCCACTCGCTCGAACGCAGGTAGGGTCTGCTCCGACGACTCAGCCACTGCGTCGAATTCCTCCGCCGTAGCCGGGCCGTTCAGCACGATGTGGGCGCCGTGCTCGTTGGCGAGCTTCACCAGCGTGCGCGCCGTGACGGTGGGTCCCTGCCCCTTGCCGAAGCTGTTCCAGCGCTCCACGCCGTACTCTCGGCTCGTGTATTTGCTGCTGCGCCGGCTCCACTGGTCCCACGTGTCGAAGCCCTGGCCCTGCGTCTCGTGGTGCAGCGCCATGCCCACGCCGATCCACGTGTCGTAGTCAAGGTCGCCGGGCAGCACGTCCAGCACCTGGTCGATCTGGGCTTGTGTGAGGCCCAGCGGTGTGGACTCAGCGTCCACCCGGGCCGCCACCTCGATCTCGCGCTTGAAGCGCCGCTGGCACAGGGCCCGCACCGCGTCATCAACCGGCGCCACCTCGTTATCGTTGCCGACCAGCGTGCACGCGTCCAGCACGTTTCCCGTGAACGTGGTGAAGCCTTTGCTCGAGAACGTCTCGAACCCGAACGGCTCGCCGTGGGCCTTGAGGTTGCCGAGTTGGCCCTTGAAGAACGCACGCACGCCCTTTCCGGAGGGGCTGAACTCGGCGTAGGTGCTGGCGACAACGGCCAGCACCTCGGGATGAATCCGGCCGGCGGTGACGCAGTTGTCGAAGTCCAGGGCCACCACGCCGAACTCGGCCAGCGGGGCGAAGCCCACGCCGTCGAAACCCCGGCGCGCGGCCGCGGCGCGCGCGGCGTCGAAGGTAGTCAGCTGCTGCCGGTCCTCCGCGCGGCCCTGCACCCCCTGGCGCCTCCCACCGTTGACGTAGTACGGAACCTTCCTGGGCTTGCCGCCGGGGTTGGTGTGGGGCTCGAAGCGCCAGATGAGCCAGCCCGGCAGGTCGCGCAGGACGTCGGGGCAGTCGCTCGGCAGCGCGGCGGGGCCCTGCTTGGCGAATGCGCTGAGCGGTTGAATCGGCGCGTCGGCCGTCTTGCCGATCGATGTAGCGACCGCTACAATTTCGAGTGTCACGTATTGGTCCTTTAACGCCTCGCCCGGGTTCCAGCCGGTCGAGGCGTTGTTCATTTAGGTGGTCGCCTCGGCTGAAGGCACCAGGCCATCAGCACGAAGGCGCGCCGCCCAGGGTCATCACCGTTGCGCGCTGGGAGCTCGGGCAGCGGGTCTTTGCAAACGCGTCGCGGCACGTCTGCCTCATCGAGCACCGCTTGCACGTCACACTGCGCAAGGCTCAAGTCGCCGGCAATCTGAGCCGCTGTGCGGCCGCGCCCGGCGCGCTCGTGGATCTCGTCCAGCTGCTCAGCCGGCGAGCCCATTGCGACGCGCGTCGATGACCTGCCAGAGCCCTTCGGGGCCGAGCAGCTTCAGCAGCATGCAGCCCCGTTCCAGGATTGCGCTCACCGGCACTTCGCCACGCATTTCGAGCAGGGCGGCAACAGCATCGACGCCAATGCCATCCTCTAGATCGCGCAAGCGCTCCAGCCCCACGACGCAGCGTTCGATCCAGTCGGCCCGGCGCGCCTGCACCGCCTGGGCAGGCTGGGAGGGGCGGATGCTCATGCGGTCGAGGGCGCTCTGTAGCGGATGATGAACAGGTGCAGCGCCCCCGCTGGGGAACCACATGCTCATAACCCGTTCCGTCATGGCGGCCTTCGCCTGCGCGAGATCGGCGGTGGTGCTCATGTGGCTGCACCTGCGCGCGACGCCAGCCAGGACTCGTACCTGGTCTTGCTGATCCGCAGCTTCTTGCCGACGCGCACGCACGCGATGGCCAAGCCGTTGGTGTCGCGATGGCGAAGCTGCCAGCGCAGAGTCGGCACCGTAAGCAAGTGCGGATACTCATCCGCCAGCTTCTTGATGTCGTAGAGGTCGCCCAGCGCGATCGCCGGAAGCGGGTCTGTGATGTGAGAGGTTTCCATGCAGCACCTATGATTCATTAGGTGCACCCAGTCTCACCGCCCACTCCAAGGTTACGCGCCCGTGCCCCCTTTTACGCACCGCCCAGCAGCCGCTCGGCGAGCTCCACCGAATCGGCCGCAGCGAGGTGCTCGTACTTCTTCAGCATGGCGAGCGTCTGGTGCCCGGAGACACGCGCCGCCTGGGCGAGATTGGCGCCGCCGCGCAGCATCTTTGTCACGGTAGTGTGACGCGTGGTGTGGAGCACGACCCGCTCCAGCGGATCCTCACGGTCGTTCAGCACGCCGGCGTCGGCCCGGCACTTGCGCCACACCGCGCGAATGTCCTTCGGCTTGTCGGGGTCCCGGTCGTCGAAGAACACAAGGTCGGTCCTGAGCGGTCTCACCTTCTTCGCGGCGGTCAACGCCTCGCGCACATCGGCCACCAGTGGCAGCGACCTGGCGTGGCCGTTCTTGGTCTTCCCCAGCACGGCCAGCCCCTGTTCCAGCTTCACCTGATGCCACCTGAGGCCCAACACCTCGCTCTTGCGCGCACCTGTGGTGAGGAGCATGCGCAATAGAAGGTGCATCATCGGCCACTCGCTGGCCTGAGCCGCCACATACAGCCGCTGCTCTTCGTCTGCATCGAGGATCCGAGAACGCCCCCCGGGCTCGCGCAACTTCCTGACCTTGCCGCCCTTCATCGGGTGCGTGTCGATGATGTCCCGATCCAGGGCGAAGTTGAAGACGGAGCCCAGCGAGGCAAGGTAGCGGTTCACCGTCGACGGCGCAATTTTCTTGTCGGTCGGTATTGGCCCGTTCGGTGTATTGCGCAGCGCGGCCTTCTGCTGCAGGGTGACCACCGCGCCATTGATATCCCCGCGCGACACATCGCCGACGCGCATCGCGCCGAGCTGCGCTTTCCAGAAGTCGAGGTGCGCCGCAGCCCAGTACCTGGTGCCCCGTTTTGGCGGCGCCTCGACGAACTCGTCGATGAGCTGGGACATCAACTTGCCCGCCGCCTTCTTGGTGAGCGTGACCTCGGCCTCGTTGTTCCTAAGCCAGTCCTGGGCCTCACGCTTCGAGGTGAAGACCCTGCTCTTGCTGGCAAAGCCCTTGCGCCTCACGTGCGCACGGTAGACCGCGACGGCCTTGCCCGTGGTTTTGTCGACGCGCTTCGTCGTGACGATGGATCCCATATGCGCCCCTTCCGCGCGGCAGAAGGGCGATTACGCACAATTACGCACGGACCCCCTCTACACCTAGGGAATTCTATGGTTGCAAAGGATTTTAAGTCCGATGCGTCTACCTATTTCGCCACCGAGGCCCCGCAGGCAGTGTATGCCAGCGCCCCAATACGCTGCCCGTTGAAATTCACCGCAGGCGACACAGCGCCTGCCGGTGCGGGCCCGATCCCGAAGGCACCGTACGCGACCGCGAGGCTGGGCCGCGACAGGCGTCGCTCGAAACCCGGCATGAGCCACTCCCGCCAGGGCCCCCGCATTAAGCCAGACCAGCATGTCGTGTAGATACCGGCTGGGTCTGGATGCAGACAACCATGATCGAGTATGACGATGACATCTGCCCAACGACGGCCAAGACTGTCCCCCGCCACGCTCCATTTGAGCCGGCACCGGCGCCACCGGCTTCATCGGCAGCCGCCTTGTTGCGGAGCTTGCCTCGCGGGGGCGTGAGTGACGGGCGTCTCGCGCTGCTTGTTCTTCGCCTTCCTGATGGTCTTCTGCATGATGACCGTGAAAGTCAGAAGAAGACCACGCGGAAACGCCATGCGCCGCGCAAGCGCCAGTACACAGAAAGGAACGGGATCACGGCCGAGGTGACCAGCATCTCCGCCACATGCGAAAGCGTTCGCGCCGTGCGGCTGAGCCGGCGCACGGTCAGCCGAAGCACCAGCACCGACGCGGCGGCGAGACACACCACGGCCAACCACCCGTGCCCCAGTAGCGCCAGCAGCGGCGACGCCGGCACCAGCAGGACGATGGCGTAGTAATCCCACGGGGGCAGGCGCCGGATGCGCTCACGGTAGAGCCTCGGGTGCTTCTTGTAGAGCAGCGCATCGAAGAAGGCGTTGCGCTGCTGGCGCAGGCACACGCCCCAGCTCTCACGGCGCACCGGATGCACGACCGTCGCCACATCGACCCTCGCCACTTCGCCAAGTTGAGCCAGCCTGAACTGAAGGTCGGAGTCCTCTCGCCAGGCTCGCTTGAAGCGCTCGTCGAAGCCGCCCACGCGCTGCAACGCGTCACGCCGCACGAACGCGTTGGCAGTGACGAACTCGGCCGAGGCCAAGCCTCGCGTCATCAGTTCATGGTCGGTCGGCGGCTCCTGCAGCGGCGGCACCACGACGCGGCCGCATATCGCCACACGGTGCGCCATAGCCGCCTCACCCTCGGCCAGCCATCGCCGATCCGCAATGGTGTCGTCGTCGGTGAAGGCCACCAGCGAACCACGCGCCGCGCGCCAGCCAGCATTGCGCGCGACGGCTGGCCCGCGCCCTTGTTCGGGACGGATATAGCGCAGCGCCGGCATGCCGCGCATCCGTCGCAGTCGCTGCACCAGCGTGCGTGTCGCGTCGTCGTGGCCATCGTCTACCACGATCACTTCGTAAGCCGCAGGATCCATCGTCTGCTGCAGCAGCGAGGTCAAGCAGCGTGACAGCAATTCCGGGCGCCGGTAGGTGGGAACAACGACGGAGATGCGGGGGCCGGTCATCATCGCTTCGTGACGATGAACGAGCCGATCACCAGCGCGTCCAGCGGCGTGCTGTAGAACGCCTCGATCGCCGCACGCGGCGTGCACACGATGGGCTCGCCGCGTACGTTGAACGAGGTGTTCACCAGCACCGGCACGCCGGTCAGCCGACCGAACGCCTGCAGCACCGCATGGAAACGTGGATTCGTGTCGGCGCTCACCGTCTGCACCCGGGCCGTGCGGTCGGTGTGGCAGGCCGAAGGGATCTTGGCGCCCTGCCCCGGCTGCACGTCGTAGATGAACAGCATGAAAGGCGACTTGCCGCCGTTCGCCTGCGATGGGCTGAACCAGCGACCCAGCGCCTCCTCGGGCACCGCCGGCGCCACGGGCCGGAAGTCTTCGCGATCCTTCAGCTCGTTCAGGCGCGATTGCATGGCGGGGTCGATCGGCGAGGCGAGGATGGAGCGAGCCCCCAGCGCACGCGGGCCGAACTCCATGCGACCCTGGAACCAGCCGATGATGTGGTTGCGCTCCAGCAGCTGCGCCGTCTCCTGTGCGAGGTCGTCGACCCGCCGGTATGGCAGCTTGGACCACTTCAGCAGCGCCTCGATCTGCTCGTCGCTGTACTCCGGCCCGAGGTAGGCATGGTCCATATGCCAGCGTCGCGGCGCGACCGCAGCGACAGCCTCTCGATCGCCGGGTGCCAAGGCACCGCGGCGCTCACGTGCATCGACCCACAAGGCTGCGCCCAGCGATGTGCCGGCATCGCCGGCGGCAGGCTGCACCCATACCTCGTCAAACACGCCGCTGTCACGCAACCGCGCATTCATCACGCAGTTGAGCGCGACGCCGCCGGCCATGGCCAGGTGTCGCTCGCCGCTGGCCTCACGCAGCCAGGCGGCGAGCTTGAGCACGGTGTTCTCCAGCACATTCTGCAGCGATGCGGCGAGATTGAGATGGTGCTGCTCCACTTTCGAGCCCGGCGCCCGCGGGGGGCCGAACAGCGCGGCGAGATCCATGTCGTCCACCGTGTAGCGGCCCTCGGTGCCCACGTGCACCCGCTTGGCCAGCGCCTCGCGCAGAGTGGGCGTGCCCAGCGCCGCCAGCGCCATCACCTTGTACTCGTCGCTCGAATTCAGAAAGCCGAGGTGGCTCGTGATGCGCTCGTAGAGCATGCCAAGCGAATGCGGCATCGTTACTTCGCCCAGCGGACGGTAGCGTTGTTCGCGGTACACGCCGTAGGTGGTGGTGGCCCGCTCGCCGCGGCCGTCCAGCGTCATCACGGCACAGCGATCGAATGGCGCTGCAAGAAAGGCGCTGGCCTGGTGGCAAGTGTGATGATTCACGAAATGCCATCGGAATCGCAGCTCGTGCTTCACCGCGGTCAGGCGCTTGCGCAGATGGTGCGGGGCGCCGTCGCGCAGCTGTCGCGGCGCATTCACGACATAGGCGGCGAACAGCGGATCCCAGGGGCTCTCCCATTCGCCGCGGTCATGCACCGACGGCTGCAGCGGCAGCGTGATCGTGGTCGCATCGGCCCGCACGCGATCACCCAAGAACTCCGCCGGGTCGAAGCTGTAGGCCACATGGTCCACGTCAGCCAGCGTGATGCCGGCTTGCGCCAGGCAGAAGTCGATCGCGTGGTACGGCAACTCCCAGGCCGAGAATGGCACCGGCCGCTTGCCGTGCTTGATGCGAGTAAAGCGCTCCTCTTCGGCAGCAGCGATGGTCTCGCCGTCTACCACCAGTGCGGCAGCCGAATCATGGAATGCGGCGTTGATACCCAGGGTGATCATGCTTGGGTGCCCCGCATCATGGCCACGATGTTTCTTGCAGCGGCAACACCATGATCTCAGGGATGATCGTCTCGCGCGGCATGCTCAGTACGAATCGGATCGCCTCGGCCACGTTGGCCGGATCCTGCAGCTTGCTCTGGTCGATATCCTTGAACCGTTCAAGCAAAAACGGCGTCTTCATGCCGCCCACGATCACCGTCGACACGCGAATGCCCTGCGAGCGAAGCTCCGCGTACAGCGCTTGCGACAGACCGACGAGCCCCCACTTGCTTGCGTGGTAGGCGCTCGCATTGGCCCAGGCCCGGCGCGACGCGGTCGAGGCGATATTCACGATGTGGCCACCACGCCCGCTGTCGCCTTGCCGCAGCGCCGACAAAGCGGCCTTGCTCATGAGGAAGGGCCCGCGCAAGTTCGTGCCGAGCACGCGGTCCCAGTCCTCCACCGCGAGCTGCTCCAGGTCGATGGTGACGTCCGTGCCGGCGTTGTTGATCAGCACATCCAGGCCGCCAAAGTGCTCCGTGGCCCGGCGCACCGCAGTGTGGGCCGAATCCGCTTCAGAAACATCGCACGCAAGCGCCAACGTGCGCTGGCCTTCCGGATCGATCTGCGCGGCGACAGCGTTTGCCTTCTCGGGCACCAGGTCAGCCAGCACCACTTGCGCCCCCGCACTGAACAGGTTGCGCGCCAGCGCAGCGCCGAGGCCGCTTCCAGCGCCTGTGACGAGCGCGGTGCGCTGGACAAAAGACGACGTCATGCTTGAACTCCGACTTGCTGGACGAGGCTCAAGCGGCGATGGGTTCGCTGCGCGAGAGCAGGCGCGCGAACGGTCTCGTAGACCTCGGACAGCTCGCGCGACACGCGGTCCCACGTGAACAAGGCCCGCACGCGGCGCACACCGGCGCGGCCCAGCGCGCGGCCTAGCGCCGGGTTGTGGTGCAGATGGGCCAGGCGCTCGGCGAGTGACACGGGGTCGTGCGGCGGCACAAGGTAGCCCGTGACACCATCGACCACCGAGTACTGGATGCCGCCTACCGCGCTGCCCACCACCGGCGTGCCGCAGGCCATGGCTTCGAGCGGCGTGATGCCGAATGGCTCATACCAAGGAGTGGTCACGAAGACATCGGCCGCGGCATAGCAGGCGCGCAACTGGTCGCGCTGTCGATGGCCGGTGAAGGTGACGCGGCTTTCGATGCCGCATTCGCGCGCCACTGCACGCAGGCGGCCAATTTCGGGCGTGGCCGCCTCATCGGGCACTGCCGATTCGCCGCCGACGATGAGCAGCCGGGCGGGAATGGAACGATCCAGCCGTGCCACGGCGCGGATCACGTTGTCGATGCCCTTGCGCGGCACCAATCTGCCCAGTTGCAGCACCACGAAATCATCAGGTTGCAGCCCCAGTTCGCGCCGTGCCGCCGCGCGTGACGAAGGCGCAAAGACCTCCACGTCCACGCCGCAAGGCACCGTGGCGACACGGTGTGAATCGGCGTCGTACAAGCGCATGAGATCGTCGCGGTCTTGCGGGCATTCGGCGATCAGTCGATCGGCATGCCGCACGATGCGCCGCTCAATGTCGATGCGTGCGGCCGGAAAAGCGTCGGCTGCCCCCTGGTGCTCGCGCCGCACGAGCCCAAGCGCATGGAAGGTGATGACCATGGGCACGCCGAACGACTGCCTGAGCCTGAGACCGATCAGGCCCGACATGAAAAAGTTGGCATGGATGACGTCATACGCCACGCTGTGCTCGAACAGGCGGTGGGCGCAACGAATGAACGACGGCATGTGAGCCAGTAGCGCTTCCTTGGGCACGAACCGCTGTGGCCCTGCATCGATGTGGAGCACTCGCACGCCCGGTCGCATGTCCACCACCGCCGGAAGCGAGGGATCGTCCCGACGCGTGAGCACGTCGACGTGGTGGCCTGCGGCAGCCAAACCCCTCGCCACATGCGCCACGTAGATGTTCTGGCCACCGGCATCGACACCACCGATGGTGGCCACCGGCGACGCGTGCTCGCTGATGAGCGCGATGCGCAAAGGTCTTGACGACATGGGGCTTCCTTGTTGCTTGACGGTAGAACGGCAAGCGCCATGCCCCGGAAAGAATCACGCCATGACCGGTGTGTGAGGCGGCTCACTGAGCAAGCTCTTCAAGCCCATTGAAGCTTTTTCAGCGTGCAAGGTCAAACCTCAGCCACGACATGACCCGTCGCCGGTCTCATCTTGCGAACGTGGTGGGGCCGGATCTACATACAACGGTAAAAGTTTCGGCGCGGTGCAGGCTCGCTATGCACCTATGCATGTGGACCGCCGGCCACCCAATGGCCACCAGCGACGGCCTGCGCGTGACGGCGCAGCGAAATCGCTTTGAAGTTCGCGGCCACCGCCGTGGCGAAAGCTTCATCAAACCAGGGGTGCGCCCCGCTCACACCGACGACGATGCCGTCGAGCCACACACTTCCCCACAGTACGCTGTCGCCTCGCCTCAACTGATGCGTTCTCAGCGCTTGAACTTCATGGCTGCCCATCCCGTAGAGCCAGCTCAGCCGCGCCTTGGCCCGCGCGAAGCCGGCGTAATCAGCGTCCCATTGAGTGCGGTCTCCGACCGATTGCTCAACGAGCACGGCGTCCGCGAAGTCGGAATCACGTGGCGAGAGACCGGGATCCATCACCACGATGTAGAGGAAGCCGCTGCCGCATACGTCGCGGTCATGCAGGGCGGACTCGATCATGGGCATCGCCAATGTGATGGCTTGGCGCGCTGCATCGACATCGGCAAAGTGACTGCCGCGGGCGCGGGCAGCTTGCGAGGGGGGAAGCGTCATGACTCCGCCCAGGCAAGAAGCGGCCCCGCTTCATGACAGGCGTGGCAGGCCGAGGTCAGGCAGTCTGTGCGGGCGAGTTCGTGTCGGCACTTCTGCCTACTAGCGTGAACACGGTGGACACCAACTCCCCCGGATTCACGGGCTTGGCCAGGTGAACCTGAAAGCCAGCCATCAACGCCCGCACGCGATCATCGGCGCCCGCATGGCCGGTCAACGCAATGGCGGGCACGCGCTGCTCCAGTTCCACTCCCCGCCGCGCTTCAAGCTGGCGCAACCGCCGCACGACCGTGTAGCCATCGACATCACCCAACGTCAGGTCGCACAGGACGGCGCTCGGCCACTGCGGCAACGGCTGCCGCTCCAGCCATCCCAGGGCCTGCGCGCCGCTGCCCAAGGCAAGCACCTCCGCGCCCTCAAGCTCGAGCAGAAGCCGCAGCGACTCGCGCGCATCGGCGCTGTCGTCGATGCACAGAATGCGCAGACCCGCGAGCGGCCTACCCTGGCCCAGCACCATGGTTTGAGTCGCAGGCTGGCCAGCAGCCGGCGCGCCGGCATCAACCGCACGCAGCGGCATTTCCACCACGTAACGCATGCCATGGGCAGCTGATGGCGGCTCCATGCCAAAACGCCCACCCTGCCGCTCGATAAGGCCTCGCAACTGCAGCGGGTCAGGCGGCGTATCTGTCCCGTACGGCGCCACGGATGCTCCTGCGACGGCTGTCGTGCGCGAAGCGGATTCGTCGGGTGCGACGACGAAGCCTGGCACGGCTAGGTGCCGGCCGTCCGTGATGCTGAGGCGCGCATTGGCTTCATGCCGTTCCAGCGCGAGCTCTATACGGCCACCCGGTGGCGTCGACTCCGCCGCATGCATCGACAGCTCACGCAGCGCTTGCGCGAGCGTGCTCGGGTCGCCGGTGACGCGGGCGTTGTCGAGGTCGATGTGCGTGTACAGCCGCACGCGGCGCGCCTCGATCACCGTGCGCAGGCCGTCGATCACCCCGACCAGCAGCACCGCCAGGTTGACAGGCTGAAGCGCCATCTTCTCCTCCAGCGCCTCGAATTCCTTCTGCTGGCGCTGCAGGTTCCACAGTTGCGCGTACAGCCCTTCGAGCGCCAACAACTCCTCGTGTCGGCCACGCTCGACGATGCGACCCTTGTCCATCACCACGATCTGGTCCGCATCGACGATCGTCGACAGGCGGTGCGCGATGATCAGCGTGGTACGGCCTTTGGCGATGCGGTCGAGCTCTTGCTGGATCGCTCGCTCGGCACGCGTATCCAGTGCCGACGTGGCCTCGTCAAAGATCATCACCGGCGGATTCTTGAGGAAGGCGCGCGCGATAGCGATTCGCTGCTTCTCGCCGCCCGAAAGCTTCAGTCCTCGTTCGCCGACGACGGTCTCGTATTGCTGTGGAAGCGAGAGGATGAACTCGTGCACCTGCGCGGCTTTGGCCGCTTCGATGACCTCCGCCATACCCACACCCACGCGACCGTAGCCGATGTTGTAGGCGATGGTGTCGTTGAACAGCACGGTGTCCTGTGGCACGACGCCGATCACGTCACGCAGCGAGTCAAGCCGTACCGAGCGCACATCCTGCCCGTCCACGGTGATGCGGCCGGCGGCCACGTCGTACAGACGCAGCAGCAGTCGCGCCAGCGTCGACTTGCCCGAGCCGCTGCCACCTACCACCGCCACCGTGCTACCCGCCGCAATCGCAAAGCTCACGTCGAAAAGGATCTGCCGCCCTGACTCGTAGGCAAAGTCGACGTTTTCGAACGCCACGGCGCCACCCTTCACCGCCAGCGCAGGACTGGCCGGCCTGTCCTGGATCTCCGGCGATTGACGCAGCAGTTCAAAGAGCGTTTCTGTGTTGACCAGCGCGTCCTTGGCCTCGCGGAACACGAAGCCCAGCGCATTGAGGGGCAGGCAGATCTGGATCACGTAGGCATTCACGAGCACCAGGTCACCCACCGACATGACGCCGCGCACGGTCTCCTGCCCGGCCAGCAGCATCACCGCCGCCACACCGGTCGCGATGATGGCGCTCTGGCCGATGTGCAATGTGGATAGTGCACGCTGGTTGCTAACCGCCCGCTCCACCCACTCCGCCGTGATCGCGGCGTATCGCGAGCGCTCGAACTCCTCGCGTGCATGGGTCTTGACCGTCTCGTAGTTGATGAGCGTGTCGACCATGCGCCCGCTGGCCGCGGAATCGATTTCGTTTACGCGGCGCTGATGTACGGCTCGCTTTTGCGTGAGCGCCATGGTGTAGCTGGCGTAGACGAAGAAGGTCACGATGATGATGAGCGTGAACCATCCGCTGTACCCGGCCGCCATGACTACGAGCACGGCGGCGAACTCCACCAGCGTGGGCGCCACAGTGAACAGGCCAGCGCCGAGCAGAAAGCCTACACCCGCAGTGCCGCGCTCCACATCCCGGATAAGGGCCCCGGTGTTGCGCTGCATATGAAAGCGCGGGCTGAGGGCCAGGAGGTGCGCGAACGTCTGTCCGGCAAACCAGGTCACGGTGCACTTGGTCACTCGCGCGAACACCAGATCGCGCAGTTCCGTGAACAAGGTGCTGGCGAAGCGCAGCAGCGCATAACCAAGTAGCAGGAACACCGGCAGCACGAGGATAGTGACGATGCCCCGAAGTGGGCCCCGCGCCTGCGGGCTTACCGTGGTCTGCAGGCCCCCAGGCTGGCTAAACTCATCGATGATGGCCTTGAGCGCAAGCGGAACCAGCACCGCCGCCACCTTGGCCAGCACGAGCAGCCCGAGGGCCGCCATCGTGCGGTAGCGGTAGTGCCACGCCGCACTCCACAGCCCGGCGAACACGCCCGAGGTATTGATGCTCTCGCGTGCCATGGCGCCCGTTGCGCAAGCGGCGTGCCCGAGACGTCCGCCCTGCCGCGCAGCAGGTGACGCGAACACGGAACATCAGCGCGAAGGCCCGTGCCGCATACGCGGCACGGGCCTTGTCGACTGGAGGCGCGGGCCGGAGTCGAACCGACCTACACGGATTTGCAATCCGGTGCATAACCGCTTTGCTACCGCGCCATTGTTCCGGCCCGCATTCTCACACAACGGCCCTTGGGCCGCGCCTGGAGACTGAGGACACATCGCAAGCGCATGCGCCTGCCGGAGACAAAAAAGGGAAGCCTGCAGCTTCCCTTTTGAACTTGGAGCGGGAAACGAGTCTCGAACTCGCGACCTCAACCTTGGCAAGGTTGCGCTCTACCAACTGAGCTACTCCCGCACATCTTTCGATGTTTTCGCTTCACATTTGCGGTTCAGCGAAGCTCGCAGTATATATCGACAATTTCGGCCCGCGCAAGCGGCAGGCCGAAATTTTCTTCGCCTAGTGCGGCAGCACGTCGCCAGCGGCGGCGGCCGGCGCCGGCACATCAGCCTTTGGCACATCGACCTTCGCAGCAGCC
>CBFHAS010000002.1:0-70211 GCA_965653625.1 uncultured Burkholderiaceae bacterium | reverse complement strand
CCGACTGGGTTCGGATGCAATTGCTTCACACCTTCTGAGCCTGTCGAAGCCAGCGCGCACCTCGATGCATCGATGCGGGCACTTCGACAGGCTCAGTGCGAACGGATCGGAGGGTGTCGTGACTTACGGAAACCTTAATGGGCGGCGTGGCGGTTCTCCACATCCCGTTCGGGCTGAAGCCTGTCGAAGCCAGCGCGCGCCTCGCCGGCTAGAGCCGGATGTGCAGCATCATGGCCGCCGCACCGCCGCCTCTTCCCCGGCCGCCTGCAGCCGCTCGAGCGCGAACGCGCGATGCGTGGCGAGCAGCCGGTAGTGCGGCGAGCCGGCGCCATCACTGCCGTCCACCGCAACGAGCGAGCGATCGACGAGCGCACCGAGCGCATCGAACACCGCCCATTCGTCGAGCGTACTGCCGGGTTTGCGGTCGGCCGCCACCCGCTGCACGGCCTCGAGAGAGGCGCTGCCGGCGAAGACCGCGAGGCGCCGAAACACCTTCTGCTCGGCCTCGCCAAGCAGGCCATAGCTCCATTCGAGCGCCGCGCGCAAGGTCTGCTGGCGCGGGGGGGCGGTCAGGCTGCCGGCCGTGAGCACGTGCAGGCGTTGATCGAGCGCGCCAGGTAGCTTCGCCAGGCCGCACAGCGGCATGCGTGCAGCGGCCAACTCGATCGCCAACGCGACACCGTCGAGCCGGCGGCACACCTCGAGCACCATGTCGACGTTGTCAGCGGTCAACTCGAAGGCCCGATCGACCGCTCGCGCGCGCTCGGCGAACAAGGCCAGCGCGCCGTAGCGCTCGGCGTCATCCACCGTCGGCGTGTCGTCGGGCAACTGCAGCGGGCCGAGTCGGTAGATGCGCTCATCGGCCAGCTTCAGCGGCACTTGGCTGGTGACGAGCAAATGAACGTTCGGCGCATCGCGGAGCAGCCACTCGGACATCACGGCCACCGCTGCGGCCAGACGCTCGGCGTTGTCGAGCGCGATCAGCATCGAAAGCGACCCGATGGCACGCACCAGCGAATCCATGTCCTCGCCGCTGCTGGCGCCCGGCACGCCGAGGGCGTTGCCAACGACGCCCGGCAATGCCTCGACATCGGCGGTGGCCGCAAGCTCGACGATGCATACGCCGTGCGCATACGCGCCTTGGCGTTCGCGTTCGAACAGCAGCGCCTGCGCCAGTCGGGACTTGCCGATGCCTCCGGCGCCGGTGATCGTTACCAGGCGGTGCCGTTCGACCAACGCGCCGACCTCGGCGAGGTCATCGTCGCGGCCGATCAGCCGTGGCAGCGCGGCGGGCAGGTTCGTCTTCGACACCGCGGCGGAGACGGCCGCGCTCGATCGGGTCGTCGCCGCTGCCGCGAACTGCGACCCATCGATCGGCGCGATGAAGCGATAGCCGCGGCCCGGAATCGTCTCAATGACACCCGGCCCGAGCAGCTTACGCAGCGCGGATATGTGTTGCTGGATATTGTTCTCTGCAACCACCACGTCGGGCCAGACCAGATCCATCAGCTGGCGCTTGGTCACGAGCCGATCCGGCCGTTCGGCCAGCACGAGCAGCACGTCGAACGCGTGTGCGCCGAGGTTCGCCGGAACGCCATCGATGAGTAACCGACGCTCCTGCGGCTGGAGCTCGAAACGGCTGGCGAAACGCAAGGAGGCGGCCACGCTGCTCATCGGGTGCTGTGCGTACGTCGTCGCGACGACGACGTAGGGGCGGCAAAGGCCATGCCCAGCGGCGGTTGTTTCGGGCACTAGAGGGCTCTCGAGTTCGATTGCCGCGCCGATCCACATCGGCGCGCGCTTCAGCAATTTTTCAGCGCATCTTCAGCCGCGCTACAGGACACCGCTGACCATCGCGACGAATATGGAAGTGTCCTCGGCGCCCTGGAAGACGCGAGAACGGTACGCAGAAGCAATGTGGCCGTGCTCGCACCCGTCAACCCATCAGGAGAGAAAAATGGCAGCAACAGGCACTGCAGAACTTGAGAAGGTGGTTCGCAAAGTACTCGACGAGGAGTTGGGCGACGACAGCGAGGCCACGCTGAAAGGCATTCAGCGCGTGACTCGGCTGCTGACCGATCAGGTGATCCCGAAGCTTTCCAACGGATCTGAGGAAGAGGAACCTCCAGAATCCCCGCCGGAACAACATGCGCCGCGCGGCTTCTCGGTGCGCGGCACCACGCCGATTCCGGGCAAGCCGCCTGGAAAACCCGCACCCGGCAAGCCCGGGAAGCCGGAGGCTCCAGAGCCGCCCAATGGAGAACTGCCCGAGGCTGCGATGGAGGCGTTCAAGGAACTGCAAAGTACCCTATCCCCCGAACAGTTCGAGGCGCTGGCCACCTTCTTCACAGCGATCGGCGAAGAGCCGGAGGAAGAGCCGGAGGAAGAAGAGGGCGACACCGAAGAGGGCGACACCCAAGAGGGCATGGGATTGAGGTCCACGGCTCGCGGCGACGGACTGGCCAAGCTGGAGAGAAGCAAGCCCGACGAGTTCGAGGCCGCCATCGAGGCGCTGACACCTTACGTCGCGACGGATGACGACGGCACGATCAGCATCGGCGCTCCGAAGCGGGTGATCAGTGGGATCGATAAAGGCGTCTACGCGGCGCTGAGCGATTCCATCGAGGAGACGAATCAGATGATTCGCGGTGGCGCTCCCGGCACCGTTGGTGCCCGAGTAGTCTGGTTGGCGCCACTGTTGGCATTCCTCGTGCGCATGGGCATTAGGCTGGCCTGGTGGAAGGTGGGCTGTGCCGTGCGTGTCGTCAAGAAGAACCAAAACAAGTATCCGGGAGACGCGCCACAACGCAGATGGCTCAAGGCCGCGGCAAACGACGTGAAGAAGAGCTGCCTGTAATGGCATGTTGGAACTGAATCCGGGACGACCCAACGCGGTCGTCCCGGAACCCATGCACGTCGATGCGATGGGCGGCCGAACGCGCCGCAGCGTTTGCTGCAACGATTGCAAAAGCGTTGGGGCGGGGCTTGGTGGTGAGCAGCAGACCGTCTTGTGAGCGGACCACGCCGTGGCCGTCGGTGCGCACCTCGAGTTTTTGGCCACGCGGGTCTTTGCGTCCGGCCTGCCTTCGATGTGATGGATGTGGCCCAGGCTCATCTGGCTGGTGCTGTACGGCAGGCAAGACGGCGCCCTGGTCAGCTACAAGCCGCACAAGCCCGGGCGACCAGTCATGCCATCCACACCTACTGGATCGGCAACTTGCGCCTGGTGCTGGATGCGCAACCGAAGCCTGGAAACCGGCATAGCCCTGTGCATGCCGCGCTCACGGCTGGTTCAAGGCGAACTGCGCCGTCGGCCAAGGCGCGATGGGCGCGCTAGAAGCGATCGCACGACATCGAGCGCTGCGCGCTCAGTGCCTGGGCCGTCGCGCTGGTCTGCAACTGGTGGAGTTGGTACGTGCCGCTGCCTCATCCGAAGACCGGCTGGAGGCATCACGAGCCGCCCACAAGGGCGATCCGACGGCGAGTCCGACATTCGCGCAGGAACGTCGGTTGCTCCTGCAGGCTCTTCCGTGTCCTTCCCCGCGTCGACGCACGAGAACCGCCATGGCTCACACTTTCCTTCGCCCTTGCATGGTGCTCACCGTCGCGGCTCTTGTGGCCGGCTGCAAACCCGCGCCTGAGCAGCAAGCGGCCGCACCGGCGAGTGCCCCTGCCGCACCGGCTGTAGCCGCAAGCCCGCCCGCGACCGTCAGTACGCCGATGGCCACGCGCGCCACGGCCGTGCCCGATTTCACCGCGCTCGTCGACAAGGTCGGGCCGGCGGTGGTCAACGTGACCGCCAGCCGTACCGTCGGCGTGGCCTCCCGCATGGGGGGCGTGCCGGGCGACCCGCTGGCCGAGTTCTTTCGCCGCTTCATGCCGCCCGACGGCAGCGGACCGCAGCTTCGCAGCCGCGGCGTCGGCTCGGGATTCGTCATCGACAAGGAGGGCTACATCCTCACCAACGCGCACGTGGTCGAAGGCGCCGACGAGGTGACGGTGCGGCTTGCGGACAGCAAGGGTGAGCACAAGGCGCGGGTGGTGGGCGTCGATCCGCAGACCGACGTGGCGCTGCTCAAGGTCGAGGCCAAGGGCCTGTCGGTGGCGCCCATCAGCACCGCCAAAGGCGTGCGCGCGGGGGAATGGGTGGCGGCCATCGGCTCGCCGTTCGGCTTTGCGAACACCATCACCGCCGGCATCGTGAGCGCCACCGAGCGCTCGCTGCCCGAAGAAACGCTGGTGCCGTTCATCCAGACCGACGTGGCGGTCAACCCGGGAAACTCGGGTGGCCCTCTGCTCAACATGAACGGCGAGGTGGTGGGCATCAACTCCGCCATCTACAGCGGCACGGGTGGCTACATGGGCGTGTCGTTCGCCATCCCCGTCGACGTGGCGATGGACATCGCGCGCCAGTTGCGCACCGAGGGCAAAGTGACGCGCGGCCGAATCGGCGTGGCGATCCAGGAAGTGAGCCCCGAACTGGCTAAATCGTTCCGCATGCCCGAGCCGCGGGGCGCGCTCGTCACGACGGTCGAGAAGGGTGGCCCTGCGCAGCGCGCCGGTATGGCGGTGGGCGACGTCATCACGCGCTTCGGCGGACAGGAGGTGGCCAGCGCCGAGGACTTGCCGCGTGTCGTGGCGCGCGCCAAACCGGGCACCGAGATCGACGTGGAGGTGTGGCGCAACGGCGAGCGTCGTACCGTGAAGATGACAGTGGGACAACTGGAGACCCAGGCCGCGGCGCGGCCAGAACAAGCCCCCTCAGCATCCCCGCAGTCCAGCGCCGGGCGACTGGGCTTGCTGGTGAGCGAGCTTGCGCCGGCCGGCCGCAAGGCATTGGGAGTGGACTACGGCCTGGTGGTCGAAGGCGTGCAGGGTCCGAACGCGGACGCACCGTTGCAGCAGGGCGACGTGATCGTGGCCATCAACAATCAGCGCTTCCGCAGCCTGGAAGAGTTCAACCGCCGCCTGGCCGATGCGCAGCCGGGCAGCAACGTTGCGCTGCTCGTGCGGCGCGGCGAGGAGAGCCTTTTCGTGCCAATGATGGTGGCGAAAGGGTGACCCTTCGGGCGGACCGGGGTGTGTCTCGTTGGGCCGTTGCAATAGTGATTTCTTGCTCCTGCGCATGGGCAATCAACCGCTCCCGCAGCGCCGACGCTGACATATAAGTCTCCGCATGCGAGCATGCGGCCGGGCGTCCACAATGCCCCGATGCCACGCGATCTCGCTCTTGGATCAATGCAGATGGGCGTGCTGAACGTCCTCGACCGGTTCCACCCCGCTGTCACGAATTGGCTGCGCACGCGCTTCGGCGAGCCCACCGAAACCCAGTCGCGCGCCTGGGCGGTCACCGCGCAGCGCCGCCATGCGCTGATCGCTGCGCCCACGGGTTCCGGCAAGACGCTTGCCGCTTTCCTTTCCGCCATCGACGAACTCGTGATGCAAGGCCTGGCGCAGGGGCTGGCCGACGAGGTGCACGTGCTGTACGTCTCGCCCCTGAAGGCACTGTCCAACGACATCCGCAGGAACCTCGAGGAGCCACTGGCTGGCATCCGCGCGGGGCTTGCTGCCATGGGGCTGCCCGACGTGGGTATACGCGACGCTGTGCGCACGGGAGACACGACCGCGGCCGAGCGCGACCGGATGCGCCGCATGCCGCCGCACATCCTGGTGACCACGCCGGAGTCGCTGTACATCCTCCTCACTTCCGACTCCGGCCGACAGATGTTGCGCTCGGTGAGGAGCGTGATCGTCGACGAGCTGCATGCGGTGGCCGGCAGCAAGCGCGGGGCGCACCTCATGCTGTCGCTGGAGCGCCTGGAGGCGCTGGCTGAGCAGTCGCCGGTGCGCATCGGCCTGTCGGCCACGGTGAAACCGCTGGACGAGATGGCGCGCTTCCTGGTGGGTCTGCGCAATCAACAAGCGGCCATCATCGACGCTGGTCATGTGCGTGAGCGCGACCTCGCCATCGAGATGCCGCGCTCGCCGCTCACCGCGGTGATGGCCACCGAAGTGTGGGACGAGCTGTACGACCGCCTGGCCGAACTGGTGCACCAGCACCGCACGACGCTCATCTTTGTCAACCAGCGTCGGCTCGCAGAGCGTGCGGCGCGGCATCTGGCCGAGCGCCTGGGCGAGGAGCATGTCGCCGCGCACCACGGCAGCCTTGCGCGAGAGCATCGGCTCAAGGCCGAGCAGCGGCTCAAGTCCGGCGCGCTGAAGGCGCTGGTGGCCACCAGCTCGCTGGAGCTGGGCATCGACATCGGCGAGATCGACCTCGTGTGCCAGCTGGGCTCGCCCCGGGCGGTGAACGCCTTCCTGCAGCGCGTGGGCCGCGCCGGCCATGCCATCGGCGCCATTCCCAAAGGGCGGCTCTTCCCGCTGGCGCTGGACGACCTGCTGGAATGCACGGCCCTGCTGCATGCCGTGGAGCGCGGCGAGCTCGACCGCATCCAAGTGCCCGAGCAGCCGCTGGACGTGCTGGCGCAGCAGATCGTCGCGGAAACGGCGTGCCGGGAGTGGGGGCTGGAGCCCCTGTACGAGCGCTGCCGCCTGGCGCACCCGTTCCGAAACCTCACGCTCACGAGCTTCGAGCACGTGGTCCACATGCTGGCCGAGGGGTACAGCACGCGGCGCGGTCGTCGCGGCGCCTACCTGCACTACGACGCGGTCAATCGCGTGCTGCGCGCGCGGCGTGGCGCGCGGCTCGCGGCCGTCACCAATGCCGGCGTGATCCCCGACCAGTTCGACTACGACGTGGTGTTGTTGCCCGAGGAGCATCGCGTGGGCACCCTCAACGAGGACTTCGCCTTCGAAAGCCTGCCCGGCGATGTGTTCCAGCTCGGCAATGCGTCCTATCGCATCGTCAAGGTCGAGACCGGCAAGGTGCTGGTGGAAGACGCGAAGGGTCAGCCACCGTCCATGCCTTTCTGGCTTGGCGAAAGCCTGGGCCGCAGCGACGAGCTGTGCCGTGCGGTGTCGCGCCTCACGGAGACCGCGGAGGCGAAGCTGGAGGAGGGCGTGGAGGCCTGCGTTCGCTGGCTGCGCGATCGGCTGCACCTCAGTGAGGCCGCGTCGCGGCAGCTCGCGCTGTACCTCGGCGCCTCCAAGGCCGCCTTGGGCGTGCTGCCGACCCAACGCCGCATCGTGTTCGAGCGTTTTTTCGACGAAGTGGGCGACACGCACCTCGTGATCCATTCGCCCTACGGCTCGCGCATCAACCGCGCCTGGGGTCTCGCGCTTCGCAAGCGCATGTGCCGCAAGTTCAACTTCGAGCTGCAGGCCAGCGCGCTGGAAGACAGCATCGTGCTGTCCCTCGGGCCCACGCACAGCTTCCCGCTCGACGAGGTGAGGCACTACCTCAAGTCCGCCTCGGCGCACGACGTGCTCGTGCAGGCGCTGCTCGACGCGCCGATGTTCGCCACTCGCTGGCGCTGGAACGCCACCGCGGCGCTCGCCGTGCGCCGCATGAGCGGTGGCCGAAAAGTGCCGCCGCAGTTTCAGCGTTCGGACGCGCAGGACATGCTGTGCGTGGTGTTCCCCGAGCAGCAGGCGTGCGCTGAGAACCTGATAGGCGAGCGCGACATCCCCGACCATCCGCTGGTGGCCCAGACGCTGCGTGACTGCCTGCACGAAACCATGGATGCGGAGGGCTTCGCGTCCTTGCTCAAACGCATGGAGGCCGGCGAGGTGGAGGTCGTTGTGCGCGAGCTGGCCTCGCCTTCGCCGCTGTCGCACGCCATTCTGAACGCGCGGCCCTATGCTTTCCTCGATGGCGGCGCCGCCGAGGAGCGGCGCACCAAGGCAGTCCGCACGCAGTCCTTGATGGATGTGCAGACGGCCGCGGACCTGGGTCGGCTCGATCCGCAGGCCATTGCGCAGGTGCGCGAGGAAGCCTGGCCCGATGTCGACAGTGCCGACGAACTGCACGACGCACTGGTCGTGCATGGCTTCCTCACCGTGGCGGAGTCTGACCTGCCGCAGCTGGTCGGCGAGCTTTCGTTGCAGCGTCGCGTCACTCGCCTCCAGACGGCGGGTGGCGAGGTGCTGCATGTGGCGGCCGAACGCCTGCACGACCTTCTAGCGCTGTGGCCGGCGGCGGTGTGCTCGCCGCCCATCGAGCCGGTGTCGCGTATGCATCCTGCGGCCAGCGACGCGCTGCGCGAGCTTGTGCGGGGGCGGCTGGAGCTGCTGGGGCCCGTCACTGCCGAGGCGCTGGGTCGGCCGCTGGGCCTGTCGGCCCCGCAATTGCTGCCGGCGCTGCTGCAGCTGGAAGCCGAAGGCGCGGTGATGCGCGGCGGCTTCACCGCCCCAGATGCGGCGCAGTGGTGCGACCGGCGGCTGCTCGCTCGCATGCATCGCCTTACCCGAGAACGGCTGCGTGCCGAGATCCAGCCTGTGCCGCCGGCGCAGTTCATGCGCTTCCTGCTCCGATGGCACCAGCTCGCCACGGCCGAGGATGACGAGCGGCGCGAAGGTGAAGCCGGGCTGGCCGGCGCGCTTCGGCAGCTCGAAGGCTGCGCCGCGCCCGCCTCCGCATGGGAAGAAGACCTGCTCGCCGCGCGCGTGAAGGACTACCTGCCCCACATGCTCGACCGCCTGTGCAGCGCCGGCCAGGTGGCTTGGTGGCGGCCTTTCGGCCGGGCGCAGGAGCGCAGCAGCGACGATACGGCTCGCCGCAGCGGGCCGGTTCGCGCCACGCCCATCGTGCTGGCCGAACGGGACGCATTGGTGCACTGGCAGCAGGCGGCAGGCGGCGCGGTTGCTGACGAGCCCGCGCTGTCGGGCAAGGCCCGGCGTGTGCTGGACGCGCTGAGCACGCACGGCGCGAGCTTCTTCGCCGACCTCCAGCACGACGCCGGCTTGCTGGGCACCGAGCTTGAACAAGCGCTGGGCGAACTGGTGGCGCAGGGTCTGGCCACCTGCGACTCATTTGCCGGCCTGCGCGCGCTGGTGATGCCTGCCGAGCATCGTCAGCGTCTGCGCCGCAGGCGGCCCGGCCACGAACCGATGGACGATGCTGGGCGATGGTCGCTCACGCGCCGGCCGCGCGCGGCAGTGGAGTCGGCTGGCGCCCTGGCCGAGCCGCGCGTTGAGCATATCGCCCGCGTGCTCTTGCGTCGCTATGGGGTGGTGTTTCGCCGGCTGCTGGAGCGCGAGGAAGGGCTGCCGCCGTGGCGGGATCTGTTCTACGTGTACCGGCGACTCGAAGCGCGCGGAGAGATCCGCGGCGGTCGCTTCGTGAGCGGCTTCTCAGGCGAACAGTTTGCGCTGCCCGAGGCCGCTGCGGCACTGCGCCAGACGGGCCGGCGCGAGGGGCGAGAGCGCGTGTCCATCTCCGCGGCCGATCCGCTCAACCTCGCCGGCATCCTGACCCCCGGTGAAAAGGTGCCGCGCCTACCCGGCAACCGCCTGCTTTTCGAGAACGGTGTGCCGATCGCCGTGCAAAGCGGCAGCGAGGTGCGGTATCTCGCCCCGCTGGATCCGGGCGCCCAGTGGGAGGCGCGCAACCTGCTGATTCGCAGGCAGCGCCCGGGAAGCTACGTGCAGTTGTCCGTGCCTACGCAATAGCGGCTGCAGGCCCGGCAGCTGCGCGGCTTCGGTGATGCGCCTTGTGCGGGCGCCGGCCTGTCAGGCGCTGGCCTCGGCCAAACGCTTGGCGCGGGCGCGGATGTTGAGCGCCTCCACGGCGAGTGAGAAGGCCATGGCAACGTACACATAGCCCTTCGGCACATGCATGTCGAAGGCCTCGCCGACGAGCACCATGCCCACCATCACCAGGAAGGCCAGTGCCAGTACCTTCACCGAGGGGTGACGGTCGACAAAGTCGCCGATCGGCTTGGCGGCCACGAGCATCACGCCCACGGACGCGATGACGGCGGCGGCCATCACCCAGATCTGGTCGACCATGCCGACCGCGGTGATGACGGAGTCGAGCGAGAAGACGATGTCGATGACGGCGATTTGCGCAATGGTGTTCCAGAAGAGAGTGCGGTGCGCGGCAGCTACGGCGGCCGGCGTCGCTTCAGGGCCACGCTCATCGCGCGCCTCCACCTCCACGAAGATTTCGTGCGAGGCCTTGTAGAGCAGGAAGAGGCCACCCAGCAGCAGCACGAGGTCGCGACCGCTGATGCCCTCGCCCGCCACGCTGAACAGATCGGAGGTGAGGCCCATGACCCAGCTCAGCGAGAACAGCAGTGCCAGCCGCGTGAGCATCGCGAAGGCCAGGCCCAACCGGCGCGCCAGGTCACGCCGTTCGCTCGGCAGGCGACCGACCAGGATGGAGATGAAGATGATGTTGTCGACGCCCAAAACGATCTCGAGGGCGGTCAGCATCGCGAAGGCGATCCAGATGTTGGGGTCGAACAGGAATTCCATGGGCATGCGGCGTGGAGTTGAGGGATGCGCCGCACGGCGGCGCAAAGCGCCACTCTACGGGCCCGAAAGAGTCCGGTAAAGTCGAATTTACAGCTTCCATATTTCCGAAAAACCGCATCGTCAGCAGATGATGCGCATGGCACACACCGCATGCCGATCAACTTCAAGCACCTGTATTACTTCTGGGCCACGGCGCAGGCCGGTGGCGTGGTGCGCGCCGGCGAGCAGCTGCACACCAGCCCCCAGACGCTTTCCAGCCAGATCAAGCTGCTGGAGGAGCGATTAGGCTGCAAGCTGCTTCGAAAACGAGGGCGCACGGTCGAGCTCACGGAGGATGGCCGCGTGGCGCTGGGCTACGCCGATCGCATCTTCGCCATCGGGGCCGAACTCGAGGCCGCTCTGGGCCGCCCGGCGCGCCCCGATGGCGGCGCGCTGGAGTTCAGCGTGGGCATCGCGGACGCGGTGCCCAAGGCCATCGCCTACCGGCTGCTGGAGCCCGCACTCGCCGCCGCACCACAGGTCCGCATGATCTGTCACGAGGGCAAGTTCCCGGACCTGCTGGCACAGTTGGCGGTGCACAGGCTGGACCTCGTCATGGCCGACGAACCTATGAGCCGGCAGTTCAGCGTGCGGGCGTTCAACCACGCGCTGGGCAGCACGGCGATGAGCTTCTTTGCCGCACCGGCGCTGGCGCGCACACTGAAGGGCCGCTTTCCGCACGTGCTTGATGGCGCGCCCATGCTGATCCAGGGTTCATCGTCAGCCATGCGCCGCAAGCTGGAACTCTGGCTGGAGCAGCAGGGCGTGCGCCCGCAGCCCGTGGGGGAGTTCGATGACGCCGCGCTGATGAAGGCTTTTGGCCGCGAAGGCCGAGGGGTTTTCATGTCGCCCACGGTGCTCGAAGCCGAAACCTGCGAGCAGTACGCAGTGAAAGTCCTGGGCCGCAGTGAAGAACTGGTCGAGGAGTTCTACGCGGTGTCGGCGGAGCGCCGCATCCGCCATCCATGCGTCGCTGCTGTGACCACGGCCGCTCGCGCCCAACTGCTCCCTGCCTAATGTCGCGTTCGGTGCGATGCGGCAACGATGCGGCAAAGCACAAAAAGGGCTTGAATCCGTTGGGAAAGCCCCTAGAATCCTTGCATGCTGCAGTGCAGCATCACTCCTCCTCCATCAGTCCATAGGATCCCCCGACCATGTTGACCGTTGAGCAACTTACAGCCGCCCAGAAGACCACAGTGGGCAATGTGTTGAGCATCGCCGCCAAGACGCTGGAAGGCGTCGAGAAGCTGGCCCAGTTGAACCTGCAAGCCGGCCGGGCTTCACTGGCCGAAGTTCAGGAAGCCAGCCAGAGCCTGTTCGGCGCAAAGGACGCCTCCAGCCTGTTCGCCCTGCAGACCGCCGCGCTGCAGCCGAACGTGGACAAGTTCTCCGCCTACGGCCGTCAGGTCTATGACATCGTTTCGGCGACCAACGCCGAAATCGCTCGCATCGTTGAGGAAAGCGCCGCTGACGCGCGCACCGCCTTCGCTGCCACGCTGGAGCAGGCTGCCAAGAACGCGCCCGCGGGCACCGACAACGCCGTGGCTTTCGTGAAGTCGGCCGTGGCCGCTGCCAGCAGCGCTTACGACACCATCCAGAAGGCCGTCAAGCAGGCCGCCGACGTGGCCGAGGCCAACGTCGAAGCGGTGAGCGGCACCGTGTCGAAGGCCACCGGTTCGCGCGCCAAGCGCGGCTCCTGAGATCAGTTGAACCTCCGGCGCCGGTGATCCGGCGCCGCTTTCGCCCCCGCACGGCTTCGGCTGTCCGGGGGCGTCTTGTTTTTGGGCGTGGGAACAGCGTCGCAGCAAGACGGTTGCGCTGCCCTGTTCACTCCACGGCGATACGCAGGGCCGCGGCGGTGGCCGGCAGGGCGGTGAGTGCAGCGAAGATCAATAGCGCTCCGAGGATGGAGAAATGCCCCTCGGCCGACAGGCCGGCCTCCACCGCCACCACGGCACCGGTGCCGAACACCAGCGCAGGGATGGCCAACGGCAGCACGACCAGAATCATGAGCAGGCCGGCGCTGCGTAAACCCAGGGTGAGCGCCGCGCCCACTGAGCCCAGTAGGCTGAGCGTGGGCGTGCCGAGCAGCAGCGACAGCACCAGCACGCCAATCGCATCGGCTGGCATGCCGAACAACAGCCCTATCACGGGCGCCGCAGCGACCAATGGCGCGCCGGTAAGCGTCCAGTGTGCGGCGGCCTTGGCCGCGGCCACACCCACCGCGCTGCCACCCGCAAGCAGCATCTGTTCGAGCGAGCCATCGGCATGGTCGCCGCCGTACAGGGTGCCCAGGGACAGCATGGCGGCCAGCAAGGCACTCACCCACACCACGCCCGGCGCTATGGCGCGCAGCATTTGGGGCTCGGGCCCGACGCCGAGCGGAAAGAGGCTTGCCGCGACCACGAAGAAGGCCACCGGCAGCAAGGCCTCGATGCGTCGGCGCAGAGCGAGACGGACATCGCGCGCATAGACGGCAAGGAACAGGTCGGCCATGTCAGGCGAATGCATCCAGATCGATGTGCATTGGGCGCAGGAGATCCGCGTCGAGCGGAAGGTGGCTTGTGAGCAGCACGTTGCCACTGCGAGCCAGGTGGCCGGCGAGCAGCTGGTTCAGCAGGGCCACGCCCCCGGCGTCCAGCGCATCAAAGGGCTCGTCCAAGATCCACAGCGAGGGCTCTTCTTCCACCGCCAGACGCGCGAGTGCCACGCGCCGCCGCTGCCCCTGCGACAGGGTCCGAACCGGCGCATCGCGGCGGCCCAGCAAGCCCAGGCGCTGCAGCGCGGTCTGGATGGTGGCGCCATCCCAGGCGCGCCCATGCAGCCGCAGCAGGAACTGCAGCGATTCCGAGGCGGTGAGGTCGTCCTTCAGCGCGTTGGCATGCGCGATGAAAAGGGGCAGCCCATGCTCGTCGTGCAGGCGCCGCGCAGGCTTGCCGTCGTACAGGATCTGGCCGTGCTCCGGTGACGACAGCCCGGCCGCCAAGCGCAACAGACTTGTCTTGCCGCGCCCGTTGTGTCCTCGCACCCAGGCGAGCTGTCCTGGTGCGAGGTCGAAGGCCAGGTGCTGGAAGAGCAACCGGGTACCGCGTCGGCAGGCGAGGTCGATGGCGCTCAGGCGCGGCGCGGCGGTGGAGGGTGATCGGGTCACTGAGGCAGTGGCGAAATGTCGGCACGGCAGTGCGCTGCGCAACCCTGCGAGGCCGCAATAAACGGACCAGCCGGTTCTGAAGCGATTCTCGTTGCGTTCGTACACAGATGAATTGCTTGTATGCACACGCGCCAAAAAGCGTCATGTTTCTTCCGCGTCCTGATGTAAAAACTGCGCCTTTTGCAGGGAGTTTGACGAATTCGCCCGCCCGACAGCCTCAAGATGCGCCCCGTTGTGCGGGCACGTGAACTGCGTGGTTGCTCTCCAGGACGCCGTGTGCGTCTGTCAATAAACAAACGAGCGAGAAACGGCGTGCAGCCATTCGGTGAGGGTTGGAGTTCGTTCAGTTTCGCGGTTCGGAGCCGACCCTAGCCATGCGCTTCGGGTTCCTGGCGCCGGCGCCGCACGCCGGTTCGAGTGGTTCTCGCGCCCGTGCAGAGGCCGGTTGGCTCGCACGCGACGAGGCGATCATGGGCACCGCCATCCGCGTGGAGCTGTGGAGCGAGGATCGCCCGGCCGGAGAGGCGGCCATCGATGCGGTCATGGCCGAGATGCACCGCATCGACCGCGCCATGAGCCCATTCAGGCCCGACTCGGATCTCTCCCGCATCAACCGCGAGGCCGCCGCCGCGCCGGTACCGGTGAGCGAGGAACTTTTCCACCTGCTGGCCTGCGCCATCGAATTCTCGAGTCTGTCGGGTGGCGCGTTCGACATCACCTTTGCGAGTGCCGGCCAGCTGTACGACTACCGGCAAGGCGTGCGGCCGACTGAAGACGCTTTGGCACGCGCCCGCGACGCCGTCGGCTGGCGACACCTGGAGCTCGATCCTCGGCACCGCAGCGTTCGTTTCGCCCGCGAAGGTGTTCGCATCGATCTCGGCGGTTTCGCCAAGGGCCATGCGGTGGAGATGGGTGCGGCCATCTTGCGCCGACGTGGCATTGCCCATGCCATCGTGACTGCCGGCGGCGACAGCCGTGTGATTGGCGACCGGCGGGGCCGGCCTTGGACCATCGGCATCCGCCATCCGCGGCGGGAAGGAGAGGTCGTGGCCATGTTGCCGCTCGAAGACCTGGCCCTCTCCACATCAGGCGATTACGAGCGCTACTTCGAGGTGAACGGCGAGCGGTGCCATCACCTCATCGACCCGAAGACGGGCAAGTCACCGTCGGGCGTGCACAGCGTGACCATCGTCGCCGCCGACGGCCTGACCACCGAGGCGATGTCGAAGACGGTGTTCGTGCTGGGCGTCGAACAAGGAATGCGGCTCGTGGAGTCGCTGGAGGGAGTCGACGCTGTCGTGGTCGACGCTGCTGGAGAACTGCATTACTCGTCCGGGCTGCTGGCCGCCGCGCCAGCCAAACCGGCATGAACGCGACTCGCTCGTCGAATCGGAACAGTTGAGGGGAACCATGAAATACATCGGAGGCAGGGGTGCGTTCGCACTGGCCGTAGCCACGCTCGTCGGGGCCGTGGGGGGCTGCGGCAGCGGCAGTGGCGAAGTGACGGTGCAGGGCGATGTGCCCATCGCCTATGTGAAGCGATCCACCGAAATCGAGGCGAATCCCACCAACGGCGCACCCACCGCGCCCGGCGGTGACCTCATCATTCGGGAGAAGTCCTCGCCCAGCGCGCCGGAGATCAACATCACCGAGCGCTTCACGCAGGGTAAAGGAGACGCCTCCGACCCCGAGGTGTCGTACGACGGCAAGAAAATCGTCTTCGCCATGCGATGCCCGACGGACAACACGTCCACCATCGAAGGGCAGCCTGCCTGTACCGGGCGATGGAATATCTGGGAATACGACACCACCGACAGCGACCTGGCCAACGGTACGTTCCGCCGCCTGACGCACTCCACGCAGGACGACGACGCCGACCCGGTCTATCTTCCTGGTGGGCGCGGCTTCGTGTTCACGTCGAACCGTCAGCTGCAGTCGAGCAAGCAGGCGCTGGACCGCACCTACTTCGCGCTCGATGAATACGAGCGCGAGCGGGTGATGAACCTGCACACCATGGATGCCGATGGCGGCAACATCGTTCAGATCTCGGTGAACCAGAGCCACGACCGCAACCCGGTGGTGAGGCCCAACGGTGACATCATGTTCTCGCGCTGGGATCACGTCGGCGGGCGCAACCACTTCAAGATCTTCCGCGTGAAGCCCGATGGCACCGACATGTTTGTGCTGTACGGCGCGCACAGCGAAGGCAACAGCTTCCTGCATCCGCGCGACATGGATCCCAAGGGTCAGTACAAAGGCTTCGTGTCGTCGGACCTCATGCCGCTGTCGGGCACGAGGGAGGGCGGCGCGCTGGTGTTCGTCGACGTTGCGAACTACTCGGAGCACAACACGCCGAGCAGTTCGCTCGTGCCGGCGCAGGGCGGCCAGTCGCAGCCCACAGAGCCCGAGAAGCAACTGAGCATCGGGCGGGGGCTGTCGCGCTTCGGGCGCGTCACCACCCCGTACCCGCTGTGGGACGGCACCGACCGTGTGCTCGCAGCGTTCCGGCCCTGTGAAGTCACGCGCAATGGCGACGTGATTCCCTGCGCCGAACTCACCGATGATGAACTCGCGAGGCTTTCCAACCGAAACCGCTCGCGTGCCGAGGCGCAGGCCGATGAACTGCAGGACACCGCGCCGCCCGCCTACGCAATCTACATGTTCGACCCGGCAGAGAAGAAGTGGCGTCCGGTGGCGACACCCGGCGGGTCCGAGTACATGTACACCGACCCGGTCGCGCTGCTGGCGCGCGACGAGCCGAACGTGGTCGACCCGACCCAAATCGACGACGACCTTGCTACCGCAAACGAGGGCCTGCTCGAAGTTCGCAGCGTTTACGACACCGATGGCCTCGGGCGCATGGGTGACCCAGTGCTGACAGCGGCCGACCTCGCGCCGGGCTGCACTACCGCCATCCCCAAGATCGCCCCGAGCGACACGCTGGACACGAGGCCGCTGGTGGCTGATCTGGTGCGCATGAAAAACCCGGCCGATCCGGCCTATCGCTGCGCGCCTGCGCGTTTCGTGCGCGTCACCCGCGCGGTGGCTCCACCGTCCGGCAGCATGGGACTGCGTCGCGCCATTGGCGAAACCGACTTCGAGATGCAGCAGATCCTTGGCTACATGCCCATCGAGCCCGATGGGTCGTTCAAGCTGAAGGTGCCGGCCGACGTGCCGATCGCGCTGGCGGTCATCGACGAAAAAGGTCGCGCCTTCCAGACCCACACCAACTGGATCCAGGTGCGCCCCGGCGAGCGGCGCACCTGCGACGGTTGCCACAGCCCGCGTCGCGGGGCTGCGCTGAACTCCGGCGCCATCGTGAACAACGTGCCTGAAGGCTGGCTGGCTGCCATGGCCTCCAAGCATCGTTCCGGCGAAACAATGGCTTCCACGCTGACGCGGGACGATCCCACGGCGCTGAACCGTCTCGCCGACCTGCTGTGGACCGATCGTTGGGCCGACACCGCCAAGCCTGGCGTCACCGCGCGCACCGCCATTTCTCTGCGCTACACCGGCAACGCGAACGCCGCTGACGACCTGGCCACAGCGGTGCCGGTGAACGGGATCATCAACTACCCCGAGCACATCCAGCCCCTGTGGGCGCGCAACCGTGGCGCCAACACCTGCACCGCGTGCCACAACGACCCGGCCAAGCTTGATCTGCGCAATGGCGTGGCCGGCACCGGCCGGCTCACCTCTTATGAGGAACTGCTGTTGGGCGATCCGGTGATCGACACCGACACCGGCCTGCCGCGCACCCGCATCGAAGACGGCGTGCCGGTGGTTGAGCGCGGCCCGGCGCTCGTGAGCACCGAAGCCAGCGAAGGAGATGCCGTGGGCTTGGCGCGCAAGAGCCGGCTCACCGAAATCCTCTTCGGCGAGCGGCTCATGACCGGCGCAGACGCATTCGAAGCGCATCCAAATCCGCCGGCTGGCGCGCCGAATCACGCGACCATGCTCAACGCGGCCGAGAAGCGCCTTCTCGCCGAGTGGATGGATCTGGGTGGGCAGTACTACAACGACCCGATGAGCCCCGGCAACGGCGTGCTCACCATCAGCGGACTCAGCGAGACGACATTCAACTCGCAGGTGTTCCCCATCTTGCGCAGCACCTGCGCGTCGGGCTGCCACCAGGCTGTGGGCAGCGGTGCCGATGGCGTGGCGGCGGGCACGTCGTTCAACAACAACCGCTTCGTGCTGACCGGTGACCCGGAAGGTGACTACAACGTCACGCTGACGATGATCAACGACGCGTGCAATGCGGGGTCTAATTCATTGCTATCGCGTCCGTCCACGGTGCCGCATCCCGCGGGCGCGCAGGGGCAGGGCACTGCCGTGCTGCCGGCGGGCAGTGCCAGCTACACCACCATCTTCAATTGGATCCAGGGAGGCTGCCCCTGACCATGCCGATCCTTCGTCTGAGGCGTCGCGGTGCGCTTGCCCTGCGACACACGTTCGGCGTGGCCGCACTCGCGCTCGCGCTGACCGCGTGTGGCGGCTCGGGTTCGAACCCGCTGGACAACCCTCCGCTGGTCGAGAACCCGGGAAGCATCACGGGCCAGTCGCTGTCGTTCGTGTACTTCCAGAAGTGCATCAACCCGATCTTCCTGGCCCAGTTGCAGATCCAACAGGGGGGTGTGGTGTCCACCAACACATGTGCCTCCTCGGGTTGCCATGACAACGCCACCGGCACCGGCGGCGCCTTCCGGGTCATTCCGGCGGCTGCCGAAGTCGATGTGGATGACCCGGCGAACACGCCAGAGGCGATCCGTGCGACCGACATGTACAAGAACTACTACTCGGCGCGCGGCTCGGTGCTCGTGGGCACGCCACTGCAGAGCCGGCTTCTCACCAAGCCGCTGGTGATGCAGGTGTTGCACGGGGGCGGGCTCATCTTCGAGAGCACGCAAGACCCGAATGCCCGGCTGATCCAGTACTGGATCACGCATCCGGTGGGGCAGGGCCAGGATGAGTTCAGCAGCGCCGGCAGCAGCGCCATGTTCACGTCCAACGGGGCTTGCAACACCCAATGAGACTTCAGCCCTCGCTCATGACCCTGTGGGGCACCGTGCCGCGCATCCTGGCGGCCTTGCTCCTGGGCTGGTGTGCCTTGGCCGCCATGCCCTCGCGTGCCGCCGAGCCGGCGCTGGAAAGACTGCAAGTCACCGATCCGTACATCGAGCTTCGCACCGGGCCGGGACGCGGCTACCCCGTCTTCTTCGTGGCCGCACGTTCTGAGTGGATCGAGGTCGAGTTGCGCCACACCGACTGGTACAAGGTCCGCACAGCGGGCGGCAAGGTCGGCTGGGTGCATCGCCATCAGCTCGAAACCACGCTCACGGAGGCAGGCGGCACCAAGACCTTCCGCGACGTGATGCTCGACGACTACCTGGGCCGCAAGGTGCAGTTCGGCGTCGCGTGGGGCCGCTTCGATGCCAAGCCGATGCTCAAGCTCTGGACCGGCTGGCGCGTGTCTGAAACGCTCAGCCTCGAAGGCGACCTGGGCCAGGTGCAGGGCTTGTACTCGGGCAGCGACTTCTGGCATGTCGGACTCGTGTCCGAGCCGTGGTCCGACCGGCGGCTGTCGCCCTTCTTCGGCGTGGGCTTCGGCAGGTTCCGCAATGTGCCGAACCTGAGCCTCGTGGGCGCGCTGCCCACAGACGCGAAGCTGGCTCACGCCGGCATCGGGCTGCGCTGGCATCTCACCGAGCGCTTCGTGCTGCGCGCTGATTACTCCTTCTACACCGCCTTTGTGGCCGACACGCGCAGCAGCGAGTTCAAGGCCTTCACGGCCGGACTCGCGTTCTTCTTCTGACCGACGACCATGACCCCAAAGACATCCGTCGACTCGCTCTTCGCCGCTGCTCTCCTGGCGGCCGTCGCCATCGCGCCGGCCGCCGCGCTGGCTCAGCAGGCCCCGCAGCCCGCCGGCGATCAGGTGATCCAGCCGCAAGTCGAGCGGCGCCAGATCCCGCTGCCACGCTTTCCCTCCAAGGACATCGAGGTCGGCCTGTTTGCCGGAACCTACGCCACAGAGAACTTCGGGTCCAGCGCGGTGGCGGGTATGCGCCTGGGCTACCACATCAGCGAAGACATCTTCGTGCAGGCCACGCTGGCGCAGACTCGCGTGAGCGACGAGAACTTCCGCCAGATCCTGCCGGGCGGCGTGTTCACACGTCCCAAGGAGAAGCTGACCTACTACAACTTCTCCGCCGGCTACAACGTGCTGCCTGGCGAAGTTTTCATCGGCAGCAATCGCGCCAAGGCCACTGCCATTTATCTGATGGGCGGCGTGGGCAGCACACGCTTCATCGAGCAGCGTCGGCACACCTTCAACTTTGGCCTCGGCGTGCGCCTCATGCTGGCCGATCGCTGGTCGGTGCAGGTGGACATGCGCGACCACATCTACTCGCTCGACCTGCTCGGCAGGCGGCAGACCACGCAGAACCTGGAGCTGACGTCCGGGCTGTCGTACTACTTCTGAAGGGAGCCCACGATGACGTACCGATGCGTCCTGCGCCGCGCCGCTCGCGCGTTGCTGGCTGCCACGCTGGCGGCTGGCGCGTCGGCGGCGATGTCCGCTGTCGCGCTGTTCGCTGCCGCGCCAGACTTCACGCTGCGCCGCGTGGACGGGCCCAACCTGCGCTTGCAGGAGCAGCGCGGGCAGGTGGTGCTGGTCAACTTCTGGGCCACCTGGTGCGGCCCTTGCCGGCAGGAGATGCCGCATCTGAATCGTCTGTACGAGAAGTACCGGCCTTCGGGTTTCGTGCTGCTGGGCGTGAACATCGACGAGGACGCGAAGGCTGCCGCCGAGCTGGCTTTGCGGCTCGGCCTGAAGTTCCCTGTGCTGCTGGACACCGACAAGCGCGTGAGCCGGCTGTACGACTTGAGCGCCATGCCGGCCACCGTGCTCATCGACCGCGATGGACGCGCACGTTTCCTGCACCGCGGCTACCGCGAAGGCATGGAGCAGACCTATGAGCAGCAGATCCGGGACTTGCTGAAGGAATGAACTCACGCATCCTCATCGCAGCGCGGCTGGCGGCGCTCATCATGGCCTGTGGGTTGGGGGGCTGCGCCTCTATCGAGCCCTGGGTCAAGCCATATGAGCGCGAGCGCCTGGCCGATCCGATCATGAAGTTCGGCAGCGGCGCCGCGCTGCCCGACAAGCATCGTGAACACGTGCGCGACGTGCGTGAGGCATCGCGCGGTGGTTCCGGCGTGCAAGGAGGCGGCTGTGGGTGCAAGTAGCCTCTGCGTCGGCGTCTTGCGCGCGTGGCGCCGGCTCGGCGCGGTGTTGGGCCGGGTGCCGTATGCGGGCATGGCCAAGATTGCCGGAGTGCTCGGTGGCGTGCTGGCCGCGGGCACGGGCCGCGCAGTGACGCTGCCCGAGGACAGCGGCGAGGCGATGCTGCACGTCTACAAGGGAGGCGGGCTCACCGCCGCGGGCCCCGCGCTGCTGGTGCGCAAGAGCCTGGCTGACAAGGTCTCGCTGTCGGGGTCGTACTACGTCGATGCGGTGAGCAGCGCCTCCATCGACGTAGTCACCACCGCCAGCCCGTACAAGGAGACACGCACGGAGTACGGCCTCGCCGCCGACTACGTGGTGCGCGATTCGCAGATCACGCTGTCGGCATCGACCAGCCGGGAGCCCGACTACCAAGTCTCGAGCGCCGGTGTCGATGTGAGCCAGGAGACCTTCGGCGGCATGACCACCGTGACGCTGGGCTTCACCCGCTCCAGCGACAAGGTCGGCCAGAAAGGCACGCCCGGCTTCTTCGACAACGTGAAGCACTGGCAGTACCGCCTCGGTGCCACGCAGATCCTCACGCCGCGCTGGCTCATGAGCGCGAACTTCGAGGTGATCGCCGACGACGGCTTCCTCGGCAGCCCCTACCGTGTGGCGCGTGTTTTCGGGGCCGCCGTTCCGGAGCGGCTGCCGCGCACGCGCTCGTCGCGGGCCCTCTCGCTGCGCACCGCGTTCGACCTGGGCTCGCGCGACGCGCTGCATGGCCAGTACCGCTATTTCTGGGACAACTGGGATATCAAGGCGCACACCCTGGAGGCCGGCTACCGCCGCTACTTCCGCGAGCGCTGGCTGGGCGATGCCACGCTGCGGTTGCACACGCAGGACAAGGCCCTGTTCTACAGCGACAACGCCACCGCGGAGACGCTCTACGTCACGCGCAACCGGCAGCTCAGCACGTTCACCAGCACCGGGCTGGGCGCCAAGCTTTCGTACGACTGGAAGCGCGTGCCGGGCCGGTACGAGCTCAAGGCGCACGGCGCATGGGAGCTGGTGAACTTTCGCTACAAGGACTTCACCGACGTTCGCAGCGGAAAGCCCTATTCGTTCAATGCCAACGTGCTCCAGCTGTACGTGACGGCGACCTACTGACACAGAGTGCTCCCATGCTGACTCGATGCCGTTTGATCCTCGCCGCGATGCTCTTCGCCGGCTTTGCGTGGTCACCCTTGGCGCAGGCCGCGGATGCAGCGCCGACCGCGGTGGCGGCACCCGCCTCGCCCGCCTCCGCCGCTTCGGCGGCCAGCGCGCCCGATTCGCGCACCGGCCTCGACACGCGCGTCCAGGACGCCAAGGCCGACGTCATCAAGCTCAACCGCGACCTGTTGGTGCTGGAAGAGGAGCTTCTGTTTCCCGCCGGCACGCAGGTGGCGGTGTTCGTCTCCATGGACGTGGGCAAGCTCTTCGAGCTGGATTCCGTGCAGGTCAAGCTCGATGACAAGGTGGTGGCCAACTACCTCTACACACCGCTGGAAGTGCAGGCACTGCATCGAGGTGGCGTGCAGCGCCTGTACTTGGGCAACCTGAAGGCGGGCGCGCATGAGCTCGTGGCCTTCTTCACTGGCCGGGGGCCGCACACGCGTGACTACAAGCGCGGTGCGACGATGCGCTTCGACAAGGGAACCGATCCGAAGTACATCGAGCTGCGCATCAAAGATTCGGCCGGCAAGCTGCAGCCCGAGTTCGACGTCAAAGTGTGGCAATAGCCGCGATGCGCCTGCACCGCTTTCTCCGCCACGCAGTGCTGGCCGCGGCGGCCGGGCTATGCGCCGTCGGCGTGCAGGCCGAGCCTTCTGCCGGGCCGGCGCCGCAGCCGGTGCGCGAGCCCCATTACGGCGACACGCTGTTCCATTTCTTCCAGGACAGCCACTTCACCGCCATCACCACCCTGATGGCCTCGCAGCATTTCGGCCGCGTCGTGTTGCATGCCGACGAAGCCGAGTTGCTGCGCGGCGGCATGCTGCTGTCGTACGGGTTGCACCGCGAAGCGGGCCGCATCTTCGCCGAGCTCATCGACAAAGGGGCAGTGCCCTCGGTGCGCAACCGCGCCTGGTTTTTCCTCGCCAAGATCCGCTACCAGCGCGGCTTCGACGCTGAGGCCGTCGATGCGCTGGCGCGCATCGACGGCGTTCTGCCCGGCGAACTGGAAGAGGAGCGCGCGCTGTTGCACGCCAACCTGCTCATGGCGCGCGGCGACCATGCCGGTGCCGCCGGCGTGCTGAACGGCATGGCGCAGCAAGCCAAGGCCACCTGGTATGCCCGCTTCAACCTCGGCGTGGCGCTCGTGCGCAGCGGCGACGCCGAGCGAGGCACGGCCATGCTCGATGAGCTGGGCGGCTCGCCCACGCCAGCCCACATGCCGGTCGAGGAGTTCCGCAGCCTGCGAGACCGCGCCAATGTCGCGCTCGGCTTCGCCGCGCTGCAGGATCAGCGTCCGCAGGCGGCGCGCCACGCACTGTCGCGCGTGCGTTTGTCTGCCATGGATTCGAACAAGGCCCTGCTCGGCTTCGGCTGGGCCGCTGCCTCGCTGCACCAGCCCAAGCTGGCCCTGGTGCCCTGGATGGAGCTTCTCGACCGCGACGGCTCCGACGCCGCGGTGCTCGAAGCGCGCATCGCGGTGCCCTACGCCTATGCCGAGCTGGGCGCCTACGGGCAGTCGCTCGCGCGATACCAGGACGCGATCACGCTGTTCGAGCGAGAGAGCGCTCAGCTCGATGAATCCATCGCCGCCATCCGCGCCGGCAAGCTGGTGGAGGGTCTGCTGGAGCGCAACCCAGGCGACAACGCCGGCCAGGCGTGGGCGCTGCGCGTCTTGCCCGAGATGCCCTACGCCGGCCATCTGGCCCAGGTACTCGCGCAGCACGAGTTCCAGGAGTCGTTCAAGAACCTGCGCGACTTGCGTTTCCTGGGCCGCAACCTGGCGCATTGGGACGAGCAACTCGCGGTCTTCGTCGACATGCTCGACAACCGCCGCCACGCCTATACCGAGCGTCTGCCGCAGGTGCTGGCAGGCGCGAAGGACAGCACGCGCGGCATCGCCGGGTTGGAGCAGCGCCGCAACGCGCTGGCCAGCGAATTCTCCGAAGCCATGAGCACCGCCACCGGGTTGGCTTTCGCCAACGAGCGCGAGCGCGCGTTGATGGCCCGGCTGGCCGGTGTGAGGGAAACGCTTGCGAGGCTCGGAAACCAGCCCGACTACGGTGATGCTCGCCAGCATGCCCGTGTCGCCGCCGGCGTGCTCACGTGGCAGTTGGCGCAGGACTTCCCGGCACGCGCCTGGGCCGCGAAGAAGGACATGGACATCGTGGACCGGCAATTGGCCGAGGCCCGCAGCCGCGATGCGGCGCTCGTGCAGGCGCAGCGCGACGAGCCGGCGCGCTTCGATGCCTTCGGACGGCGCATCGCCCAACTCAACGGGCGCGTCCAGGCCCTCATCCCTCAAGTGACCACGCTTGTGGCTGAACAGCAGCGCGCAGTGGAAGACATCGCCGTGGCCGAACTCACCCACCAGAAGGAGCGACTCGCGGTGTACGCCATGCAGGCGCGCTTCGCCGTGGCGCAGCTCTACGACCGCGCCAGCCTGGCAAGGAACCCCAGTGATGCGACGCAGCAGCCCCAGTAGCCCCGGCCGCGCGCTGCTCGCGGTGATGGTGGCGTGCGGGCTGGCGGCCTGCGCCAGCAAGCGCAACGCCATCCCGCCGGAGCCGCCCACACTCAAGACTCTGGAAGGCCGCAGCGTGAAGGTGGAGCCGGATCCGGGCATCGCGCCCAGCGAGGAACAGGCCATCGCCGCGTATCGCAAGTTCCTCGAAGTGGCGCCGCATGCGCCGCAGCGCGCCGATGCGATGCGCCGCATTGCGGACCTCGAGATGGACAGTGCCGACCGGCAGAGCGCCAGCGATGCTGCCGGCTCGGGCCCCGACTACCGTGCCGCCATCGCGCGCTACGAGGAATACCTCAAGGCTTATCCGCAAAATCCGGCCAACGATCGAGTGCTCTATCAGCTGGCCCGCGCGCACGAGCAAGGCGGCCAGTTGGAACCCGCGCTGGCAACTCTCGACCGGCTGGTGGCCCAGTACCCGGCGACTCACCATGGCGACGAGGCTCATTTCCGCCGCGGCGAGCTGCTGTTTGCCATGCGTGCCTACGCGAAGGCCGAACAGGCGTACGCCACCGTGCTGAAGGGCGACAGCGGCAACCCGTATCACGAGCGCGCGCTGTACATGCACGGCTGGTCGTTGTTCAAACAGGGCCGGCTGGAGGATGCGCTGCACTCCTTCCTCGGTGTGCTGGACCGAAAGGTCGCTGACCGCGAAGGCGAGGGCGGATTCGATACCCTGAAGGGCCTCACGCGCGCCGACCGCGAGCTGGTGGAGGACACCTTCCGCGTCTCCAGCCTGTGCCTGGCCAACCTGCAAGGCGCGGCGTCCATCGCCCCGTACATGGACAGCCCGCAAAGGCGCAGCTACGAGTTCCGCGTGTACGAGCAGCTCGGCGAGCTGTACCTGCGCCAGGAGCGTGTCAAGGACGCGGCCGACACCTTTGCCTTGTTCGCACGCGAGCATCCGCTGCACGAGCGGGCGCCCCAACTGCAGACGCGCGTCATCGAGATTTACCAGCAGGCCGGGTTCGGCACGCTGGCCCTCGATGCCAAGAAGGAATACGTGGTGCGTTACGGCATCGCCAGTGACTTCCGCCGCGCCAATCCGCAGGCTTGGGGGCGCGCGCAACCGCTGGTCAAGACGCAGCTGGCGGAGCTGGCGCGCCACAGCCACGCCACTGCGCAAAAGAGCAGGAGCAGCGCCGATGTCGAGGAGGCGGTGCGCTGGTACCGCGCCTGGCTGGAGTCCTTCCCCAACGATGGCGACGCGCCGCACAACAACTTCCTCCTCGCCGAGCTGTTGTTCGAGAACCAGCGGTTTGCCGAGGCCATCGCCGAGTACGAAAAGACGGCCTACGGCTACCCCGCGCACGCACGCAGCGCCGACGCAGGCTACTCCGCGTTGCTCGCCCATGCGCAGCAGGAAAGGCGCGCCGCGGCCGGTGATCTTCCCGCGCAGCAGCGCGAAGCGGTCGCCAGTGCGCTGCGCTTTGCCGATGCCTTCGCGGCCGACTCTCGTGCGGGAGCGGTGCTGACCCGTGCAGCCGAGATGCTCTTCGCCATGAATGACGGCGAAGCCGCCTCGGTCGCGCAGCGGGTGCTCGACATCAAGCCGCAGGCGTCGCCGGCACAGCGCCGCGTGGCGTGGACGGTGATTGCGCACACGGCCTTCGACCGCGGCACGTTTGACCGCGCGGAGCAGGCTTACGGCGAGGCATTGGCGCTCAGGGACGACAAGGAGAAAGGTCGCTCCGAGCTGGTGGAGCGGCTTGCGGCATCGGTCTACAAGCAGGGTGAAAAGGCACGCGAGGCAGGAGAGTTGCGCACGGCGGTCGGGCATTTCGATCGCGTGGGCCAGGTCGCCCCGCAGTCGGCCGTGCGCGTCGCGGCGCAGTACGACGCGGCCGCCGCGCTCATCGGGCTGAAGGACTGGGACGCCGCTGCACGCAGGCTCGAAGACTTTCGCCGACGCTTCCCGCAGCATCCGCTACAGGGCGAGGTAGGTAACAAGCTGACCCTGGCTTACATGGAGCAAAGCCGGTGGTCGCAGGCTGCCAGCGAACTCGAGCGCCTGGCGGCTACCGGTAATGACGCGACGCTGGCGCGTGATGCTCTCTGGCAGGCGGCCGAGCTGCACGAAAAGGGCGGTTCGCGAGCCGCGGCGGCGAACGCCTATGAAAGCTATGCGAAGAAGTACCCGCAGCCGCTGGAGCGATCGGTCGAGGCGCGCTATCGCCTGGCCGGCCTCGCGCACGCCGAGGGCCAATCCGCACGCGAGCTGGCCCTGATGAAGGAAGTCTTCCAGGCTGACCAGCGAGGCGGCGCGGCACGCACGCCGCGCACTCGGTATCTGGGAGGCATGGCGGCGCTTGCCATGGCGGCGCCGACGCTCGAGGCTTACCGCAAGGTCGCGCTGGTGGAACCCCTGGCGCGCCAGCTCAAGTTGAAAAAGACCCGCATGGAAGAGGTGCTCAAAGCCTACGCCGTCGCGGCCGACTACGGCGTGGCTGACGTGACCACCGCGGCCACCTTCCACACCGCGTCGCTATACCAGGATTTCGGTCGCGCGCTTCTCGCGTCCGAGCGGCCGAGGAAGCTGTCCAAGCTGGAACGCGAGCAGTACGACGTGCTGCTGGAGGAGCAGGCATTCCCGTTCGAAGAGAAGGCCACCGAGCTGCACGAGGTGAACACACGGCGCGCGGCTGCCGGCATCTACGACACCTGGGTGCAACGCAGCTTCACTGCGTTGCGCGAGCTACGCCCGGTGCGTTACGGCAAGAACGAACACAGCGAGGGGGCGATCGATGCGATTCGCTGAACGCACACAACGCGGCGCGACGATGGCGCTGGCCCTCGCACTCGTCGGCTGCGCGTCCGCAGACAAGCCGGTCGAGGCTCTGAAGCACGCCGTGTACAAAATGGTGCCGGTCGGGCAGTTCGCGTCGGCCGCTGCCGAGTCGGCGCCTGCCGCGGTCACGGCGACGCCTGAGCGCACTGCCGCGGAGCCCGTGGCGCCGGCCGTGCAGCGAGCGTACGACGATGCGCTTCGCTCCCTGCGCGACGGGCGTACCGCGCAGGCCGAGCAGGGCTTTCGCGCACTCGCCGGCTCGCATCCCGAACTGGGCGGCCCGCACGCCAACCTCGGTCTCTTGCTGCGCCAGGCCGGCAGGCTCGATGAGTCCGCCGCTGCGCTGGAGCAAGCCGTGAAGGCCAACCCACAGCAGCCGATCTATTTCAACCAGCTAGGCATCACGTACCGCATGCAAGGCCGCTTCACGCAGGCCCGCCAAGCCTATGAGCAAGCCATCGCGCTGGACTCGAACTACGCCGCGCCGCAGCTCAACCTCGGCATCCTGCACGACCTGTACCTCGGCGATGGCGCGCGCGCACTCGCCCTGTATGACCGCTACCTGAGCTTGTCGCCGGGCGGCGATGCCACCGTCTCCAAGTGGGTGGCTGACCTGCGCAACCGCAAGCCGACCCCCGTGGCGCTGAACCAGAAGGAAAAGGAATGAGGCACGCCGTGCTTGCACTGCTGTTCACGGCCCTCATGCCGGCCGCCCCGGCCTGGGCCCAGGATCGCGCCGACATCGATCGCACGCAGATCATCGGCAATCGCGAATTGCCGAAGGTGCTCTACATCGTGCCGTGGAAAAAGCCGCTGCCTGGCGGGCTCGCCGGGCGCCCGGTGGACAGCGTGCTCGATGAGACGCTGGCGCCCGTGGACCGCGACGTGTTTCGCCGCCGGATCCAGTACGACGCCCTGGTGCGCGTGCCCGCCACGCAGGGCGCGCCACCCGCGCCTGCGCCCAAGTGAATGTGTGTCCCGAGCAAGCGTGTTTTGAATCAGCAGTTCTTGTCATTGGAGAAGAGTGAGCGATGAATGCCTTCCAGACCGCCGTGAAGTTCTTTCAGGACAGCGGCTTGTTCATCTACCCCAGCCTGCTCATCATGTCGACCGGCCTGGCCATCGCGATCGAGCGCTTCATCTTCCTGCGCCGGGCGCGCACGCAGAACCGGCAGCTGTGGGCCAAGCTGCTGCCGATGCTGCAAAACGGCCGTTTCAAGGAGGTGCTGGGCATGGCCTCCGAGTCGGACGCGGCCATCGGCAAGATCGTGGCCAACGGCCTCACGCGCATGCAGAGCCCCGGCCGACGCGAGGACATCGATGCCGCCATGGAGGAGGGCATGATGGAAATCGTGCCCCGACTGGAGCGGCGTACGCACTACATCGCGACATTTGCCAACGTGATCACGCTGGTGGGCCTGCTGGGCACCATCATCGGCCTGATCAAGGGCTTCACTGCGGTGGCTCAGGTCAACCCGGCCGAGAAGGCGGAGCTGCTTTCGGCGTCCATCTCCATCGCGATGAACAACACCGCCTTCGCACTGATGGTGGCCATTCCGTTCCTGCTGATCCACTCCTTCCTGCAGGCGCGCACCAGCGAGATCGTCGACGGTCTGGAGGCGGCCAAGATCAGCTTCCTGAACCTGGTGCAGCGCGTGAAGGCCGAGACCACCGCCACCACCGGCAGGTAAGCCGACCATGCGTGTCAGACGCCTGCGCAAACACGCAGCGGCGCTCGAAGTCACCGCGTTCATCAACCTGATCGTGGTGCTCGTGCCGTTCCTGCTGTCGACGGCGGTGTTCACCCGCCTGGCGGTGCTCGACCTCACACTGCCGGCCCAGTCGTCCGGCGCCGTGGAGCAACTGAAGGTCGAGGACCTGAAGCTCGAGATCGTGATCCGGCCCGATGCGCTGGAGGTGGGCGACCGCATCGGCGGCCTGATCCAGCGCATTCCCAACACCGCCGGCGGCTATGACGTGAAGGCGTTGTCTGCGCTCATGCAGCAGGTGAAAGCCCGCTTTCCGCAGGCTGTGGCCGCCACCGTGCTGGCCCAGCCCGACACGCCCTACGACGTGTTGGTGCAGGTGATGGACGCGGTACGCGAGACGCAGCAGGTGAACGGCCCGAAGGTCACGCAAATCGAGCTGTTTCCCGATATCTCCATCGGCGACGCGCCCGTCGCCAGGAAGTAGCGCATGAAGCTCACTCCGCTGCAAAAGCGCGCCGAGCGGCACGCGCGCAACCAGTCGGCGGTCGACCTCAACCTGGTCGCGCTGATCGACATCTTCACGATCCTCATCTTCTTCCTGCTGTCCAGCGCCTCGGGCGTGGAGCTTCTCCCGAGTTCCAAGGCGGTGAAGCTGCCGCAGTCGATCTCCGATAAGAGCCCGCGCGAGACCGTGGTCGTCATGATCAGCCAGACCGACATCGTGGTCGATGGCCGCAAGGTCGCCTCGGTGTCCGAGGTGATGGCCGCGGCGGGCGACCTCATCGCGCCGCTCAAGGACGAGCTCGACCTGCAGGCCGGCCGCAAGGTGATCCGCGCCGAAAACCAGGCGCAGACCAAGGCGGTGACCATCATGGGTGACAAGGACATCCCCTACCAGCTGCTTCGCAAGGTCATGTACACGGCCGCGCGGGCCAACTTCAGCGACGTGTCCTTCGCTGTGACCAGGAAGCTGGCGTCATGAGTGCCACCTTTGCCGTGTCGTTTCGCGCGCCGGTGCTGCCGTGGGCGGTGTCGCCGCAGGACGAGGCGCGCTTTCGCCGCATCCGCAATGGGGTGCTTGGCGCCAGTGCGCTGCTGTGTCTGATCTTCCTGCTGCTGCCCCGGCCCCAGTCGGATCGCACGCAGCCGCAGGAGCTGCCGCCCCGGCTTGCCAAGCTGGTGCTTGAGCGCGAGACGCCACCGCCTCCGCCGCCCAAGCCCAAGGTCGAGTCCGAAGCCCAGAAGCAGCCGCAGCAACCACAGGCCGCCGCGACCCGCAAGCCCGAGCCGGTGAAGACGCAACCTTCGCGCGAAGCACCGGTGCCCGAGGCTCGCCGGCCGCTGCCGAACCGCCCACCCGGGGAGATTGAAGGCGCCCGGCGCCGGGCCGCCGGCGTGGGCCTTCTCGCCATGGCCGACCAGCTTGCCGAACTGCGTGGCGCACCGGCTGCCGTGCAATTGAAGCAGGACATCAAGCAGGGGCCAGGCGTAGGTACCGAAGTCGGCGTCGGCGTGGGATCGGGACGAGAGGCCGGCGCGCCGGTGCGCTCGCTCATTACCTCCAATGCAACGGGCGGCAGCGGCGGCATCAACACGGCGGCATACAGCCGCAACACCGGCGGCGGGGGTCTCGCTGGCCGTGCCACCACCCTGGTCGAAGGCGTGGCCGGGGGCGGCGGAGGCGGTGGCGCCGGTGGGGGCGGCGGAAAGGGCGACGGCGCAGGCGGCCCGGGCGGCAAAGGCGGCACGCTACACAAGGGTTCGAGCGGCAAGGTCTCCCGCTCCATCGAGGAAATCAAGCTCGTCTTCGAGCGCAACAAAGGCGCGATCTATGCCATCTACAACCGCGCGCTGCGCGATGACCCGTCGCTGCAAGGCAAGGTCGTGGTGGAGCTGAAGATTTCACCGGCCGGGCAGGTGATCGACTGCCGCGTCGTCTCCAGCGAGCTCAAGGCGTCGCAGCTGGAGGCCAAGCTCCTCGCGCGCATCCGGCAGTTCGACTTCGGCACGAAGGACGTGGATCAAATGGTCGTCACGTGGCCGGTGGACTTCCTCCCGTCGTGATGCTGGCCAAGCCGCGGGCCACGAAGGGCGGATTGCCGAAGCCGGGCTTGCCGTAGCGGATCGGTTGGCCGGCGAGATCCGTCACCGAGCCGCCGGCTGCGGCGAGCACCGCATGGCCGGCGGCGATGTCCCATTCCATCGTTTTGCCGGAGCGGGGATAAAGGTCTGCCTCGCCCGCGGCCAGCAGGCCGAACTTCAGCGACGAGCCGATGTGGCGCAGCAGGGCTACCCGGTGGCCGGCGAGGAACGCCTGCAATGCCGCCGGGTCGCCATGCGAGCGGCTGGCCAGAATGGTTGCGCCGTCAGTCGGCTCATGCCGGCAATGGATGGGGCGCCTGCCGGCCGCGTCCTCGGTGAAGGCGCCGAGTCCGGCGCCCCCGGCGTAGAGCACGCCCAGGGCCGGGGCATGCACTACGCCCATCACAGGCGCGCCTTGCTCGACCAGCGCGATGTTCACCGTGAACTCGTCGTTGCGAGCCAGGAACTCGCGCGTGCCGTCGAGTGGATCCACCAGCCAGAAGCGCGCCCCGATCGCAGGCACCCGGCCGGCAGAGACGGCTTCCTCCGCCACGACCGAGAGGCCCGGCGCCAGCTGCTGCAAGGCGGGCACGATGAGCGCCTCGGCGGCTTCATCCGCCTCGGTCACGGGGGAGTCGTCGCGCTTGCGCCGCGCCGCGAAATCGTGCGCGTACACAGCCATCACGACCTCTCCCGCGTGGCGCGCGATGCGGCAGATCTCTTCGAGCCAGAACTCGGTGGCGGGCATACCCGGCAGTCTAAGTGTGCTGTCCTGCACACCGTGCCACGCCGGTGGCCGCAGCGGCATGGACGCCAGGCGTGGAGAAGTTTGCGCGGGCGGGTTACCCCTGTTCGGCCCCAGAGCGCCGGCTCCTAGAATGTTTGTCGCATCTGCCCATCCGACCTCAGGAGCATTCAATGGTCCAGTCCCGCCGAGCCGCGCAACCCAAGGCGGCCGCGGAGAGTCGCGCAGTCCAGGACACCGGCACGCGAATCCTCAAGAAGTACCCCAATCGCCGTTTGTACGACACCCGCACCAGCAGCTACATCACGCTGGCGGATGTGAAGAAGATGGTGCTCACCGGGCAGGACTTCGTCGTGCGCGACGCGAAGACCGGAGACGACCTCACGCGAAGCATTCTGTTGCAGATCATTCTCGAAGAGGAGACGGCCGGTATGCCGATGTTCTCGAGCCAGATGCTGGCGCAGATCATCCGTTTCTACGGGCACGCCATGCAGGGGATGATGGGCTCGTACCTTGAGAAGAACTTGCAGACCTTCACCGACATCCAGAACAAGCTGGCCGACCAGTCCAAGGGCCTGTACGACCCCAAGGTCATGTCGCCCGAAGTGTGGACGCAGTTCCTCAATGGCCAGGCGCCGGTGGTGCAGGGCCTGATGGGCAACTACCTCGAGCAGAGCAAGCAGCTCTTCGTGCAGATGCAGGAACAGATGACCAAACAGGCCGAATCGCTGTTCCCGGGTCTTCCGGGCATTACGCCGAAGCGGCCCTCGTAAGGTCAATCGCCGGCGCCGTGCGACATCGGGGAAAATTCATCCCCATGACGCAAAACATCCCGGCGGCTGCCGTGCCCGCCGCGCCCAAAATCGGGTTCGTATCGCTCGGCTGCCCCAAGGCCCTCACTGACTCCGAGCTGATCCTCACGCAGCTGCGCGCAGAGGGCTACGACACCTCCAAAACGTTCGCCGGCGCCGACCTGGTGATCGTCAACACGTGCGGCTTCATCGACGACGCCGTCAAGGAAAGCCTTGACACCATCGGCGAGGCGCTGGCCGAGAACGGCAAGGTCATCGTGACCGGATGCCTGGGCGCCAAGACCGGCGAGGGTGGCCGCAACCTCGTCCAGCAGATGCACCCCAGCGTGCTCGCCGTGACCGGCCCTCACGCCACACATGAGGTCATGGATGCGGTTCACCTGCACGTGCCGCGCCCGCATGATCCCTTCGTTGACCTCGTGCCTTCTCAGGGCGTGAAGCTCACTCCAAGGCACTATGCCTACTTGAAGATCAGCGAGGGGTGCAACCACCGTTGCACCTTCTGCATCATCCCCAGCATGCGCGGCGATCTGGTGTCGCGCCCGGTGGGCGATGTGCTGGCCGAAGCGCAACGCCTGTTCGAGGCCGGCGTGAAAGAACTTCTGGTCATCAGCCAGGACACCAGCGCCTATGGCGTTGACGTGAAGTACCGCACCGGCTTCTGGGACGGCAAACCAGTGAAGACGCGCATGCTCGACCTGTGCGAGAAGCTCGGCGACTTGGCTGAGAAGCATGGTGCCTGGGTGCGGCTGCACTATGTGTATCCCTATCCGCACGTTGACGAGGTGTTGCCGCTCATGGCCGCCGGCCGGGTGCTGCCCTACCTCGACGTGCCGTTCCAGCACTCGCATCCCGATGTCCTCAAGCGCATGAAGCGCCCCGCCAGCGGCGAGCGCAACCTCGAGCGACTGGCCCGATGGCGGGAGATCTGCCCGCAGCTCGTGGTGCGAAGCACCTTCATCGCGGGCTTCCCCGGTGAAACCGAGGAAGAGTTCGAGCACCTGCTGGCCTTCATGCGCGAAGCGCGCATCGACCGGGCCGGCTGCTTCGCGTATTCGCCGGTGGAAGGCGCCACGGCCAACGAACTGCCCGGCATGCTCGCAGCGGACATCCGTGAGCAGCGGCGCGTCCGCTTCATGGCAGTGGCCGAGGAGGTTTCGTCCGCCAAGCTGCGCGAGCGTGTCGGCGCCACCATGCAGGTGCTGGTCGATTCCGCGCCCGCGCTGGGCCGCAAGGGCGGGGTGGGGCGGTCCTACGCCGATGCGCCCGAGATCGATGGCACTGTCCGGCTGCTGCCGCCTGCCAAGGCGTCGAAGACGCTGAAGGTCGGTGAGTTCACGCGCGCCCAGATCGTGGGCACGCAGGGCCATGATCTTGTTGGCCTGCCGGTCTGAGGACTGTCATGTCCGAGCGCCCTGCAGACGGAACCCCACCCGCCCTCAGCACTTCGCTGATCCACCATCCCTATCGACCGCCGGCCGGCTTCGAGGCGCCGCAAGTCGGCGTGCACAAGGCATCCACGGTGATCTTCGCCAACACCACGGCGATGCGTGCACGCGAGTGGCGGAACAAGGCCGGCTACACCTATGGGCTGCACGGCACGCCCACCACCTTTACGCTTGAGGAGCGCATCGCCACGCTGGAAGGCGGCACGCGCACGTTGCTGCTGCCCAGCGGATTGGCCGCGATCGCACTCGTCGACATGGCGCTGCTGAAAGCGGGCGACGAGGTGCTCATTCCGGACAACGCGTACAACCCCAGCAAGGAACTGGCTCGGCATGATCTGGCGCGCTGGGGCATTGCGCACCGTCTCTACGACCCGATGGATGTGCAGTCGCTGGCCCAGGCCATCGGTCCCGCCACCCGACTGGTGTGGCTGGAAGCGCCCGGCTCCGTGACGCTGGAGTTTCCCGACCTGCCTGCCCTGGTGCGCCTCGCGCGGGACAAAGGCGTGCTCACCGCGCTCGATAACACCTGGGGTGCGGGTATGGCCTTCAACCCCTTCGACCTCAGCCCGGGGCGGGAAGACGAACCCTTGGCGGTCGACATCTCGATGCAGGCGCTGACCAAGTACCCCTCGGGTGGCGGCGACCTGCTCATGGGCGCGGTCACCACGCGCGACGAATCGCTGCACACGTGCCTGAGCCTGGCGCACATGCGCATCGGCTTCGGCGTCAACGCGAGCGACGCCGAACTGGTGCTGCGCTCGCTGCACTCGCTGCCGGTGCGCTACGAGGCGCACGACCGCGCCACACGCGCACTGGCGCAGTGGTGGTCGCGGCGGCCCGAGGCGGTGAGGGTGCTGCATCCCGCGCTGCCAGGATCGCCAGGCCACGAGCATTGGCACCGCTTGTGTCGCGGGGCCGCCTGCCTGGTGTCGGTGGTGTTCGAAGAGCGCTACACCGCAGCTCAGGTCGATGCTTTTGTCGATGCGCTGCGGCTGTTTCGCATCGGCTGGTCCTGGGCTGGGCCCGTGAGCCTGGCTGTGCCCTACGACTTGGCCGTGCTGCGCCCGAGCAGCGGCTGGCGCGGCCGGATGGTGCGCTTTTCGGTCGGCCTGGAAGCGGTCGACGACCTCATCGCCGACTGCGAACAGGCCCTGCCCGCGCTCAGCGCTTGAACACCTCCATCGGGTCTTCCTCCTTCGGCGCGGGTGCACTCGCCCCGTCGGAGGGACCGAAGAGCTTGTCAGTATCCATCTCAGGCGCTGCGTCCGGCTCCTGAATTTCGATCCGAACCTTCGATGTGTCCAACTCCTGCTTCTTGGACAGGCCGCCCGAGACGAGGCCGGGGAACACGATGATCGCGGCGACCATGAGGATCTGGATCAGCACGAAAGGCACGGCGCCCCAGTAGATCTGCCCGGTGGTGATGCGCGCGACCGGCTGGCGAGTCACCCTGTCGGTGTAATCCTCGCCCGGCGCCACGCTGCGCAGGTAGAACAGCGCAAAGCCGAACGGCGGGTGCATGAACGAGGTCTGCATGTTCACGGCCAGCAGCACGCCGAACCACACCAGGTCGATGCCCAGCTTCTCGGCCACCGGCGCCAACAGTGGCACCACGATGAAGGCTAGCTCGAAGAAATCGAGGAAAAAGGCGAGCAGGAAGATGAGGATGTTGACGACGATCAGAAAGCCCAGCTGGCCGCCGGGCAAACTGGTCATCAGGTGCTCCACCCACTTTGGCCCGTCCACGCCCTGGAACGACAGGCTGAACACGGTGGAGCCGATGAGGATGAACAACACGAAGCACGACAGCTTCATCGTGGTGTCCATCGCCTGCCGCAGCAGCGGCAGCGTGAGCCGACGTCGCACCAGCGCCATCGCCAGCGCGCCCGAGGCGCCCATGGCGCCCCCCTCGGTGGGCGTGGCGATGCCCACAAAGATGGGGCCCAACACGAGGAAGATGAGCGCCAGCGGCGGGATCAGCACGAAGGTCACCCGCTCGGCCATGCGCGACAGCAGCTTCAACCGCAGCAGGCGGTTCAGCACTGCCAGCGCGAAGGCCACGCCGATGCCCACGCTGAGCGACATGACGATGAGCACGTCGGTCGCCATCTCCGCCGGCCGCGTCTGCGCGTAGGCCACGGCGCTGCCCACCGAGACGAGGGTGAGCAACGCCAGCGAGGCGAGGCCCGCCGAGCCATCGTCTTCACGGATGGTGCGTGCCTCCTTCGGCAGCGCCGGCACCCACTGGGGCCGCATTAACGCAATGAGCAGCACATAAACGGCATACAGCCCGGTGAGCATGAAGCCCGGCAGGAAAGCACCTTTGTACAGGTCGCCCACGCTGCGGCCGAGCTGATCGGCCATGACGATCAGCACCAGCGAAGGCGGGATGATCTGCGCTAGCGTACCCGAGGCCGCGATCACGCCGCTCGCCACGCGCCGGTCGTATCCGTAACGCAGCATGATGGGCAGCGAGATGAGGCCCATGGAAATCACCGAGGCGGCCACCACGCCCGTGGTTGCGGCCAGCATGGCGCCCACGAAGATCACCGCGAAGGCCAGCCCGCCGCGTAACGGGCCGAACAGCTGGCCGATGGTGTCGAGCAGGTCCTCCGCCATGCCGGAGCGTTCAAGGATGAGGCCCATGAACGTGAAGAACGGAATCGCCAGCAGTGTGTCGTTTTGCATGATCCCGAACATGCGCAGCGGCAGTGCCTGCATCAGCGAGGCCATGCCCGGGACACCGAGCTCGATGCCGACGAAGCCGAACAGCAGCCCGCAGGCGGCCAGCGAGAAGGCCACCGAGAAGCCCATCAGCAGGAAGACGAACAGCCCGGCGAACATGATCGGTGCCAGGTTCGCCACGATGAACGCGGTCATGCCTTGCCTCCCTGCGCGGCGCGCTCGGCTTGCGCGCGAATCGCCTCGGCCAGCTCCTCCTCGGCGGACCTGCTCTTGAACGTGAGCGCCGGGTCTTCACTGAGGCCCATGAGGAAGGCCGCGCGCTTGATGACTTCCGACACCCCCTGCAGGCCCAGCAGCGTGAAGCCGATGGGCACCATGGCGTACACGGGCCAGCGGATCAGGCCGCCGGCATTCGAAGACATCTCGCCGCTACGCCAGGCGTCGATGACCAGCGGCATCACCATGGCGATGACCACCACCACGAACGGCATCAGGAAAGCCACCAGCCCGAAGGTTTCAACCTTGACCTGGGTGCGCCGGCTGAAGCGGCCGAGGATCACGTCGATCTTCACGTGCTCCTGGCGCAGCAAGGTGTAGCCGGCAGCCAGCAGGAAGATGGCGGCGAACAGGTACCACTGGATTTCGAGGTAGGCGTTTGAGCTGAAGTTGAACAGCTTGCGGACGACGGCGTTCACTGTGCTGATCAGCACGGCGGCCAGTACCAGCCAGGCCAGCCATCGCCCGACGAACTCACTCAGGCGGTCGATCAGCCTTGACAGGGTGAGAAGGGAAGACACGGAATGGGGCTCCGAAGTGAATGAGTCAGCGAGCATCAGACCGCAGGTCAAGGCTGCGGGCAACGGGTCTTACAGCTACGTGGAACTACCCGGCAGCAGCGGCTCACCGGCATCCGCGCAAGGCTCCACCGCGTACTTGGCTCGGCGTACTGATTTTCAAGCGGTGGGGCTTCACGGCGAGTACGCCGTCGAACGAAGAAGTGGCCGTTGCTGCCCTTGTGGCAATCAGCCGCCCGTGGCGGCGCGGTACAGCTTGCCGCAGCGGGTGCCGGTACGGCAGAACGCAAGAATGGGCTTCGGCAAGGTGGCCAGCAGCTCGGCGAAGCGGGCGACCTCCTCGGGCGTCTGGTGCCCCGGGGCGACGGGCTGGTGCACGTAGGCCAGGCCAGCGGTGTGAGCTGCGGCCTCGATGCTCGCGCTGGTGGGCTGGTCGGGTCCGCCCTCGAAATCCGGGCGGTTGTTGACGATGCTTTTAAAGCCGGCCTCTGCGGCGGGGGCCATGGCATCGGGTGTGAGCTGCGGCGCCACGCACAGGTCGGGGCCGAGTTGCTGTACCTGAATGGTCATGTCGGGCTCCTCGAATCAGTGAATCAGGTTACTTCGCGAGTGCCTGTTTGACTGCTGCCGACACCTGGCCCATGTCGGCCTTGCCGGCCAGCCGCGTCTTGGCGGCGCCCATAACCTTGCCCATGTCGGCGGGCCCGCTGGCGCCCAACTCGGCCACGATGCTGGCTATTTCGGTGGCGATCTCCTCGGCCGACAGCCGCTGCGGGAGATAGCCTTCCAGCACCTTCAGCTCGGCGCTCTCCTTGTCGACCAGGTCGGTGCGGCCTGCGGCGGCGAACTGCGAGATGGAGTCCTTGCGCTGCTTGACCAGCTTCTCGATTGCCGCGAGCACGCCGGCGTCGTCCAGCGTGATGCGCTCGTCGATCTCGCGCTGCTTCACCGCGGCCAGGAGCCCGCGGATGGTGAGTAGCCGGGCCGCGTCCTTGGCGCGCATGGCTGTCTTCATGTCTTCGGTGATCTGGTCCTTGAGGCTCATGGTGGGCAGGGGATGGGGTGGAAACGCGAAAGCCCGCAAGAGCGGGCTTTCGGTGCGAAATCGTCGCCCGTAGGGGCGGATAGCGGCGGTTGCCGCAGCAGTTCAGTACAGGCGCTTGGGCAGCTGCATGCTGCGGATGCGCTTGAAGTGGCGCTTGACCGCAGCCGCCTTCTTGCGCTTGCGCTCGGCGGTGGGCTTCTCATAGAACTCGCGGGCACGAAGATCGGTCAGCAGGCCGAGTTTCTCGATGGTGCGCTTGAAGCGGCGCAATGCCACGTCGAACGGCTCGTTTTCTTTGACGCGAATCGTAGTCATGTAGTCGATAGGTCCTAAATGATTTTGGCGCGGTGCCGGGTGTTGCCTGGCGGGGAAAGGTCCGGACTTTCCAAGCCTGCGTGTCCCACACGGTCGCGGCGCGGTTTGCCAGCAAAGTCGGCGATTATAGCCACGCCAAAATCCCTCACCGCAATGAGCTGTCAGCGGTGCTCGCGGTGTGCGCCGTGCTGCCGACCAACGAGCGGGCGCACGCCGCGGCGCTGGCCCATGCCCATTGGAAGTTGTAGCCGCCTAGCCAGCCGGTCACGTCCACGACTTCACCGATGAAGAACAGGCCCGCGCACAGGCGGCTTTCCATGGTCTGCGAGCTAAGCTCGCGCGTATCCACGCCTCCGGCAGTGACCTCGGCCTTGCGATATCCCTCTGTGCCGGATGGCACGAGCCGCCACTGTTGGAGCGTGCTCGCAAGGTGATGCAGTTGCTTGTCGCGCAATTCGGGAAGGGGTCGGCCCGCGATTTCAGGAAGGCCTGCAAGCCAGGTTTCCGCCAGACGTCGCGGAATGAGCTGCGCCAGTTCGTTGTCGAGCTTTCGCCGCGACGAATTCTTGGCGTGCGCAAGATCCACGGCCAAATCGCGGCTTGGAGCGAGATCGAGGCAGATCGGGTCGCCCGGAGTCCAGTAGCTGGAGATCTGCAGAGTGGCCGGCCCGCTCAGGCCGCGGTGGGTGAATAGCAGGTCTTCGAGGAACTCGCCGCGCGCTGAGCCTGTGCCAGTGCACACGCGGGCCGGGAGCGACAAACCGGACAACGGGGCGAAAGGCGCCCAGGCAGCCGCGTCAAAAGTGAGCGGAACCAGTGCCGGCCGCGTGGGCACGATGCGGTGGCCAAAGCGGCGTGCGATGGTGTAGCCGAAGTCGGTGGCCCCGATCTTGGGAATCGACAGCCCGCCGGTGGCGACGACGACCTGTGCCGCGCGTACGTTGCCGCCTTCGGTCTCCAGCTCGAAACCCCCGGCGCCGTGGCGGCGCAACTCGTGCACCCGGCACGGCTGCCAGCGCGTCACCCCGCCTTGTTCGCACTCGCCAAGCAGCATCTCGATGATGCGTTCGCTGGAGTCGTCGCAAAAGAGCTGGCCCTTGTGCTTCTCGTGGAAGGTGATGCGGTGCCGCTGCACCAGCGCGATGAAATCCTGCGGCGTGTAGCGCGCCAGCGCCGAGCGGCAGAACGGCGGATTGGCAGACAAGAAGTTTGCCGGGCCGGCGTCGCGGTTGGTGAAGTTGCACCGGCCGCCGCCCGAGATGCGGATCTTCTCCGCAAGCCGACTCGAATGGTCAAGGAGTAGAACTGACAGTGCGCGCTGTCCGGCCAGGCCGGCACAGAGCAAGCCGGCGGCGCCGGCGCCGATGACGACGGCATCGAAGTGGGGCATGGCGCGGCATTATCCCGGCCCATCTGTGCGCTCCGCACTCATTCCTAGAATGCGTGCCTTTGCCGCGGGTCACATGTCGTCCGTCACCGCCACGTCCCAATCGAGCCGCGTGCTGGCACAGGCGGCCTGGGGTGTGCGCGCGCAGTTCTTCATTTCCGGTGCACTTTTCGCCACCTGGGGCGTGCACGTGCCGAGCATCAAGGTGCACTACGCGCTGGGCGAGCAGGCCCTGGGAATCGCCATGCTTGCCGCGGGCGTGGGCGCGTTGGTGGCCCTGCCGCAAGCGGGCCGCGTGGTGGGTCGGTTTGGCCCCCGCGGCGTCACGCTGGCCACGGGGCTGGTGTGCGCCATCAGCATCGCCTTGCTGCTGGCCTTCGATCGCTATGCAGCGCTGCTTGCGGTGATGCTCGCGTACGGCACGGCCGGCAGCCTCATGGATGTGTCCATCAACGCCGAAGCGAGCGAACTCGAACGCCTGGCCGGCCGACCGATGATGAGCGGCTTTCACGGCATGTTCAGCCTCGGTGGCATGGCCGGCGCCGCGATGGGCAGCATGTTCCATGCGGCGCAGGTGAGGGCGCCGCAGCACCTGCTTACGGCGGCCGTGGCGAGTGCCCTGGTAATCATCGCGGGAGCGTGCCTGATGCTGCGCATGCAGGGGCCATCGGCTCGAAGCAGCTCGATGAGCCTGCCCACCGGGCCGCTGGCGCTCATCGGCGTGCTCGCGGCTTTGGGCCTCATCGGCGAGGGGGCGATGTACGACTGGAGCGTGCTTTACCTGGCTCAGGAGTTGCGCGCCGACGCGGGCGTGGCCGCGCTGGCCTACGCCAGCTTCAGCGCGGCCATGGCGCTGGCGCGGTTCGGTGGCGACTGGGTGCGAGCGCGCCTGTCGGCGGTGCTGTTGCTGCGCATGAGCGGTGCGCTGGGTGCTGCCGGCATGCTGTTGGCGCTGGTGGTGCCGCAGCCGGTCGCTGCGTTGCTGGGCTTTGCTCTCGTCGGGCTGGGATTCGCCAACGTGGTGCCGTTGCTCTTCAGCGCCGCGGCGCGGGCGCCGGGCGTGACGCCCGCGCATGGCATCGCGGCTGTCGCGTCGCTCGGCTACCTCGGGATGATGGCCGGGCCCCCCTTGATCGGGATGATTGCGGAACGCTCCTCGCTCACCACCGGCCTGTACACGGTGGCGGCTTTCGCTGTGGTGCTGGCGCTGGCCGCTCGTCGGGCCTTGCCCTGAATCAGGCCACGCGGCTTTCGTGTTGTGCCGCTTGCCAATGCTGCATGCCCCGCAGCACGTCGCCCACGATGATGATGGCCGGGCTGGCCGCGCCTTCGCGCCGCACCAGTTCCACCAGCTCGCCGAGGGTCGCATGCCATTGTCTTTGGTCCGGCAGGCTCGCCCGCTGCACCACAGCCACGGGCGTGCCGTGCGGCAAAGCCTCGAGCAGGCCGTCCTGCAGGGCTTCCACGGTGGACACGCCCATGTAGATCACCAGCGTGATGCCTTGCGCCGCCGCAGCGGCGAGCGTGGGCCAGTGCAGACCTGCGTCGTCTCCCTTGGCGTGCCCTGTCACGAACAGCACGCCATGGGCGTGCTCGCGGTGAGTGAGCGGCACGCCAAGAGAGGTGGCCGCGGCAAGGCCGGAGGTGATGCCGTTGATGACCTCGACGCGGATGCCGTGAGCACGCAGATGCTCGGCCTCCTCGCCCCCGCGGCCGAACACGAAGGGGTCACCCCCCTTGAGCCGCACCACACGCTCTCCCTTCAGCGCCTCGGCGGCCATCAGCTTCTCGATGAAGGCTTGCGGGGTGCTGGCGCAGCCGCCGCGCTTGCCCACATGGACGATGCGCGTCGAACGGCGCGCATAGCGCCGCACATCGGGGCCGACCAGATCATCGACCAGCAGCACGGTGGCCGAGCGGATGGCCTTGATGGCCTTGACCGTGAGCAGCTCAGGATCGCCGGGCCCGGCGCCGACGAGGTGGACGACGGGCTGACCGGGTACCGCCAGATTTGAAGCCGTGCTCATGCTGTCAACTCCCGGGAAGGCGCTTCAGTCCAGGCGCCGAGCGCCCGCCGCAGGGCTTCGGCCTGCTGCAGCAGCGGCGAGGGCGCGGGCTTCTCACCGCTCACCACGGACTGGATGTACACAGCGGTGGTCGCGGCATCGATGTCACGCGGCAGCACGGGCAGCTCGGTGAGCACGCCTTCCTGAGCAGCGAGGGAGAGGTCGGGCCGCGGGCTGCCACGCATGTACACGTCGAGCTTGGGCAGGCGGCGCGGATCGGCCACCGGCTCGCCCTCGGTGCCGCGCATCAGCACGGCGTTCGCCCCGGTGTGGCGCAGGAACAGGGCCAGCGCCTGGCCGTACTCCGGATGGGTGTAGTTGCACACGCGCAAGGCCGCCCCGCCCCGCGTGGGATCGATGAGCTTGGCGACCGTATGACCGGGATTGCGCAGGCCGATCACCCAGCGCGCCTCCAGCAGCCGCGCCAGCGGCGGGCATAGCACCTCGGTGGCGATGAAGACGGGCTCGTGCCGCGACCAGGCGTGAGTGACATCGGCGACGTCGTGCGCGACGGGCAGGCCCAGATCGTGGAACACCTCGGCGCTCGTCACTCGGCCGGGATCGCGCATGGGCCCATGCACCAGCACGGGAACGCCGTCCTGTGCAAGCAGCAGCGCCAGCAGCGGGGTGAGGTTGGGCAGCCTGCGTGCGCCGTTGTACGAAGGCAGCACCACGATGGGTTGCGTCGTGCGAAGCGGGTGGCATCGCTCTTCCACCGCATCCAGGAAACCGGCCAGTTCCTCGATGGACTCACCTTTGATGCGCATGGCCACGCAGAAGGCGCCAATCTCCAGGTCGGTGACCCGGCCGTCTAGCACCTGGCTCATCAAGTCGTAGGCTTGAGCCTGGTCGAGCGAACGCGCACCATCCTTGCCGCGTCCGATTTCCTTGATGTAGGGGGCGATGCTCATGAGGTCTCCTGCACCGGCGAGAGGCAAGTTTCGGGCTTCTGGAAATGGTGCGCACACATGGATGGGAGGCTGCCGTGCGTTGCTACGCGGCCTGCTGCCGTAGCCTCACGATTCGCTTGAGCTCCGGTACGCAGGAGCCGCATTGCGTGCCGCATTTGAGCGCCTCCTGGAGCTGCTGTAGCTGCGTGTCGGGTGGGCCGGCGCAGGACACCAGTGCAGCGCCGATCTCGGGTTCACTCACGTTGAAGCAGCTGCACACCTGCCGGCCACGCGCGGTCACGGCCACCGGCGCCTTGGCGCCGGGCACGAGCAGCAGGCGGCCGTAAGCCTGCGCCGGCAGCTCATCCTGCAGCAGGGTTTTGATCCAGGCTTCGGCGGTGATATCGCCGGCCAGAAGGAAAGCCTCGAGCCGGGCATCGCTGCCATGCCGCTGTAGCCGCACGCTGCGCCGCTGGCCGCGGCGGCGGTCCGCGTAGTGCAGCACGTCGGCGCCGGCCAGGCCCAGCGTCTGCTCGATGCGGGCCACGATGTCGTCGGCGGCCGCCTCGTGGGCTGCCGCGCGGAACAGCAGGCCGGTGCGCTCACGGCCGAAGGGCACGCAAGTGGCGTAGGTGAACCGCGGCATCAACTCGCGCAGCTGCTCGCGCGCCTGCCAGGCATGGTCGTCCGGTAGCCAGGCCACGGCGAGCAGGCGCCAGGGGAGTTCGGCTTTGAGGATCTTCACCGCCGCGTGCTTGAGTTCGGGCTGTTTCGAGCGCGGGCAAAAGGCCGGTGTGGTGAGCGCGTTGACGCCCGCGCTGGGCTGGCCTGTGCTGCTGTGGCCCGACACGAACTCCTCGCCCCAATGCATGGCGATGAAAGCCTGCGCCGGCGCCACCTGTGCGCTGGCTTGCACCGGCAGCACGATGCTGCCTCGGCGCGAGGTCACGTAGACGAGGTCGCCGTCGGCCAAGCGCAGACGCGCGATGTCCTGAGCGCTCATCTCGATGGCGGGCTCCGGCACGTGGCCGAACAGGCGGCCCAGCGTGCCGGTGCGGCTCATGCCGTGCCACTGATCGCGCAGCCGGCCGGTGGTGAGTGAGAACGGGTAGCGAGCATCGCGCGGCTCGGCCAGCTTCTCATGGGGCGTGTCGGCAAAGCGCGCGCGCCCGTCGTCGGTCGGGAAGACACCGTCTTCGTACAGCCTGGGCTTGCCTTGGGCCGCGCCCTCGGGGAAAGGCCACTGCGCGGGTTGCTCGTCGAGCTGCGCATAGCTCAGGCCCGTGATGTCGAGGTCGCGGCCGCGCGTCGATTCGCGGTGTTCGTTCCACACCGACTCGGGCGTCGCGTAGGGAAACAGCGTGAGCCGGCCGGCCCGCAGGCGCGATTCGAGCCGGTGTGCGAACTCGGTGGCAATGAGCCAGTCGTCGCGCGTCTCGCCCGGTGCCGGCACGGCGGGGCGCACGCGGCTGATGCGGCGTTCGCTGTTGGTGACGGTGCCGTCCTTCTCGCCCCAGGTGGTGGCCGGCAGCAGCAGGTCGGCAAAGGAGCAGGTCGCAGTGGTGGCGAACGCTTCCTGCACCACCACGAACTCGGCGCGCTGCAGGGCGCGGCGCACCGTGGCCTGGTCGGGCAGCGACTGGGCGGGATTGGTGCACGCGATCCACAGCGCCTTGATCTCGCCGTCGGCGGCAGCCTCGAACATTTCGACCGCCGTCTTGCCGGGCAGCGACGGCACCTGAGGCACGCCCCACAGCCGGGCCACTTCGGCGCGATGGTCGGCGTTGGACAAGTCGCGGTGCGCGCTTAGCAAGTTGGCCATGCCGCCCACCTCGCGCCCGCCCATGGCGTTGGGTTGGCCAGTGAGCGAGAAAGGCCCCGCACCAGGCTGGCCGATCTGGCCCGTGGCCAGGTGCAGGTTGACGAGCGCGGCGTTCTTCAGGGTGCCGCTGCTGCTCTGGTTCAGGCCCTGGCAGTACAGCGACAGCGTGGGATCCCGGTGGCCTGGCGCTTTATCGCGCAGGCCGGCGAACCAGCGCGCGGCCGTGATGAGGTCTTGCTCCGGGATGCCGCACAGCGTGGCCACTTCCTTGGGCGTGTAGTTGCGCACCCGATCGCGCAGCAGGTCGAAACCACTGGTGTGATTGGCGATGAAGCTTTGGTCGGTGAGGCCCTCCCACAGCATCACGTGCAGCATGCCGTTGAACAGGGCGACGTCGCTGCCGGGCATGATGGGCAAGTACAAGTCCGCTGCTTCGGCCGTTTCCGTGCGACGCGGGTCGGCAACGACGATCTTCAGTTGCGGGTTGGCACGCTTCGCATCCTCGATGCGCCGAAAGAGGATCGGGTGGGCGAAGGCCGTGTTCGATCCCACGATGAACAGCACGCTGGCGTGCGCGAGGTCTTCGTAGCAGGGGGGTGGCGCGTCGGCGCCCAGCGTGAGCTTGTAGCCTGCCACCGCGCTGCTCATGCACAGGCGCGAGTTGGTGTCGATGTTGTTGGTGCCGATGAGGCCCTTCGCCAGCTTGTTGAAAACGTAATAGTCCTCGGTAAGCAGTTGGCCGGAGATGTAGAAGCCCACCGCGTCCGGGCCGTGCTCCGAGATGATGCGGTCGAACCGCTCGGCGGCCACGTTGAGCGCGGAGTCCCAGCCGATGCGCTGAGGTGCGGTGCCGCGCTGTGAACGCCACTGAGGATGCAGCAGGCGGGTCTGCAGCGTGATGGGCTGCGCGGCCGTGAGGGCAAGCGTGCTGCCCTTGGTGCACAGCCGGCCGAAGTTCGACGGATGCTGCGGATCGCCGCGCACGCCGGTGATCCGGCTGCCCTGCGATTCGATGATCACGCCGCAACCCACACCGCAGTAAGGACAGGTCGAGCGCGTCTCCATGCGCGCCGAGTCCACGGCGTTCATGCGGTGTCGCGCGCCTCGTTCAAGGCCAGGCCGTTCAGCTCGTCCAGGTTCAGATGCACGGTGCCGTTCTCGACCCTCACGCTGAACTTGGTGGTGCAGCCTACGTCGGGCGCCTTGGCGCAGCCGTCGTCCAGCCCGATGGTCCAGTTGTGCAGCGGGCAGGCTACGCTCTCGCCGAACACGATGCCCTGGCTCAGCGGGCCGCCCTTGTGCGGGCAGCGGTCGAGCAGCGCGAAGACTTTGTCCTGGGCGTTACGGAAGATGGCCACGTCGCTGCCGCAACTGCGCGCCACACGACGCGCGCCCAGCATGGGGATGTCGCCCACCTGGCAGATGGCTTTCCAGCCGCTGCTCATACGGCCTCCACCGGAACGAACTGCCGCGTGTCGACAGTGGCCTTGTCGAACTCGAACCACGGATCGGGTTCGCCGTCGAGCGAGAACTGCAGCCGTTCCCACAGCGCCTTGCGACCAGCATGGTCTTCCAAAATCTTGTTTTTCACGTAATCGAGCCCCACACGACCCACGTAATGCACCGTGCGTTCCAGGTACCAGCCTTCTTCCCGGTAGAGCTGCAGGAACGCGCCGCTGTATTCGAGCACTTCCTCGGCACTTTTCAGCTTGCACAGGAAATGCGCCACCTCGGTTTTGATGCCGCCGTTGCCGGCCACGTAGATCTCCCAGCCGGAGTCGACGCCGATGACACCCACGTCCTTGATGCCCGCTTCGGCGCAGTTGCGCGGGCAGCCCGACACGGCGAGCTTGACCTTGTGCGGCGCGTACATGCGCCACAGCGCTCGCTCCAGGTCCTTGCCCATCTGCGTGGAGTCCTGCGTGCCAAAGCGACACCACTCGCTGCCCACGCACGTCTTCACCGTGCGCAGCGCCTTGGCATAGGCATGGCCGGAAGGCATGCCGATGTCCTTCCACACATTGACCAGGTCTTCCTTCTTCACGCCCAGCAGGTCGATGCGCTGCCCGCCGGTCACCTTGACGGTGGGAATCTTGTATTTGTCCACCGCGTCCGCGATACGGCGCAGTTCGTCGGCCGTCGTCTCGCCGCCCCACATGCGCGGGATCACCGAGTAGGTGCCGTCCTTCTGGATGTTGGCGTGGCTGCGCTCGTTGATGTAGCGCGACTGCGGATCGTCCTTGGCCTCCTTGGGCCAAGTGCTGATGAGGTAGTAGTTCACTGCCGGCCGGCAGCTCGCGCAGCCATTGGGCGTGCGCCAGCCCATGCGCTGGTACACGGCGTCGATGGTGAGCAGATGCTCGTTGCGAATGACCTCGCGCACATCCTGATGGCTTGCATCAGTGCACCCGCACATTGCCTTCTTGGTGGGTGCCTTGGAGTAGTCGCCTCCGGCGGTGAACATGAGCAGTTGCTCGACCAACCCCGTGCACGACCCGCACGAGGCGCTGGCCTTGGTGTGCTTGCGCACCTCGTCGAGCGTGAACAAGCCCTTCTCCTTGATGGCCTTGCAGATGGTGCCCTTGTTCACTCCGTTGCAGCCGCAAACCTCGTCGGCGTCGGCCATCACCGCGGCCTTGTTGTGGCCTTCGTGTCCGGTGTCGCCGATGTTCGATTCGCCGAACATCAGCTTGTCGCGGATGTCGGAGACATTGCGGCCCTCGCGCAGCAGCTTGAAGTACCACGAGCCGTCGACCGTGTCGCCGTACAGGCAGGCGCCGACCAGCTTGTCATTCTGTATGACCAGCTTCTTGTACACGCCGCCAAAGGGATCGCTCATGACGATCTCCTCGCAGTCCTTGCCGCCAGTGAAGTTGCCGGCGGAGAACAGGTCGATGCCGGTGACCTTGAGCTTGGTGCTCACCTGGCTGCCGGTATAGCGGCCGATGCCGAACTGCGCGAGGTGCGTGGCGCACACCTTGCCCTGCTCGAACAGCGGCGCCACCAGCCCATAGGCCACGCCGCGGTGCGAGGCGCATTCGCCGACCGAGTACACGCGCGGGTCGGTGATCGTCTGCATGGTGTCGGTGACCACGATGCCGCGGTTGCAGTGGATGCCGATCTTCTCCGCGAGCTCGGTATTTGGCCGGATGCCGGCCGCCATGACGACCAGGTCGGCCGGGACCTCGCTGCCGTCCTTGAACTGCACAGCCATCACATGGCCGTCCTTGCCGCCGATGAGCGCTTGTGTCTGCGCGCCGATGAGGAATTTGAGACCCCGGTCTTCGAGTGACTTCTGCAGCAGCTTGCCCGCTGTGTCGTCCAGCTGCCGCTCCATCAGCCACGGCATGATGTGGACCACGCTGACCTGCATGCCGCGCAGCATCAGGCCATTTGCCGCCTCCAGCCCGAGCAGGCCGCCGCCGATAACCACTGCATGCTTGAACTTGGCGGCCGCCTCGATCATGGCGTTGGTGTCGGCGATGTCCCGGTAGGCGATCACGCCTTCCAGATCCTTTCCGGGCACCGGCAGAATGAATGGATTGGAGCCAGTGGCCAACAGCAGCCGGTCGTACTCGGCCTCGGTGCCGTCGGCGGCGCGCACGATGCGCCGTGTGCGGTCCACTTCGACCACCTTCTTGCCCAGGTGCAGGCGGATGCCGTTCTCCTCGTACCAGGAGAGTGGGTTCAGCACAATTTCGTCCAGCGTCTGCTCGCCGGCCAGTACGGGGGACAAGAGGATGCGGTTGTAGTTCGGGTGCGGCTCCGCACCGAAGACTGTGATGTCGTAAAGATCGGGAGCGATCTTCAGCAACTCCTCAAGGGTTCGCACGCCGGCCATGCCGTTGCCCACCATCACCAACTTCATCTTTCTCATGGATGTCTCCGCATACCGCGTGGTCTCGCAAAAGGATTTAGCAAGGCCGGTGCCAGAGACTGGTGCTCGCACAACCACCTCCCCGCACCAACATGAGCTTTGAAGTAGAAATCGGCCACTTCAGTGTGAAGGGGCCGCGAGAAGTCAACGAGGATTTCGCCGCTTTGGTGCGGCCGGCGCCCCACGATGAGGCGCGCGGGCTCGTCGCCGCGATCGCGGACGGCGTGTCTGCCGGGGGCCGCGGCCTCGAGGCAGCGCAGACCACCGTGATGAGCATCGTGCAGGACTATTTCGGTTGCCCTGACACCTGGGACACCACGGTCGTGCTCGATCGCCTTATCGGCGCGCAAAACGCTTGGCTGGCCGATCACAACCGGCGTCGGCAAGGCATCGGTTCGGACGGCGGTGCGGCCATGACCACCGTCACGGCGCTGGTGCTGCGAGGCCATGCGTTCACGCTGGCGCACGTGGGCGACACGCGGGCGTGCCTCTGGCGCGAGCGGCGCGACGGGCAGGGCAGCGAATTTGTGCAGCTGACGCAGGACCACTGCTTCGACCATCCTGACCAACGCAGCCGGCTGACGCGCGCCGTGGGCCTGGATGACCGCGTGCGCATCGACTTCCTGCAGGGCGAGCTGCACATCGGCGATGTCTTCGTCCTCACCACCGACGGTGTCCATGGCGTGCTCAAGCACACCCGGCTCGCCGCGCTGGCGCGCGAGGGAGACGCTCAGGCTGCCAGCCATGCCATCGTGATGGCAGCGCTCGGCGCCGGCACGCGCGACAACGCGACGGCGCTGGTGCTGCGCGTGCGCGGCCTCGCGCCGGGGCGGCTGGAAGACAGCCTGCTTCAAGGGCGGCAGTTGCCTGTGCCGCCGCGGCTCAAGGTCGGCGACCGGCTGGACGACTACACCATCACCGCCCAGATCTCCAACAGCGGTGTGCATCGGCTTTACCAAGCGCGCGTCATCGGCACGCATGAGTTGGTCGCCATCAAGACACTGCACGAGGCGCGTGCCAGCGACCGCGAAGAGCGTGCCATGCTGGCGCACGAGGTGTGGCTGTCCAGCCGCGTGGCCCCGGGTTCTGGCGGCCACGGTGACGCGGGATTCGTGTGCGTGCGCGACCCGGTGAATCCCACATCGTTCTACGCTGTGTTCGACTGGCATGCCGGGCGCACGCTCGAGCACATGCTCGACAGGGGAACGCTGTTCACGGTTCCCGACATCGTGGCGGGCTCCCTCGCCGTGGCGCGCGCCCTTGGGCGGCTGCACCGGCACGGCGTGGTGCATCGCGATCTCAAGCCCGCCAACCTCCACCTGGGTGACGACGGCCAGTGGCGCGTGCTGGACCTCGGCGTCGCGGTGTCCGGCAACGAGCCCAAGCCGCTGCGTCTGCTGCACGCGGGCACGCCGAGCTACATGAACCCGGAACAGTGGAACGACGAGGATCCGGCGCCCGCCGATGCGGGAAGCGACCTTTTCGCGCTCGGCGTCACGCTGTACCAATGGCTCACCGGCAAGCTGCCCTATGGCGAGGTCGAGCCCTACCAGAAGGCCCGCTTCCGACGCGACCCCAAGCCGCCGTCGCGACTACGGCCAGACGTTCCGATTTGGTTGGACCACGTGGCGCTCAAGGCCATCGCACTCGATCCGCGACAGCGGTTCGAGACCGCGGAGGAACTGGTGCTCGCGCTGGAGCGCGGCGCGTCGCGGGCACTGGCTGCACCCGTCAGCACGCCGCTGGTCGCCCGCGATCCGGCCGCGCTGTGGAAAGTGGCGCTCGCCGTGTCGGTGCTGTTCAACCTGCTGCTCGTGTATTGGCTGCTCTTCCTGCCGCGCTAGCAAACGGGCCGATACGGGCGCATGCATAGGCGGCCTCCTTCGGGCCATCAAGGCCGGGCGCTGCGGGTGCCGACCGTGCTGGGCGCGAAGCCAACCTCCGGCGCAGCCGGAGTGGAGCGCGCGCGTCCGCCTTTCTCGGCCCAGGTGCGCGTCCAGCGGATCTGCACGACGCGCAGCATGAGGAGCATGGCGATCGCCAGCACCGCGAAGGACACGAAGCCCCACAGGTAGGTGCCCGCAAGCTGCTTCGATTGGCCCATTGCGTTAGGCAGGAAGCCGCCGCCCAGCGCGCCAATCTCGCCGATCATGGAGCCCGCCACCGCGGTGGCAAGCGGCCAGCGCAGCGGCACCAGCTGGAACAGCGCTCCGTTGCCTGCGCCTAACGCGGCGAAGCACAGCATGAACAGCAGCGTGGTCACCGCCACCGACGTGGATGCGAACCCGCACAGCACCAGCGTCACCGCCACAAGCACCAGCACGCCGGACAGCGTGTTGATGCCGCCCACTCGGTCGGAGATGTAGCCGCCAAGGACGCGCACTGCCGAGCCCATCAGCGTGGCCAGCATGGTCAACTGGCCCGCCTGAACCTTGGTGACGCCGAATTGGTCGTGAAAGTAGGTGGGCAGGAAGCTCGCCAAGCCGATGAAGCCGCCGAAGGTGACGATGTAGATGAGGCTGAAGGCCCAGCCGTCCTTTTCGAACAGGCAGGAGATGTGCTCGCGCAACGTCTGGTGCTCCCGGTCAGGCGGCTCTTTGGCGGCAAGCCACATCACTGCCATGGGGACCAGCATGGTGGATGCGGCGATGCCATAGACCGTTTGCCAGCCGTACGTCGTGGCCAGCGGCGGCGCGAAAAGCACGGCCAGGACGGTGCCGGAGTTGCCCGCACCGGCGATGCCCATTGCGAGCCCCTTGTACTTGGCCGGATACCAGCCGGAGCCGAGCGACAGCGCGACACCGAAGCTCGCGCCGGCGATGCCCAGCAGCACGCCCATGGCCAACACCTCGTCATAGGTGTCGACCCACATGAACCCATAGCCCAACGCCATGACGATGAGTGCCATCTCCACCATGGCGGCGTTCTTGCGGCCGATGTACTGCGACAGCACGCCCAGCGGAAAGCGCATCAGCGCGCCGGCCAGGATGGGCACCGACACCATGAAACCCTTCTGCGCTGGCGTGAGCGTGAAGCTTTCGCTGATGAACGGCGCCATGGCACCGTTGAGCACCCAGATGGCGAAGCAGAAGTCGAAGTACAGGAATGCGGCGAAAAGCGTCGGCCAGTGGCCGGCGCGCGTGAAGGTCTTGAAGTGCGACATGCCCATGTTGTGGATAGAAGGTCGAAGGGTTGACGACAGCACCGCGCGCAAGCCTGTCGACCCGCGCCGATGGCATGTGCCGGGCGGGCGGGACGCGGCGGTGCGACGCGGTGCAGGTCCGGGTCAGGTCACAAGCCGCGCCCACAGCCTCGTGAGCACGACTGGCCCTGCAGCGAGCCGATCAGGGTGCAGCGTTACCCCCGATCGCTGTCTCGCAAACGCTGTGCCAGATGCCCGCAGACGGGGCTATGGTGCTGACCCAGCGCGCTCGCATCGGTGATGCAATGCAAGCCGCGTCTCCCCCGATGTAGAGCCCTGGTTCCCGATGATGAACTCTTGGCTGCTGCTAACAGCATTCAACGGGCCTCACGACTGCGGCCGCCGACTCCGTCGCGTCGGCATTCACGTCCTTGGTGCGGTGGAGCGCAGCAACTTGGTGCGGCACGTGGGCGAGGCTGGGCAGGACGTCATCGTGGTTCAGCGGGCCAGTCCGGAAGACGCATATCAAGGTTGTGGATCGAACCAAGTGCATCCCCATGCGCGCCCGCCAGGTCTGCGAGGACGAGGCGTTTCGCGTGCCGCATGCGGCGCCCATGTGCGAATCCTCCTTACGCGCCGACCCCCTGCGCGGGGGGCCTATCGCGCGTGAAGAACTCGGCACTTCGATAGGCGTGCGTGCGGGGGCCTTTGATGCCCGCCGCTATCATCAACATAGGGGGTTCGCATCTGAGTTCGGAGCTTGCAAAGCCAACCCCCCCGGACAAAGATCGCCCGGGCGGTGCCCGTTCTGCATCGTGCCGAAGAGAGACCCAGCAATGACGGAGACCATGCAGTTCACGCCTTCTGAGTTGGCCGATCAGGTATGCCAGCTCGCGGCAGTGCATGGCTTGGCGGATGGCGCGCTGGGGGGCTTGCTTCTGTCCCTCGTGGAGCGGCTCGAGGCACCCTTTGCCATCAAAGAGATGGCCGGTGGCCGTTACGTCTACGCCAACCTACGCATGGCGGCCCTGGTCGGCCGCTCCCCGGATCACGTGATCGGGCACACCGACGCGCAGCTGTTCGGACCAGACCTGGCCGGTGCGCTGCGAGCCGCAGACCAGGCCGCCGTCGGACAGTCCGGCTCCACTTCCACCGAGCACCACATCGGGCGCGAGCGTCAGCGGCGCGACTTCAACGTCGTGCGCGCCCCGCTGCCTTCCGCCGCCGGAAGCGCCTCCCGGCATCTCGGGTGCGTCTGGATCGAAACCACACAGGCCCACCTGCGCGATGCGCAGCTGGACAAGGCCCTGAAGCAGCTCGAGCAGCAGCAGGCGGCCACTGAGGTCCTGCGTCGCGAGACGCAGGACCAGGCGTTGCGCGATACCGTCACCGGGCTGTACCAGCGCGTGCACTTCGACGACCAGCTTCGCCGGGAAGTTGACCTGTCTTCCCGTGAGCACCGCGAGTTCGCACTGGTTTCCATTGCGCTCGATTCGCTGTCGGATGCAGTGCAGGCCATGGGGGAGGGCGCGCGCACCCGCGTGCTGGAGGCGCTGGGGCGACTGCTGCGCGGTAATACTCGTGCGATGGATGCTTCGTGCCGCCTGGACGAGGACCGTTTCTCCATCCTGCTGTCGGGCGTGGGACTGGCGACCGCGCATTCGCGCATGGAAGGCCTGCGGCGACAGTGTGCGACGCAGATCGTCGTGCTCGACGGCCGCGACCTGGGCTTCACCGTCTCCATGGGTGTCGCCAGTTTCCCGCACACCGCGCACACGCAGGAAGAGCTCAAGCAGGCGGCTGATCATGCACTTGCAGAAGCGCAGCGCCGCGGCGGCAACCACGTCACGCTCGCCAGCATCCGTTTCGACGCGGTCTAGCCGCGCCGGCGGTTTTAACCGCCCACCGCCTTGTGAAGCATGTACGCCGCCAGAAGGTACAACATCAGCGCGAAAAGCCGCCTCAATTGCAGTACGTTCATTGCATGGGCTGCCTTCGCACCCAGCGGCGCGAACAGTACGCTTGCCATGGCGATCACGGCCAAGGCGGGCAGCCAGAGGTAGCCAAAGCTGCCTGGGAGTGCGGGTCGCTCGAACCACCCGCTGATGACATAGCCCACCGTGTTGGCCAATGCGATGGGAAACCCCAGTGCAGCGCTCGTGGCCACCGCGTTGTGCATGGGCACGTTGCAGCGGGTCATGAAGGGCACGGAGATGAAGCCGCCGCCCGCACCGACCAGGCCCGAGACAAAACCGATCACGCCTCCCGCTGCGAACCGGCCGGCCGGGCCGGGCATCTGCCGGCTGGCATGCGGCTTCTTGTTGACCAGCATCTGGGTGGCGGAGAAGCCGACGAACAGCGCGAACACCAAGGCCAGCGTCGTGCCCTTGAGCAAGGCAAAGACGGCTGCCCCCGACAGCAGGCCGCCGGCCATGATGCCGGGTGCAAGCGTGCGCACCAGATTCCATCGCACAGCGCCGCGCTTGTGATGCGCGCGCACGCTGGAGACCGAGGTGAACAGGATGGTGGCCATGGACGTGGCGATGGCCATCTTCACCGATAGCACCGCTTGCAGGCCGTGCGCCGAGAGGATCAGCGTCATGAACGGCACCATCAACATGCCGCCGCCGATGCCCAGTAGCCCCGCGAGGAAGCCGGTGAAGCAGCCGAGGAGAAGCAGTTGCAGGATGAGTGGCCACTCGAGTCCGAAGATCATTCGGCTTCCAGCAGCTCGAGCACCGCGGCCCACTCTTCCGGCGTGACGGGCGTAATGGACAGGCGATTGCCGCGACGCAGAACCTGCATGCCCGCGATAGAAGGTGTGCGGCGCATCTCACTCAGTGGCAGCGGGCGCGTCTTGCGCACCAGCTTGACGTCGACCAGATACCAGCGCGGGCGCTCGCGACGCGACTTCTCGTCGTAGTAGGGGCTGGCCGGATCGAACTGCGTCTCGTCGGGATAGGGCTCGCCCGCTACTTCGGCCAAGCCGTAGATTCCGGGCACAGCGCACGACGAGTGATAGAAGAGCACACCGTCGCCGATGCGCATGTCGTTGCGCATGAAGTTACGCGCCTGCCAGCCGCGCACACCGAACCACGGCACCTTCTGCGAAGGCGCGCACGCGAGGTCGTCGATCGAGCACTCGTCTGGCTCGCTCTTCATCAGCCAGTAGGCCATGTCACCGGCGAGGGAAGATAAAGGATGGTGTCCGTCGCGAGCCGTGAGCCGCATTCCTGAACCCAAGGATTCAGGTGGGCGAGGTCAGCCGGGCTTCGGGTTCATCTGACGCGAGACGATCACGCCTGCCGGGCATTTTCCAAGCCCTTGCTCGCACGAGCATCGGTTCAAGGAACTATAGAACCCACGCGAACGCAACGGACAGAATGATTCTACGCGCGCACCCTTCGCATCACAGCAATTGACCGTCCACACCAAGGGCTTGGTCGATGCGTTGGATGAGTGCGCCAACGTCCGTGCTATGCCCCGTCGCTGTGCCCGGTGCACAGGCTACAGTTGCTACGGCGGGCCGCTGGGCCAACGCATACGCCAGGTTCAATGCCGCCAGCACGGCGATACGTTCGCGTGCCTTGACTTTTCCAGCATCGCGTATGGCGCTCATCTCGCGATCCACCTGGGCCACCGCTTCAAGCAGCGACTGCTCACCACCTTCGGGGCAGGCCAGGATGTAGCTCTGCCCCATGATGGTTACTTCCAGCTGCTTCATCGCGCCTCCGTGCCGTCGGTGTCGGTAGTGACGGAGTCATCGCCGGGTAGCCTTTCGAGCAACGCATCGATGCGCGTGCGCGCCGCATTCAGCCGCTGCTTGAGGCTGTCGCGCTCCTGTATCACAGCTGCGAGCTGCCGCTCCAGCAGCGCATTCGTGCGCTTGATCTCTTCATGCCGAAGCAGCAACCTCTCGACGCGTTCGGCAAGTTCATCGATCTTCGACATGGGCGCACAGGCGTGGTCGCAAGGAACTTTTGATTGTAGACAGCCGCGACAGCGGCGGCCGGCCCTCACGCCGCCCCGGCTAGTTTCTCGCGCTCTCGCGGAGATGTGCCCTGAAACATCGGCCGAGCATCGCAGAACTGGGCAACCGCACATTCCTCGCAGCGGGGGCGTTTCGCAACGCACACATAGCGGCCGTGCAGGATCAGCCAGTGATGCGCGTTCACCCGATAGGCCTCGGGCACGCGCTCCAGCAGCTTCAGTTCCACCTCCAGCGGATCCTTGCCGGATGCGAGCCCGGTGCGATTGCTCACGCGGAAAATGTGCGTGTCCACCGCCATCGTCGGCTCGCCGAAGGCCACGTTGAGCACCACGTTGGCGGTCTTGCGCCCCACGCCGGGCAGAGCCTGCAAGGCTTCCCGCGTGCGCGGGACTTCGCCCCCATGTTCTTCGAGCAAGATGCGGCAGGTCTCGTGGAGATTGCGCGCCTTGTTGCGAAACAGGCCGATCGACTTGATGTACTCGGTGATCCCGTCCACGCCCAAGGCCACCATGCGCACCGGTGTATTGGCCACCGCGAACAGGCGCCGGGTGGCCTTGTTCACACCCGCATCGGTGGCCTGCGCAGACAGCAGCACGGCGGCCAGCAGCTCGAACACGCTGCTGTACTCCAGCTCACTGGCGGGTTGTGGGTTGGCCGCCTTCAGGACGGCGAAGAAGGGCTCGATTTGCGCTGCGTTCATCGGGCGCCGATTCTCCCACCGCGTGCGCCGAAGGCGTCTTCGGACGCGGCGGATCCGCGGGCTTCTTTGGGTCGCACGCGGCGATGGCCATGGCGGCCAGCGCAAATGCCAGGGGCAGCTTATTCATGCAGTTTGCGTGCAGTCATGCGCAGACGACGCCTGCCGGCTGCCGTACGGTGGGCCGCCATCGCCCCGCCTTGGACGTACGTCCCTTCGTCTGCTTCCAATGGGCTCGACGCGATCACAGTTCATGCGGGCTCCCATCGGGCCCGCCCAGTGGCGTGCCACTGCTCAAGCCTATGCGCCCGGAGTGCGCGCGTCCGGTCGGCATGGCATCCGGTTGCGCATAGGAGAGCGCTGATAACGCTGTAGGAAGCAGCCGACAAACCGAGGGAGGGCTCTTTTGCGGCTGGCGATTGCTGCGTCAACGGGGGGGCGCCCTCCGTGCCCGCATACGGGCGAGCGCAGCTTCCAAAACCGCCCGCTTGGCTTCCAGCTCCTGCGGGTCCATGATTCGCAAGGTGCCCGGCAGGTCAGCGAGTGCGCTGCTGGTCTTCGCCGCCAGCCACTCTTCGTGTCCTTCGCGCTCGCGATCCAGGCGCTCCCGATGGAAGGTGTATGCCTCGCGAGCCGTCTGGGCGGCCTCGGCACTCCAGGCATCCCAGCCGGTGCGCTCGCCGCTGATACTCACCAGCGCAATGCAGTCCACCGGGCACGCCGGAATGCAAAGCTCGCAGCCGGTGCAGCTGTCCTGGTCAACGGTGTGCATTTGCTTGGAGCCCCCCACGATGCAATCGACCGGACAGTCTTTCAGGCATAGCGTGCAGCCAATGCACCAGGCCTCGTCGATAACGGCCACGCTGCGCGGGGCTTCCTTGCCGTGCGCCGGGTCCAGGGGCTCGACCGGGAGACCGGTCAGCTCGGCGAGCCTTGCGATGCCCTGCGCGCCGCCCGGCGGGCAGCGGTTGATCGGCGCGGAGTGCTCTGCGATCGCCTCGGCGTACGACCGGCAGTTCGGGAAGCCGCAGCGTGTGCACTGCGTCTGCGGCAGCACCGCATCGATGGCGTCGGCCAGTTGGCTTGGGGCTCTCACCGCGGGATCATGCCTACGCGCCGACTGTCACTTTCCGTCGGGCGCGAGCGCTGTTGCCGTTGCCGCGTGTGGCGCGCCCCATCGGCTCCTGGTGGTTGGCGATGAACCGGCGAACCTCCGGGTAGACGGCCTCGCGCCAGCGTCGACCGGAGAAGATGCCGTAGTGCCCGGCGCCTTGCACGTCGTAATGGAACTGCCTTTCCTTGGGGATGCCGGTGCACAGCACGTGAGCCGCCTTGGTCTGCCCGGCGCCCGAGATGTCGTCGAGCTCGCCTTCGATGGTGAGCAGTGCACTGGTGCTGATGTCTGGCGGGCGCACCAGCTCGCCGTTCACCTCCCAGGTGCCGTTGACCAGCGCGAAATCCTGGAACACCACTTTGATCGTGTCCAGGTAGTACTCGGCCGGCATGTCCAGCACAGCGTTGTACTCGTCGTAAAACTTCCGATGGGCCTCGGCGCTTTCATCATCGCCCCGCACGAGATCCAGGAAGTAGTCGTAGTGCGAGCTGAGGTGGCGGTCGGGGTTCATCGCCACGAATCCGGTGTGTTGCAGAAAACCCGGGTACACCCGGCGGCCCGCACCGGGATAGTTCACCGGTACGCGATAGATCACGTTGTGCTCGAACCACTCGTGGCTCTTGTTCATCGCCAGGTTGTTCACCGCGGTGGGCGAGCGGCGCGCGTCGATGGGCCCGCCCATCATCGTCATGGTGCGCGGCGTCGGCTCCCCGCTGGAAGCCATGAGAGAGATTGCGGCCAGCACCGGCACCGTGGGCTGGCATACCGAGATGACGTTCACTTCGGGTCCCACGTGCCGGATGAACTCCTGCACGTAGGCGACATAGTTGTCCAAGTGGAAGGGCCCTTCCTCCACCGACACCATGCGCGCATCCGTCCAGTCGGTGATGTAGACCTTGTGGTCTTGAAGCAGGGAGCGCACGGTGTCACGCAGCAGCGTGGCATGGTGGCCCGACAGCGGCGCGACGATCAGAACCGTGGGCTGGTCCTTCATCTTGGTCAACATCGGCAGGTTGTCGGTGAAGCGCTTGAAGCGCAATAGCCGGCAGAAGGGCTTGCGAATGGCCACCTGCTCCTGCACTGCGACATCGACGCCGCCGACATTGACCGACGTGATGTTGAACTCCGGCTTCTCGTACTCCTTGGACAGCCGATGCATCAGATCCAGACCCGCGGATACCCGGTGCGCCATGGGCGTGTGGGTGAAGGGCGACAGGGGGTGGTTGTATAGCTTGGAGGACGCGCTGGCGAACTCCGCAAATGGGCTCAGCAACGCACGCTGGGCTTCATACATCTGGTACAGCATCGAAGTTCCTTGTTTTCAGCGATTCACGGCGTGACGGGGGACTATGAAATCCCTTCCGCATCCCGGCATCTCGAACCGGCATGTTTCGCACAAAACCATGCCGCCCGCGCGCATTCTAGAAGTCGGAACGTCCCGAAGCAGTGAAGCGGGCCACGCAACCCGCCTCGAGCGGCAATTAGCAGCAAGAAAAAGGCCCGGCACATGCCGGGCCCTTGAGGTCTCCAGGGATCCGATCACATGACGCTTGCTATGGCACGCGTCACCGCCTCGAGGTTCCTGCTGTTGAGCGCCGCCACGCAGATGCGCCCGGAATCTACGCCATAGATGCCGAACTCGCTGCGCAGCCGATGCATCTGTTCGCGGCTCAGGCCGGAGTAGCTGAACATGCCCTTCTGCTGGGTGATGAAGCTCATGTCCTGCTTGACGCCCGCGGTCTTGAGCTTTTCCACCAGCGCCAGGCGCATCTGCTTGATACGCACCCGCATGCCGGCCAGTTCCTCCTCCCAGAGCGAGCGTAGCTCCGGTGTGGTAAGCACGGTCGCGACGACGTGCGCGCCGTGGGTCGGCGGGTTGGAGTAGTTGGTGCGAATGACCCGCTTCAGCTGGCTCAGGACTCGCTCGGCTTCGTCCTCGGACGAGCAAACGACGCTTAGCGCGCCGACGCGCTCGCCGTACAGCGAGAAACTCTTGGAGAAGCTCGTGGAGACGAAGAAATCAAGCCCAGACGCCACGAACTGGCCAACGACCGCGCCGTCCTCCGCGATGCCCTCGCCAAAGCCCTGATAGGCCATGTCAAGGAAGGGCACCAGGCCGCGCATCTTCACTGCATCCACTACCTGCGACCACTGCAATGGGTCGAGGTCGTAGCCTGTCGGGTTGTGGCAGCAGGCGTGTAGCACGACGATGCTGCCAGGTGCCGCAGACTGCAGCGCGCCGAGCATGGCGGGAAAGTCGATGCCGCGCCGTGCCGCGTCGTAGTAAGGATAGCTTTCCACCACGAAGCCGGCCCCCTCGAAAAGCGCGCGATGGTTCTCCCAACTGGGGTCGCTGATCAGTACCTTGGCGGCGGGGGCGAGCCGATGCAGGAAGTCTGCGCCGATCTTCAGCCCGCCCGTGCCACCCACGGCCTGTACGGTGGCGATGCGGCCCGTCTTGACTGGCTCCGACTCGGCACCAAATACGAGGCCCTGGACCGCGCGGTCGTAGGCCGCGATGCCATCGATGGGGAGGTAGCCCCGGGGCTTGGGCGAGTCCGCCATTTGCCGTTCGGCCCGGGCCACGCACTTGAGCAGCGGCAACTTGCCTTCGTCGTCGTAGTACACACCGACGCCCAGGTTGACCTTCGCCGGGTTGGGATCGGCGGCGAACTGCTCGTTCAGGCCGAGGATGGGATCACGGGGCGCCATGTCAACGGCGGTGAACAACGAAGCCATGTCAGTCCTTGAGGTGATTTTCGCAATATGCGTGAGAAGCGGCTTGGGAGTTGGGCTACGCTCGTCGGTCGCCCTCCACGTTTGCCCTGCGCCAAAAACCTCGGGGATTCTAGTTTCGAGTAAGGATCTGTCCGATGGCTGATTTGTCTGCCATAGCCGCTACCCGTGCTGCCGAAGGCGCCACGCCGGACCAGTTCATGAGCTTTCCCGGCTCGCCGTTCCAGCTGTTCCAGCCGTACCCGCCGGCGGGCGACCAGCCTGCGGCCATCGAACAACTGGTGGAGGGTGTGCGCGACGGCCTGAGCTTTCAGACGCTGCTGGGGGTGACCGGGTCAGGCAAGACTTACACGATGGCGAACATGATCGCAAGGCTGGGACGACCTGCCATCGTGTTCGCGCCCAACAAGACGCTGGCTGCGCAGCTTTACAGCGAGTTCCGCGAGTTTTTCCCGAAGAACGCCGTCGAGTACTTCGTGAGCTACTACGACTACTACCAGCCCGAGGCCTACGTTCCGCAGCGGGATCTTTTCATCGAGAAGGACAGCTCGATCAACGAGCACATCGAGCAGATGCGCCTGTCTGCTACCAAAAGCATCCTTGAGCGGCGCGACGTGATCATCGTTGCCACGGTGAGCGCCATCTACGGCATCGGCAAGCCCGAGGACTACACGCAGATGCGCCTCATCGTGCGCGTGGGCGACAAACTCGGGCAGCGCGATCTCATCGCTCAGCTCATCCGCATGCAGTACACGCGAAACGAGATGGAGTTCGGCCGCGGCACGTTCCGTGTGCGCGGGGAGGTGATTGACGTGTTCCCGGCGGAGCATTCCGAGCTTGCCCTGCGCATCGAGCTTTTCGACGACGAGGTCGAGACGCTGGCCCTGCTGGATCCCCTCACGGGCCGCATCCGCCAGAAGATCCCGCGCTTTGTGGTCTACCCGTCCAGCCACTACGTGACGCCGCGTGAGCAGGTGCTCAACGCTATCGAGGGTATCAAGGAGGAACTGCGCTGGCGGCTGGACGAGCTGGTCAAGGCCGGCAAACTGGTGGAGGCGCAGCGGCTGGAGCAGCGCACCCGATTCGACCTGGAGATGCTGCAGGAGGTGGGCCACTGCAAGGGCATCGAGAACTATACGCGGCACCTGTCTGGCGCAAAGCCTGGCGATCCGCCGCCCACGCTGGTGGACTACCTTCCGCCCGACGCTGTGATGTTCCTGGACGAGAGCCACGTGCTGATCGGCCAGCTTGGTGGCATGTTCAATGGCGACCGCGCCCGCAAGACGACGCTGGTCGAGTACGGATTTCGCCTGCCCAGCGCGCTGGATAACCGACCACTGAAGTTCGCAGAGTTCGAGCGCAAGGCGCGCCAGGCCATCTTTGTTTCCGCCACGCCCGCGGCCTACGAGCAGGAGCACGCGGGGCAGGTGGTCGAGCAGCTTGTTCGCCCCACGGGCCTGGTCGATCCGCAAGTCGAGGTCCGCCCGGCCGCCCACCAGGTTGACGACGTGTTGCAAGAGATCCACGAGCGTGTGCAGAAGAACGAGCGTGTGCTCATCACCACCCTGACCAAGCGCATGGCGGAGCAGCTCACCGACTACCTGACCGACAACGGCGTGAAGGTCCGCTACCTGCACAGTGACATCGAAACCGTGGAGCGGGTCGAGATCATCCGCGACTTGCGCCTGGGCCGCTTCGACGTGCTGGTCGGTATCAACCTGTTGCGCGAGGGCCTGGACATTCCCGAGGTGTCTCTCGTGGCCATCCTCGATGCCGACAAGGAAGGCTTCCTGCGCGCCGAGCGCTCGCTGATCCAGACGATCGGGCGTGCCGCGCGCAACGTGAACGGCAAGGCCATTCTCTATGCCGATCGGATGACCGAGTCCATGCGTCGGGCGCTAGGGGAAACAGAGCGTCGGCGGGCCAAGCAGATCGCGCATAACCTGGCCATGGGCATCACGCCGCGCAGCGTGAGCAAGCAGATCAAGGAGATGATCGACGGGGTCTACTCCGAGAAATCGGCCAAGGAAGTTCTCAAGAGAGCCCACGATGCTGCCGAAGTGGAGGCCATGTCCGAGAAGGATCTCGGCAAACGCATCAAGATGCTCGAACGACAGATGCTCGAGCATGCCCGCAACCTCGAGTTCGAGAAGGCGGCACGGGTGCGCGACCAGTTGGCCCAGCTGCGTGAGCAGGCATTCGGCGCAGCACCCGACGACCATCCTGTCCCCCCGCAAGAGCCGTAATGACTCCTCCACGCAAGGTCCTTATGGTGTGCATGGGAAATATCTGCCGTTCCCCTACGGCAGAAGGCGTCCTTCGCCATAAGCTGCGCCAAGCCGGGCTGGACTCGGTAATCGTCGACTCGGCCGGCACGCATGCCTACCACGAGGGCGATCCGCCAGACCACCGCGCCATCCAGCACGCCCGGCGGCGGGGCTACGACCTTTCACCGCTGCGTGCGCGCATGGTCTGCGAGTCGGACTTCGAGGAATTCGATCTCATCCTCGCAATGGATTGGGACAATTTTGCATTGCTTGAAGAGGATTGCCCGCCGGATCACCGTGACAAGCTGAGGCGGCTAACGGAGTTCGCATGCCGGCACGATAGCCCCGTGGTGCCGGACCCGTACTACAGCGGGGCCGATGGCTTCGAACGTGTGCTCGATCTCATCGAGGACGCCTGCGACGGACTCCTTGCACACCTCACGCGCGGGTAAAAGACACACTTGCGCGTCAGCGTCCCCAGGACGGAACTTCGGGGAGCAATGCCGACCAAATCGGTCGGGTACGTTATACTCGACCAATCCACTCGGAATACAGCAAAGGGTTTCCCAATAAGGGAAGTCCCGGATCCTGCGGTGAGTCGGCACTGGGAGCCGCGAGAGCGAGAGAAGTCGTAGTTTTTGTTTCGCCGCAAGCTTCAGGAGATTCGCATATGCGTTTGACCACCAAAGGACGTTTCGCCGTCACCGCCATGATCGACTTGGCTCTCCGTGAGCACTCAGGTCCGGTGGCGCTTGCTGCCATTTCGGCGCGGCAGCAGATCTCGCTGTCCTACCTGGAACAGCTGTTCGGCAAGCTGCGCCGCCACGAGCTCGTGGAAAGCACCCGCGGTCCGGGGGGCGGCTACTCGCTGGGGCGCAAGTCGGAAGAGATAACTGTGGCGGACATCATCGTCGCCGTGGACGAGCCGATCGATGCCACCGGCTGCGGCGGCAAGGAAAACTGCATGGGCGAGGACACCGGTCGCTGCATGACCCACGACCTGTGGGCCAGCCTGAACACCAAAATGATCGAGTACCTCGATTCCATAACGCTGAAGTCGCTGGTCGACGAGCAGCTTGCCAAGGGAGTGTCGATCGAAGAGCACCCGGTCAAGCGGGCCATTTCGACGCAGCCCGTGGTCAAGCCGATCAAGGTGAATGCGCCGAACTCGGTCTTTGCGCTCGGCAACGCGTATTCGAAGTAGGACCTTAGACCCGGCGGCGCCGTGCGCGCCGCCCATGAGCACACTCGCCCCTCCATGGACATGACTCCCCATTTCCCGATCTACATGGACTATGGCGCCACCACGCCCGTGGACCAGCGTGTAGTCGACAAGATGATCCCCTGGCTGCGCGAGCACTACGGAAATCCGGCTTCGCGCAGTCACGCATGGGGGTGGGAAGCCGAAGAGGCAGTCGAGAACGCGCGCTCGGAAGTGGCCCGGCTCATCGGCGCCGATCCGCGCGAGATCATCTGGACATCCGGAGCCACCGAGTCCGACAATCTGGCGCTCAAGGGCGCGGCGCAGTTCTATAAGCCTCGCGGCAAGCACCTCATTACCGTGAAAACCGAGCACAAGGCCGTGCTTGACACGATGCGGGAACTGGAGCGCCAGGGCTTCGAGGTGACCTATCTGCCGGTGCAGCCCGACGGCATGCTAGACCTGAACCTGCTGAAGGAATCCATGCGGCCGGACACCATTCTGGTGTCGGTGATGCTCGTGAACAACGAGATCGGCGTCATCCAGGATATACCGGCCATCGGAGGGATGTGCCGCGAGCGCGGGATCATCTTTCACTGCGACGCCGCACAGGCCACTGGCAAGGTCGACATCGATCTATCTAAGCTCCCCGTGGACCTGATGAGCCTCGCCTCGCACAAGACCTATGGCCCCAAGGGTATCGGTGCGCTGTATGTGCGTCGCAAGCCGCGCGTGCGGATCGAAGCGCAGATGCACGGTGGCGGCCACGAGCGTGGTATGCGCTCCGGCACGCTGCCCACGCACCAGATCGTCGGTATGGGCGAAGCCTTCCGCCTCGCCCGCGTGGAGATGGGCGAGGAGCGTGAGCGCATCCACATGTTGCACAAGCGGCTGGTCGATGGTCTATCCGACATCGAACAGGTGTTCCTCAACGGCCACCCTGACCAGCGCGTCCCCCACAACGTGAACATGTCCTTCAATTTTGTGGAGGGCGAGTCGCTCATCATGGGTATCAAGGGCATCGCCGTCTCATCGGGATCGGCCTGCACCTCGGCCAGTCTCGAGCCGAGCTACGTACTGCGGGCGTTGGGGCGCAGCGACGAGCTTGCGCATTCGTCCCTGCGCATGACCATGGGGCGCTTCACGACGGAGGAGGAAGTGGACTACGCAGTCACCACGCTGAAGGACCGGGTCGCCAAACTGCGCGAGCTATCGCCGCTGTGGGAGATGTACAAGGACGGCATCGACCTCAACTCGATCCAGTGGGCCGCGCATTGAAGTTGTTGGAGAACTGACATGGCATACAGCAACAAGGTCGTAGACCATTACGAAAATCCTCGCAACGTTGGCTCGTTCGCCAAGGGCGACGAAACCGTGGGCACCGGCATGGTCGGTGCCCCCGCCTGTGGCGATGTGATGAAGCTGCAAATCAAGGTCAATCCCCGGACGGGCCTCATCGAGGATGCGAAGTTCAAGACCTACGGCTGCGGGTCGGCCATTGCCTCCAGCTCGCTCGTGACCGAGTGGGTGAAGGGCAAGTCGCTTGATCAGGCCCTGACGATCAAGAATACGCAGATCGCGGAGGAGCTGGCTTTGCCTCCGGTGAAGATTCACTGCTCGATCCTCGCCGAGGATGCCATCAAGGCGGCGGTGCAGGACTACAAAGCCAAGGTGGGCGGCTCGGTTGCCGAGGCCAAGGCAGCGTGAGGCGATGGCCGTCACCCTGACCCAAGCGGCCGCACGCCACGTCTCGCGCTACCTCACCAAGCGGGGCAGGGGGGTGGGTGTTCGCCTGGGCGTGAAGACGACCGGCTGTTCCGGATTGGCCTACAAGCTCGAGTACGCAGACGAGATCGCGTCTGAGGACGTGGTGTTCGAGGGGCACGGCGTGAAGGTGCTGGTCGACCCCAAGAGCCTTCCGTACCTCGACGGAACCGAACTCGACTTCGTTCGAGAAGGCCTCAACGAAGGCTTCAAGTTCCGCAATCCACGTGAGAAGGACCGCTGCGGTTGCGGCGAGTCGTTCCGCGTGTGACGCGCGGCCTGTGATGACGAGGCGCGGCTGAATGCCGCGCCTTTTTGTTGACCGCATGACGCTCGACAGCGACGACTTTGAACTTTTCGGCTTGCCACGCCGCTTCCAGCTCGACCGCGCTGCGTTGGACGCGCTTTGGCGTGCGCTTCAAGCCGAGGTGCATCCCGACCGCTTCGCGGCGCAGGGGCAAGCGGCGCAGCGCGTGGCGATGCAGTGGGCGGTGCGCGTGAACGAGGCCTACCAGCGGCTGAAGGATCCGTTGACGCGAGCTGCCTATCTGTGCGAGCTCGCTGGCATGCCGGTGGATGCGCATGACAACACGGCGATGCCGCCCGCCTTCCTCATGCAGCAGATGGCGTGGCGCGAGGCGCTGGACGAAGCGCGCTCGCTCGATGAGGTTGAGGCTCTGGCCGGAGAGGTGGCACAGCGCAAACAGGCGGCCATAGAGCAGCTTGCGCGCACGTTAGACGAGCGACACGATGCGGCCGCGGCGGCCGACCAGGTCAGAGCCCTCATGTTCGTTGAGCGCTTTGCCGAGGACGTCGATCACCGGCTCGAAGCGTTGGGACAATGACGAGATGGCATTGCTGCAAATTTCCGAGCCCGGCGGGACACCCGATGCACACCAGAGGCGCATCGCGGTAGGTATCGACCTCGGCACGACGCATTCGCTGATCGCCGCGGTGCGCCATAGCGTTGCTGAGTGCCTGCCTGACGAAGAGGGGCGGGTCATCCTGCCCTCCGCCGTGCACTACCTGCCGGGTGGGCGCCGCCGCATCGGCCATGCGGCGCTTGCCGACGCGGCCCATGACCCGCGCAACACGCTGGTTTCGGTCAAGCGTTTCATGGGGCGCGGGCTGGCCGATATTGCACACCGGGAAAAGCTGCCCTATGAGTTCGTTGATGTACCCGGCATGGTGCAGATCTCGACGATCGACGGTGTCAAGTCACCGGTCGAGATCTCTGCCGAGATTCTGGCCGCGCTGCGGCAGAGGGCCGAGGACACCTTCGACGATGAGCTGTTCGGCGCAGTGATCACCGTGCCCGCGTACTTCGATGACGCTCAGCGCCAGGCGACGAAGGACGCTGCGCAGCTTGCCGGATTGAACGTGCTGCGCCTCATCAATGAACCGACCGCGGCGGCCATCGCCTACGGCCTCGAGCACGGTTCGGAGGGCCTGTATGCCGTGTACGACCTGGGTGGCGGCACCTTCGACATCTCGCTGCTGCGGCTGTCAAAGGGTGTGTTCGAGGTTGTGGCCACGGGGGGTGATTCGGCCCTCGGTGGCGACGACTTCGATCGGCTTCTCGCCGACTGGGCTCTGCACCAGGCTGCCCTGGACGCCGAGACCCCCGAGGATAAGCGTGCCGTCCTGGTGGCCGCGCGCGCGGCCAAGGAAAAGCTCTCGTCCGCCGATCACGCCACGCTCGCGTGTCCGCTGTCCAGCGGCGAGCTTTCGGTGCGCGTGACCCGCGAGCAGCTCGAGACCTTGGGCCACGATCTGGTGGGCCGCACGTTGACCGCGGTGCGCAAGGTGCTGCGCGATGGGCGTGCGCAGAAGAAAGATGTGCACGGCGTCGTTCTGGTTGGCGGATCGACTCGCATGCCCATGGTGCGCCGAGCAGTGGCCGAGTACTTCAGTCGAACCCCGCTTACGGACCTCAACCCGGACGAAGTTGTGGCGCTCGGTGCAGCGATCCAAGCTCATGCGCTGGCGGGCAACGCCGGGGCCGATGAGCTTCTGCTGCTCGACGTGATCCCGCTGTCCCTGGGGCTCGAAACAATGGGTGGCTTGGTGGAGCGCATCATCCCGCGCAACAGCACCATCCCGACCGCGCGGGCCCAGGAGTTCACGACCTTCAAGGACGGCCAGACAGCGATGGCGATCCATGTCGTGCAGGGAGAGCGCGAGCTGGTGGGTGATTGCCGTTCCCTGGCTCGGTTCGAGCTGCGCGGCATTCCCCCGATGGTCGCAGGCGCCGCGCGCATCCGTGTGGCTTTTCAAGTCGATGCCGACGGTCTGCTCGGCGTGACGGCGCGCGAGGAAACCTTGGGGGTCGAGGCGGCCATCACGGTCAAGCCCAGTTACGGACTGTCAGATGACGACGTTGCGGGCATGCTGAAAGAGAGCTTCGGAACGGCCGAAGCCGACATGAAGGCACGCAGCTTGCGCGAGTCGCGCGTCGAGGCTGAACGCATGCTGCTGGCGACCCGGGCTGCGCTCGACGCTGACGCCAGCTTGCTTGGCGAGGCCGAGCGCTGCGCCATTGACGCATTGATGGTCGAGGTGGAGGCGGTGCGCGAGGGCGACAACCACCATGCCATTGACGCCGCGGTGGAGGCATTGGCCAAAGGGACCGAGGCTTTTGCGGCGCGGCGCATGAACCGAAGCATCCATGACGCACTGGCCGGCCGGCGCGTCGAAGAAGTCTGAACCGACCCGTCGGCCATCACCTCATGCCCATCATCAAGATCCTGCCTCACGCCGAGTACTGCCCGAACGGCGCCGAGATCAAGGCCGAGCCGGGCACGTCGGTCTGCGAGGCCCTGCTCGAACACGACATCGAGATTGAGCACGCGTGTGAAATGAGTTGCGCCTGCACTACCTGCCACGTCGTGGTACGAGAAGGCTTCAGTTCGCTGGGCGAAATGGACGAGGCTGAGGAAGACCTGCTCGACCGCGCCTGGGGTCTGCAACCCACCTCGCGCCTGTCCTGCCAAGCCATTCTCTCGAACCAGGACGTAACCATCGAGATTCCGAAGTACTCGATCAACCAGGTCAAGGAAGGGCGCTGAGGCGCGCGTCCAGGCGGCGCACGAGTGAGCGCGCCTGAAGGCTCAACGCTTCAGCGGCCGCGGGCCGCTTGCTTCACGCGGCGAGCGCTTGGCGCCCGTGTCGGGTGTAAAGGAAGTTTAGTACCTCGTGGCGATAGTGCGCGTAGCGACTGTCCTGGTCCAACTCCACGCAGTTGCGCGGTCGCTCCAGTTCCACCGACAGGATCTCGCCGATGGTGGCGGCCGGTCGTAAGCGCTAGCCGCGACATCTTGAGGTCCTGGCTGTTGACCCGCGACGGTGACCCGCAGCAATCTACTGGCTCAACCACGCGAAGTTCTACTTCGCTACTTTCACCCCCAGCTTACCGCGCTGGTGCACTTGTCTTGAGGCATCCAACCCTCGAATATCAGCATGAGCAACCGTCGCACATCCTTCACGGGTGGCAAAGCAATTGCTCCGTCGCGTTCCCCGTCCGGCAACCTCATTCACACGTACTGCAACCGCAGAGGATCGGGTGCGCCCCATTGACAGGAAGAAGCCATATCAACGTTCGACATGAGCGGCATGACCCGGCTTGCCGGGGCATGTCCGCTCGATGGAGGGGTTGGGCGTCACCTCAAACGAAGAGACTCTAGCCATGGATTTGCCACTCCTGCGTAGTGGTCGCGGAGACGATCTTCCACATGCCCCGGCTCCCAGACAGCGGCTCGTTCAAGCCCCTCACATTCGGCGCGTGAGGCCGGACGTACGTTGCCCCCGAGATAGATTTCAATCCGATCGGGGTGCAGGGCATCTTGAATGAACTTCGGTTGCGGCGCCAAGAGGTGGCTTGGTACTCCGATTTTGGAGACCTTTGGCCACCGACCAGTGACCCAGGCCGACTTGTGAACGGCCACGCGGAACAGGATTGGTTTGGCGAGTAGTTCCATAGGCGGCAATGCCTCTTTGGCCCTTGAATCGAAGAACGCGAAGTCTGCCTCTGGCAGGGTGAGGGCGAAGCAGGTCGTGCCATCGCTGAGGGGCACGGCGTGGACAGCGCCGACCGAGCGTTGCTGCTTCGTCATGCGTGTGACGCCCAACGTTTGACATGAGAGGCGGCGCAAGGGCGCAGCCCTTGTGACGTCCTCTCGATGGGAATGCGAAGGGACTTCCCACCTTCTGGCAACGGCGACGACGCGCCAAGATTGGTGGTGTTCGAAGTCATCAATCTCAAGCCTGTGAAGGGGGAAGTCCGTGGTGAACGTTACACGAG
>CBFHAS010000001.1:0-85074 GCA_965653625.1 uncultured Burkholderiaceae bacterium | reverse complement strand
AACGGGAACGGTGTCAGCCCGAACGGAAACGGTGTCGGGAACAGAAACGGGACGGGTCGCTCCACGTCCCGTTCGCCCTGAGCTTGTCGAAGGGCCGACGCAGCGGACGTGGGCTTCGACTAGCTCAGCCCGAACGGGAACGGTGTCAGCCCGAACGGAAACGGTGTCGGGAACAGAAACGGGACGGTTCGCTCCACGTTCCGTTCGCCCTGAGCTTGTCGAAGGGTCGGCGCAGCGGACGTGGGCTTCGACCGCTCCAACCCGAACGCGAGGTGACGCAGGAGGCGCAGCGGCTTCCTCATCGCGTCACCGTCCAAGTCAGTTGCCGCTCCACATACGTCGGCTGCAGCGTGCCCGTGGCGGGGCATGCCTCAGCACTCGGCGCGTTGCAGGCATTCGCCACGAGCTTGTAGAACGCGAGCGACGTGTCACCGTCCGTGGCGTCGCTGCGGGTGCAGTTCACCGTGACCGTGTAGCCCGTCAAACCCGCCACCGTGAAGCTGGTCGTTCCGAAACAGGCCGGCGCAGCCGCCGGCGGCGCGGGGTTGCGCAGCACCTGGAACGCCGCCCACTCGAGCCCGGCGCGTGCGCTCTGCAAGGCTCTCGCGTGTTCGACCTCCGCGGCCGAGCCCAGTTGCTGCCGCTGCGACACGCTCGCAAGCGCCGCTCCCAGCGACGCCAGCACGACGAGCACGAACACCACCGACACCAGCGTGAAGCCGCGGTGCAGCCGGCTCGTGTGCCGGTCAGGGCAGGTTGCTGACGAACACCGCATGTTGAAGGGTCACGCTCTCGGTGCCCGCCGTGGTGGTGGCGGCCAGCGTGAGCGTCAGGTTGACGAGTGCGGCACGTGCCGCGACCAGCGTGCCTTCCACATCGAAACGGCAGGCGGTGACGCCCGTGGCCAGCACGGCGCTCGTGCCGCCCGACGGCGGGTCGGGCTGGCTGCTCTGGAACCCATAGTCCTGGTAGCGCACGAGCTGGCCGCTGCCCATGTCGCAGCGGTAGGTCACCGGCGCGTCGACCGCGAGCACGCGGTAGGGCGCAGCGAGATCGCCCACCGGCAGACCGGCCGACGAGCTGATCGTCACCGTCGTCGCGTCGCCCGCGGCGTTAGTGGCTGTGCGCCGGTTCGAGGTGGCCTGCTCGGCGGCACTGCCGTTGGGCGCGTAGGCATCGGAGCCGCTCACGCCGGGGCCGAGGTTGTAGAAGACCAGGTTCTGGTTGGCGCTCAGCGTCAACGGCGGGCCGATCACGTCGAAGCTCGTGTCCGTCGTGCCGAAGGCGAGCGCGCCGCTGCCTTCAGTGGCGTAGCGCGCGCCGGAAGTGGTCGGGATCAGCTCCAGCGTGCTGTTCGAGCCGCTCACCCGCACGCTGTTGGGCAGGGCGATGCGCAGGTCGCGCCCGATGCGGCGCAGCGTATGGTCAGCCTGATCGACGAGCGCCGCCCGCGCGGCGGTGGAGAGATAAGCCTGCACCGGCTGCACGATGAACACGCCCACGATGCCACCCAGCACGCCGATCATGGCGATCACGATCACCATCTCGATCAGCGTGAAGCCACGCTGACGAGCTGCGATGCGCCGGGCCTCAGAGCGAGCTGTTCGGCGCATGCCGGCTCCTGTAGCCCTCCAGGGCGACGGAGATCCCGCCCGGCCCGGTCACGCTCACGGTGATGCGCAGCGCGTCGCCGCTGCCCTGCGCGATCGTGTGGAGCGCCGCCGCGGCCACGCTCACGCTCGCGCTGTAGCCGGCCAGGCCGCTCACGGCGGTGTTCGTGATGTCGACGATGCCGCTCATCGAATAGCCGTGGTAATCGTTCACGTGGTCGAACGACGGGCTTGCGAAGCGCGTCTCCCCGGCGTCCGGGCCGATGGCATCGGCGCCTGACGCGCAGCCGGCGGCGGAGCTCGCGGTTTCCACGTTGGCATCCTCGCTGTCGCAGAAGGTGAAGGGCATCAGCTGCACCTCTTCGAGCAGCGATTCGGCGATGGCCAGCGCTTGGCGTCGCACGGCGGGGTCGGCGCCATGCGCGGTGGTTTCAATGAAGACACGCAGCACGCCGGCCAGCGCCGCGCTCACGATGACGATGAAGATCAGCAGCTCGATGAGCGTGAAGCCGCGCACGCCTTCGCGTGTGCGGTCCGGCCCATGCAGAGCGGCAAGCAGCATCTGATTCAGTGGACTATTGAGGCCGTAACGACACTCTCCGACCCGTTCGCACTGATCCTTCGACAGGCTCAGGACTGAAGGCAAGTCGAAGTGCCTGCATAGAGGTGCGCGCTGGCTTCGACAGGCTCAGCCCGAACGGACGGGTATGTCGTGAACGCAGAAAAGCTCAATGGTCCTCTCCCTCGTATCCCGTAGCCGAATGCTAGGCAGGGGTGACCGAACCCAGAGCCTCAAGGAGCGGTGCGAAAGACGCCCGTTTCCGATTCGATCTGGTAGGCCAGCGTCACGTCCCCGCCACTCACCGTGATGGGCAGCGCGCTGCCGGTGGAAGTGATGGCGCGACCGGTGTTGGAGACGTTGAACGTCACGCTGCGCGGTCCCGCCTCGGCGATGCACGGCGACACGGCGGCGGGGCAGGGCACGCTGGCCAAGGCGCCGCCGGCCACATATGAAAAGGTGACGCCCGTGCCTGTGATCGTGCCGACCACCGGCCGGCGCTGCGCGAGCGACAGGCGCTGCATCGCCCGCGTCTGCGCGCCCAGCTCGTCGGCAAAGGCGCGCAGCCGCCATGCGGTGAGGTCCGTCATGCGCGGCACCGCAAAGGTGGCCAGCGCGCCGATGATCGCCATCACCATCACCAGCTCGATCAGCGTGAAGCCCGCCGATCGCCTGGTGCGCATCATCAGCTGATGCCGATGGCGGTGAAGCTAGCCGTGACCGCGCTGCCCGAGGTGGGCGTGAAGGTCAGCGTGCAGGTTGCCGCCGCTCCCGCGGCGATGCCCTCCTCCGTGATGGTGTAGGCGCCGCCTTGCGTCGGCAGCGCCGTCGTATAGGCGCCCGCGCTGTAGGTCTGCAGCGTCTTGGCGGCATCCTGGCAGTTGGCCACGGCCACGCCCTTGGCGCTGTTGGCGGTGCGGGCCGCGTAATTGAGTGCCGCGCCCGAGCCCAGCGCACCGGCCACGCCGTTGACGGCGGCTTGGTTGGCGTCTGCCTTCAGGTCGAGGTACTTCGGGATCGCCACCGCGGCCAGGATGCCGAGGATGACCATGACCATCACGAGTTCTATGAGCGTGAAGCCGGCTTGTTTGTGTCTCATGGAGTGCTCCAGGGAGGATCGATTGAACAGCGCCTTGCGGTGCAAGCGAAGGCTCACGCGCTACAGCATGTCGGGGATATCGGCCAGCGCCGCACCGTCCTGAAAGCGGGGATCGCACCGGGCCGCGTGGCACTTTTCACGCAGGGCCGGCATTCAGCCGCCGCGAACGGCCTGTCCCAGGTTCCACAGCGGCATGAAGATGCCCAGCGCGAGCAGCAGCACGAACACGCCGATCACCGCCAGCAGCAACGGCTCGATGGACGATGACAGGCCCTTGATCGCGTAGTCGGTCTCGCGCTCGTACATCTGCGCCACTTCCACCAGCAGCGTGTCCAGCTCGCCGGTTTCCTCGCCCACCGCAATCATCTGCAGCACCACCGGCGTGAACACGCCGCTGGCCGCGGCGCAGCGCGACAGGCTCTCGCCACGCTCGATGCCATCGCGCATGCGCTCGATGCGCGCGCCGACCCAGGCGTTGTCCACCGTCTGCGCCACCACCGTCATGGCGCGGGCGATCGGTACCCCGCTCTTCGATGCCATGGCGAAGCTTCGCGCGAAGCGCGCCAGCGTGGCCTTCAGCACGATGGGCCCGGCGATGGGCAGCTTGAGCTTGGCCCGGTCCCGCCGGTAGCGGCCCTCGGGCGTGGCGAGCCACGCCTTCAGGCCCCATAGGCCGCCGATGCCGGCCGCCGCGAGCAGCGGCCACCACGCCACCATCCACGCTGAAAAACAGAGCAGCAGTTTCGTGAGCAGCGGCAGTTCCGCCTTGAAACTGGCGAACACGTTGGCGAAAGTGGGGATCACGAAAAGGTTCACGACCACCAGCGCCAGGCCGATGGCCACGGCCACCATCGTGGGGTAGCGCAGCGCCTGCTTCACCCGCGCGCGCACGTCGAGTTCGAACTCGATGTGCTCGGCGAGCCGCTCGAAGATTTCGGTGAGCCGGCCGGTCATCTCGCCCACGCGGACCATGGCGACGTAGAAGCCGTCGAACACCGCCGGATGGCGTGCCATCGCCGCAGCCAACTCGCGGCCCTGGTCGAGGCTGTGCCGAAGGTCGGCGATCAGCGACACCAGCGCCGGCTTGGGCGTGGAAGCCTGCAGCCCGGCCAACGCCCGCAATATGGGCACGCCGGCCTTCTGCAGCGTGTACATCTGGCGCGAGAAGACCAACAGATCTTCACCGTTCACGGACGCGGTGCGCAGAGCCTGCCACAGGCTGGCTGGGGCGGTGCCGCCAACGCTGGCGTCCTGTCGCGCTTCGATGAACACCGGCGTGACACCGATGGCGATCAGCTGCTCGGCCACCGCATCGGCATGGTCGGCTTCGAGAATGCCCTGGGCCAGCTCACCCCGGGGATCGCGACCACGCCACACGAAGCGGCTCATGGGCTGGCGTCGAAGTCGTTGGCCAGTCGCATCGACTCGGCCACCGAGGTGCGCCCGGCGCGCACCAAGGCCATGGCGTGGTGTGCCATCGTGCAACCGCTCATCTTCTCGGCCGCCAAGCGCGTGAAGAGGCCCGGATCGGCGCGCGTGGCGGCCTGGGCGAGTGCGCTGTCCATTTCAAGCATCTCGTACACGCCGATGCGTCCGCTGTAGCCGGTGCCGTTGCATGCGCTGCAGCCGCGTCCGCGCCGCGTGGGCTCGTCGGCTGCGGCGTCGCCGCCGATGGAGGCGAGCCAGCCGCGCTCCTGCGGACTGGCTTCGTGCGGTTCGGCGCAGTTCTCGCAGTTCTGGCGCACCAGGCGCTGGGCAAACACAGCTTGCAGCGCACTGGCCACCATGTACGGCTGCGCGCCCATGTCGAGCAGGCGAAACGGTGTGCTCACCGCGTCGCGCGTGTGCAATGTGGAGAGCACCAGGTGGCCGGTGATGGCGCCGCGCAGTCCGATCTCGGCCGTCTCGGGATCTCGCATTTCGCCGACCAGGATGACATCGGGATCTTGCCGCAGCGTGGCGCGCAGCACGCGGGCGAAGCTCAGGTCGATCTTCTCGTGCACCTGCACCTGCGTGAGCCCCGGCAGGCGGTATTCGATGGGGTCTTCCACCGTGATGATCTTGTGCTGCTCGGCGTCGATTTCCGCGAGCGCGGCGTACAGCGTGGTGGTCTTGCCGCTGCCCGTGGGCCCGGTCACGAGCACCATGCCGGCGCTGCGCGCGAGAATCTCCTTGAAGCGCACAAGCATGGGCTGCGGCATGCCGATTTCATCAAGCCGGCGCACCGTGTCGCCATGGCCGAGCAGGCGCATCACCACCGATTCGCCGTACTGCGAGGGCAAAGTGGACAGCCGCACGTCCACCGTGCGCTGACGCAGCCGAAGCGAGAAACGGCCGTCCTGCGGCAGGCGCTTTTCCGAGATGTCGAGGCTGGCCATCAGCTTGAGCCGCTGGGCCAGCGCGCCGGCAATGCGCTTGTCGGCCTGGGTCTGCGTCTGCAGGATGCCGTCGATGCGGCTGCGGATCAGCAGCCCGCCTTCCTGCGGCTCCAGGTGAACATCCGAGGCGCCCACCTGCAGCGCATCTTCAAACACGCTTTGCAGCAGGCGCACGACAGGGGCGCCCTCCTGCCCGACGCTGGCTTCCAGCGCGCCGAAGTCCACCGCGTCGCCCACGTCCTTTTCGAGCGCTTTGGCCAGGCCCGAAATCTCTTCGGTGCGGCGGTAGTGGCGGTCGAGCACGGGCACCAGCTGGCTCTCGGGCACTACGGCCATGCGCACTCTGCGCTTGAGGATGCGACACAGCTCGTCGTAGGCAGCGATGTCCAGCGGGTCGACGAAGCCGACCAGCAGGTGCTCGCCCTTGTCTTCGAGTACCACGGCGCGATGCCGCCGCGCGGGCGACTCGGGCAGCAGCCGCACCGTCTCGCTCTTGAGCGGAAAGCTCTTGAGGTTGACCACCGGCACGCGCAGCTGTCGCGCCAGGCCATGGGCGACGGCCTCTTCGGTGACCGCGCCGGCCTCGACCAGGATGCGGCCCAGCCGCTTGCCGGTGCCGCGTTGCAGCTCCAGCGCACGCGCGAGCTGATCTTGCGAGATCAGCTGCTGCTTCAACAGCACGTCGCCGAGACGAAGCTTCTCGCGCGACGGCACGGCCGCGGGGGCGGCGTCTTCGGTCATGGGTTGATTCGGTCAGTGACCCGGCCGCCATGCGGTCGGCCAGGGTGGGAGACGCTGAATCATCGGATGAGCGATGGAAGCTCGAAGCTCGGAAATGGGCCGGTATCGCGCGGCGTTTTCAGTGAGCGACGGTGCGGCTCGTGCCAACAGATGCGCTGCGACGGCTGTGGCGCCCAGCAGCACGCGCCCTGTCCAAGGTGTTCAGGGCCAAGTTCATGCACGCGTTGCAGGAGGCCGTGATCACCGGGGCGCTCCCCCGTGATCCCGCAAGCATCCCTGAAGACCATCGACAGCGCGTGCAGGCGCTGCATCGCCACGACTGGGTGATCTACGCCAAGACGCCGCTGGCCGGCCCTGCGGCGGTGCTGGACTACCTGGCCCGCTATACCCACCGAACGGCCATCGGTAACGAGAGGCTTGTGGCCATCGAGCGCGACAAGGTGCTCTTGCGCGTGCGCGCCGACGACCACGGGGGCAAGCGCATCGTCGCCATGCACGGGACCGAGTTCATCGCGCGGCTGCTGCAGCATGTGCTGCCCCCTGGCTTCAAGCGCATCCGGCACTACGGGCTGCTGGCTCCCGCGACCAAGACCCAGCGGCTGGCCGCGGCGCCACTTGTTGGACATGCCTGCGCCGAACCCGCGCGCGATCGAGGATGCGCAGGCCTTCATGCGCCGTGTGGCCCCCGAGATTGAGATCGCCCGCTGCCCACACTGTACGGTCGGACGCTGGCAACTGATCCAGACGGTGCTGGCTGATCGTGCTGCACTGGAGGCGATGTCGTCAACAGCGTGCCGCGGGCCGCCATGAGCCACTGGCGCACTCGTGGGATGCAGACCACGACGCCGCTCAGATCCCGGCCGATGAAGTCCTGCGCTCCATGGGCATCGATCGCGCACAGCATGCAGTCGAACTCGAATGCGCGGTCATTGCCGCCCGCGAAAGTCACCGCTACGTGTTGTCGCGCAGATGCCACGGGCACTTCGCTGTCGCGACCATAGTTGTCATCGGCAACTGAAACTTACACTGCCCATCTCCCCGCCATCCCGCGGTTCAGTTCAACAAGCTTTATCTGACGCCATGCACTGCCGTGACTTCGTTCAGCATCGCCGCGGCGTCACATAAGCGCTGTTTGTTAGGCGGCACCCGGCACAATGGAGCTGTTCACAGGAGGGCTTAGGTCATGCGCGCGGTGATAGGACTTCTTCTGGCTTCCAGTACATCGTCGCGCCTGCACAGAAGATTGCATTTCAGTCAGTCCGCATTTCCGAGGCAATCACGGAAGGAGCATGGCAGGCAATGCTGCAACTTACGCCGCCGTGCGGCTTAAGTTCGCAGCATTGGGGCGAGCGGGGCGGCATGCCGCTCATGTCGAACGTTAGAAGTCCAATTTAAGGAGCATTGCACCTGTGGCAAGCAAGAAGACAGCCAAACCGACGAGGAAACCTCGGCAAGCAAAGCAGGCACCTGCAGGAGGAAGCAAAGCGAAGTTCCCTCGACATCCAGTAGGGAAGGCTATTCGCATCCCGCAAGCGATCCTTGACCAAAACGCGGGCAAAGCATGCAGTCGCGCGGACGCAGCGAAGTTTCTTGGTCTTGGCAGTCCGGCGGGTCCATTCAGCGTTGAAATTAGCTCAGCCCTCAAGTACGGCTTCTTGGAGCAGCCAGAGGCCGGGCATATTCAGCCATCAGCACTAGCCAAAAAGGTCCTGCGCCCACAGTCACCGACCGACACCATTGATGGTTATCGCCAAGCAGTAATGCGCGCGCCAGAAATCTCGGAGGTGTACCAGCACTATCGTGGAGAGAATCTTCCGGATGACCAGTTCCTTCGGAACACGGTGGTCGAAACGTACAAGGTGCCTTCCGACAGCTTCCAAGAATTCAAGCAGGTCTTCCTGGAGTCACTAGAAACCGCAGAGCTGATCTCAAAGCACGGCGACAAAATAAGAATCACCGACGTAGCTGGCGGTGATGCCGCAGGGCCTCCAGTATCCGACCGACTAAAGAAGCTCGAGAAGGCCACAATCGTCGGAGTCAACGATTCCTGTTTTGTGATGCAGCCATTCGCTTCGCCGCTCGGCGAATACTACGAGAAAATTTACAGGCCAGCAATCGAAAAAGCGGGGCTTCGCCCGGTTCGTGCAGACGCCGAAATTTTTGCGACGGGCAAAATCATGGATCAGGTGTGGAGCGGCATCAATGCGGCCAAAGTCTTGGTCGCGGAGCTGACGACGCGTAATCCAAATGTCTTCTATGAATTGGGTTTGGCCCACGCCATGAAGAAGCCCGTGGTGTTGGTCTCTGCCAAGGAAGACGACGTACCTTTCGATCTTCAGCACATTCGCGTCATCTATTACGACATGAGCGATCCGTTCTGGGGAAACAAACTAATCGAGAAGGTCGCAGAGAACATCCTGTCTGCAATTCAGAATCCAGAAGAGGCGGTGTTCAAGAGCACCATTGGTAGCAAGGAATTCTAGAGGTTTCCGGATGTCCGAATCGCTGTACGTCACCGCCCTCCGCAACATGAGTGCGACCGTGCACGAGCTTGCTCGCAACGTTGCACAGCCGCAACGCGTGCCGTTTGCGGACTCGTTCGTATACAGGTACGTCGAGAAGACGGTTCACCAAGCCCTTGTCCAGAAGCTGGCGCGCTACGTGACGACACTCCGTGGCGCCTGCCTGCTGTTCGACCACGGATTTGTCCAAGAACAGGCTGCCCTGCAGCGGGTGCTGGATGAACTTCAGGAAGACATCACGTTCCTGTCCTTTGGAGTTATTTTTGGCAAGTCGACCCCCTTGCACGAGCGCTATTTGAGCGCCTTCTACGAAGAGGATTTCGATCCCACGACGGGGAGGCCCGGAGCTCAAGATCGGCCGATGGTTCCGCGCAAGAAGATCAGGGCATACATCGCCACCATGGGAGGTGCCGCCGCAAACCCGAGTCGCGGTGTCGAAGTCACTCGCCAGATCAGCAAGACCTACTCAGGCTATGTGCATGCCGCATCGCCACAAATCATGGACATGTACGGCGGCAATCCGCCGCGCTTCCACCTCAGCGGTATGAAGGGAACTGAGCGACACGATGAGCATCGCGACGACCTCTGGAACTACTTCTACCGAGGGATCCTTGCGTTCTCGTTCGCCGCAAAGGCGTTCGGAGCTGACACGATGTTTGAGAGCATCAGCGCCTTCGCCAACAACTTCTCTCGACACGCTGGCCACGACTATGGTCCAACCAAGAGGGAAACCTAACCCTTTACATGGACTCCCAAGGAACTCCCGAGGTAGTCAAGTCCATTGCCAAAAGAACTGGTCGTGCCTCGCCTTAACCTCCACGAGCACTGGCTGAAATCGAAGCGGTCGAAGGTGACGCCGGTGAACGTCAGCTCGTGACGGCTCACCCCCGCGCCACCACCCGTCGCATCGCGTCCAGGCTGCGAGTCACATCATCATCGGTTGTGGCCCAAGAACTCACGCTGATGCGCATCGCCGTGTGCCCTTGCCAGCGCGTCGGGCCGCACCAGCAAGTACCCTCCGCTTGCAGGCCGGCGATGACCGCGAGCGTGGTGTCGGCATCGCCGAAGCTCACCAGCACCTGGTTCAGCACCACCTCGTTGAGTATCTCGGCGCCGTCCGCCTGCAACTCCTGCGCGAAGCGGCGTGCATGCCGGCAGCAGCGCTCCACCAGATCGGCCAGCCCGCTGCGCCCGAGGGTGCGCAACGCGGCCCACACGTCCACGCCGCGCGCGCGGCGCGACAGCTCGGGGGTGAAGTCGGAAGGATCGCGCAGGCCTCCGGCCGCCGGCAGGTAGTCGGCGGAGATCGACATGGCGGCGCGCAGGTCCGCCGGGTCGCGCACCAGGGCCAAGCCGCTGTCGTAAGGCACGTTGAGCCACTTGTGTGCGTCGGTGGCCCAGGAGTCGGCACGCCCGGCGCCCTGCACGAGCGGCGCCAGTGCGGGGCTGGCCGCCGCCCACAAGCCGAACGCGCCATCCACATGCACCCAGGCGCCGGCCGCATGAGCCGCATCGACGATGTTTTCGAAAGGATCGAACGCGCCGGTGTTCACGTTGCCCGCCTGCAGGCACACGATGGCCGGGCCGCTGAGCGGTGGCAGGGCATCGGCGCGCATGCGGCCCTGGCCGTCCACGGGCACGGTCAGCACGCGTTTGCGACCCAGGCCGAGCAGACCCAGGGCCTTAATGAGCGTGGGATGAACCTCCGCCCCGACGACCACCGTGACGGGCGGTGCGCCGAACAGGCCGTCAGCTTCCACATGCCAGCCTGCACGGCGCAGCACCGCATCGCGGGCCGCGGCCAGCGCGGTGGCATTGGCCATGGTGGCGCCCGTGACAAATGCGCCGCCTGCGCCTGGTGGCAAGCCCAGCACGTCGAGCGTCCAGCGCAGCGCCGTCGCTTCAATGGCGGCGGCAGCCGGCGCGGCAAAGTGCAGCGCCGCGTTCTGGTCCCACGCGGTGGCAAGCCAATGGCTGGCCACGCTCGCGGGCAGCGCGCCGCCGGTCACGAAGCCGAAGAAACGCCCGCCAGCGCTGCCCATGGCCGCCGGCGAGCCTATCTCGTCGAGCTTGTGCAGGGTTTCCAGGGCAGGTTGGGGTTGCGCGGGCAGGGGCTCGTTCAGCTCGGCCAGGCGCGCCAGTGCCTCGGGCGTGGGCGCCACGGGACGCTGGTCCAGCCCTTCCAAGTAACGAACAGCCAGCTGAGCGGCAGCGTCAAGGAGATCTCGCATGGCGCGATTATTTCGCGGCGCACAGGGGGATCAGCGTGGCTTGGCCTCAGGCGGCGTCGACGGCTCGCAGTAGGCATGCGACATCGACAAGCCGACCGGAAGGTATGCGCCATAGCGCAGGATGTACTCGCGCTGCGCGCCGTAAGCTTCGCGTTCCCAGCGCAGGAACTGCTCGCAGCTCGGGGTGGCCCCGAAGGCCGCGCCGTTGGTCAGGGTGTCGTCGCCGCGCGCCACGCTTTGAAGGTAGTGGACCATCTCGTGCACCACGATCGAGCTGGCTAGCAGGTTCTTTTCAGGATCGAGCCGCTCGTCGATGTAGATCTTGTTGCCGCCGGCGTACCAGCCGAGCACCTTGCATTCGCGGCCGTTGCAGGCCCTCTCGACAAAGAAGGAATGGGGTTGCTTGATCACTGTCGGCGGCCGTGCCGGCGCCGGGTAGCCCGATAGCGTGATGGCCCACGACAGGAGTGCCACATAAAGCTCGCTCATGAGCGGCTCCCTCGCGGGCGCCCGCAGCGGGAAAGGTCCATCGCACACCTCGACTTCATGCGGCACGGCGGCTTGGGGAGCGCCGTGCTTCGCGGGCGCCTGTATTCGTCGGGTGCGCGCGCCGCGCTTTCGTTGGTCCCTGAGGAGGTGGATTGTGGGCTAGCCCTATGCCATGGAACGGCATGGTGTCATTGCGCGTGAGCGCTTCACCGCCGTGGTCGCTGTATCGACCTCGCTCGCGTTCGCCTGCAGCAAGCCGATCAGGCGGGCGAGCACGTGGTCGGTGCAGAGCAGGCGAGGCCCCCAGCGCCACCTGCTCCACGGTGGCCGGGATCGTCGGTGGAAAACACAGGAGCGGCGGGGGGGCATCGCACATCGTCCCGATTGCAGCAGCGCCGGCTGAAACGCAGCTGAAGCGCGTAGTCCGCTGAAACCCGAGATCGGCGGTGCTGTTCGCCCAAGGCTGGCACGTCCCTCACCGCCCATTCCAGGGCTTCAGCGCGCTACTGCGAAACGCGGATCTCGCGGCCGTTCGTGGGCTGCACCGGCCGCGCGTTCGCCAGATACAAGCGCCGAAAGCGCCGCAGCGCCTCGCGCGAGACGGTGACCGGCTGCGCCAGCACCATCCAGTGCACGCCCTCGGAGCACGGCGGGGTGGTCAGTGACCCTTCGAAGTCGTAGTAGCGGCGCTCGGTGGGCAGCAGGCCAGCAAGATCGAGTTCCAGGCCTTCGACGGTGAGCGTTTCACCGGCATGCGCAGGCAGATGCGACATCACTTTTTCGAAGCCCGGGTTCGGCTTGCCCGGCTCGATGAGCGCCGCCACGACGCCCAGCTTGCCTTCGGCGTCACGATGAACGAAGTGCGCCACCATCGCGCTCGCCCGGCCACCGATGCGCTCTTCGCTGGGCGTGTGGAAGTGGAACTGGAGCAGCTCATATCGTCGCTCGCCGACTTGCAGAAACTGGCCCGGCGGCACGGTCACCTGGATGGTGTGGCCGTTGTTGACGATGGCCGGCGCGACCCGGCCATAGGAGAAGGCCAGCGCCGGCAGCGCGGCCGTTTTCGCGTGGCGAATGTCTATCGGCGATTGGGCATGGCCCGCAGCACAGGTGGCGTAGTCAGGGGCCAGCCGGGCCCAGTGCGCGGTGCCGTGCTCACCGCGGTACTCCCAGTGCGCGGCGGGGGACGCCGCGAAAGCGAAGGGCGGGCACAGCGTGGCAACAACCAGCGAGCGGGCAAGCAAGAAACGAAGCTTCATGAAACTCTGTAGATTGGTTTGGTGTTCGCCGGCACGCGTGTGGTCGGCGCACGAAAAGCCGCAGGCGGATCGCGCACCCGGGCTTCCCGGCAGCGCGTGACAGCGGCCGGACCTAGCTTAAGGAAGTCGCCTTAAACGAGGCGTAAGAGCCAAGGCAGTGCGCGGCGCCGCGCCTCCATTGGCGAAGAGGCAGACGCAGTTACGCGAAACGGTTCGCCACCCGGCCAAGCCATGTCTTTTAATCAAACGCGGTTTCCGAGCGCGTCGCATCATCCGGGCCATGTCATCCTCCATGCCCGGCGTGCGTATCGAAGCGCTCCAGCAGCTGCTTCATCGCGACGACCCGAACGAAAAGGTTGACTTCATCGAGACGCACATCTCATGGGTGCTGTTGTGCGGCCCGCTCGCCTACAAGGTGAAGAAGCCGGTCAAGCTGGGCTTCGTGGACTTCAGCACTCGCGATACGCGCCGCCACGCGTGCGAGGAAGAGTTGCGGCTCAACCGGCGCCTTGCGCCGGGTCTGTACATCGACGTGCTGCCCGTCACGGGAACGCCTTCGCGGCCCAGCCTGGCGGTTGGTGAGCCTATCGACTACGCCGTTCGCATGCGGCGCTTCCCGGCCGGTGGGCTGTTCACCGAACGGCTTGCGGCCGGGCGCCTGGAGACCTCGCACGTGGACCGCTTCGCCGAGCTCATCGCCGAGTTCCATCTCGCGGCGCCGGTGGCGAGCGCATCCAGCACGTTCGGCACGCCGCAGCTCATCGAGTCGACCACGCTGCAGGTGCTGCAGGCCCTGGAGCAGCACGACGGCGTGCCGGCGCTCTCGCATTTGCGCCACTGGCTGGAGGCACAGGCGCCGGCGCTGCGTGCCGTGTGGCAAGAGCGGCGCCAGGCCGGCCACGTGCGCGAAGGCCATGGCGACCTGCACCTCGCCAATGCCACGCTGCTGGACGATCAGGAGGTCGTCGCCTTCGACTGCATCGAGTTCGACCCGCAGTTGCGTTGGATCGACGTGATGAGCGACGCTGCCTTCGCGGCCATGGATTTCATGGCTCACGCACGCCGTGATCTCGCGTTCCGCTTCCTGGACGGTTGGCTGGAGCGCACCGGAGACCACGTCGGCTTGGCGGTGCTGCCGGGCTACCTGGTCTACCGCGCCATGGTGCGCGCCCTGGTGGCGCGGTTGCGACCGGCCGAGCACGCGCCTGACTATCTCGCGTTGGCCCACCAGCTCGCCGAGCCGGGCGATGCGCGGCTCATCGTCACGCACGGCGTGTCGGGTTCAGGCAAGACCTTCGTGACGCAGCGCCTGCTCGAAAATGCGGGCGCCATTCGCGTGCGCTCTGATGTGGAGCGCAAGCGGCTGTTCGGCCTGCGTCCGCTGGAGCGGTCGGATCGCCTCGGTCCGGAAGTCATCTACGGCGCCGAAGCCACCGCCAAGACCTATGCCGCGCTGAGCGACAAGGCCAGGCAGTCGCTGCAGGCCGGCTTTCCGACGATCGTCGACGCCGCATTCCTGCGCCGCCACGAACGCGCCGATTTCGAACAGCTCGCTCGCGAGCTGCGCGTGCCCTACACGATCGTGCATTGCCGCGCCGACACGGCCGAATTGCGCCGCCGCATCAAACGCCGGCCCGCAGGGCAGCGCGATGCCTCGGAGGCCGACCTGGCGGTGCTCGAACGCCAGCTGGGGTTTCAGGAGGCGCTGACCGAGGCCGAGCAGCGCCACGCCATCGAGGTCGACACACGGCAGCCCTTCGACGTGGCCGCGGTGTGCGGGCAATGGCTCAAGGCCAGCGCCGTTCATGAAACATCGTGAGCCGCCGCGCGGGACGCCGGGGCGGCTGATCGAAGCCCGGTCGCTACTGGATCGAGAGATGCTGCGCGCGCGTTGCCGTCGCGCTTGGGCAACGCCATCTTGAGCACGCTGTCTTCCAGCTTGGCGACCACCGCCTCGTCGTCGATCTCGTTCGCGACATGTCAACTCAGGCTGGGCTCGGCCTCGTAATCGAGCGGCCACCGCTTCGACAGGTGCAGCAGCACGTTCATGTCGGCGTTCGGGGAGTCGTAGCGCCACACGGCCGCGCCGGTGCGCAGCTTGTCCAGCCGAGCGGCGCGTATGTTCACGTGGCGCACCGGCAGTTCCCGTGCGCGCAGTGCATAGGCTTCGTCGAGCGCGCCGTCGTCGTCGTCGAAGAACAGCCAGTGGCGCACGATGTGGACTTGCAGGCGGTTATGTTCGTGCGCCACCGCCTCGGGCACCGGGGGTGGATGGGGCAGCGCCAGGTCGCCGCCGGCGCGCACGTCGACCCACGCGCCGTAGACGTCGTCCTCGCTGGAGAGGAAGAGGTGCGTCTCTCGCAGCGAGAAGTAGTCCTGCAGCATGAAGTAGCTGGCGAGGTGGCCGCCGTTCTTCGACCCGATGAACCAGCCATAGATGTGCTCTTCCTGCGCGAACCACAGCGCGGCATAGAGCAAACCCACGCCGCGCGGCGCGTAGGCAAGGTTGGTGTGGGCTTGGCTCATGCGTCACCCCCCGGCGCTCATTCGATGGCCAGCTCGTTGATCACCCCGCGCACACCGGCGCAGACCAGGCGACGCCCGTGAGCGTGACCACGCCGTCCCTCACGGCCACGCCGATCGCGGTGGACCGCATGGCAGGGTCCCAGGACAGCTCGTCTGCCACATCCTTCTTCAATTCGACATCGGTCTTCACGATCGTCTCCTGTGTGAAACGCCTATGAACCACAGACCCGCCAGCCAGCATGCTGCGCCGGGCGGGGCCAAGAATCAATCGGCAGGGACGCGGCCTGCGATAGGTCAGGGGCGGGCCGCGGTGCCCGAACGTTCGTCGAACCGGAAGCCATTTCCCGAAGCGGCTTCGGCATCGCGCAGCAGGCGCACGAGGACCCAGCCATGCAGCGTGCCGACGGCCCCGCCGGCCAGCGTGCAGATGGTGAACACCGCGTCCAGCGTCGCCGGCAGGCCGCGGCTCCACACCACCTGGTGCATGCCCGCGAACACGATCGCCAGGCCCGCCGCCCAAGCAAAAGCATTGGCTGGCAGCCAGCGCCAGGCGCCCGGCACACGCGTGCGCAGCACTCGCCACTGCGGCAGCGCCAACACCGGGCCGAGCAGCGCACCAAGGAGCGTTGCGAACAGCAGCACTGCTCCTATGGACAGATCGGCCGGCGACGCACCCGCCGTGGCGCCCGCCGACAATCCTTGCAGTGCAGCGGCGGTGCCCGGCGCCATGCCCAAGGCCCAGGCGATGCCGGCGCCGAGCGAGGTGGCGGCGATCCACCGCCCCGCACTCAGCTTCAGGCGCGCGGTCAGAACGTGGGCTTGCGCATAGCCCACCAGCGTGCCTTCCAGCAGCGTGCCCAGCACGACGGCGAGTACGGCGCCCGCGAGGATGGAGCCCGCCCCCGGCGCCGCGGCCTTCAGCACACCGGCCGCGAAATGCGCGAGCAGCAGCGTGCTGGACAAGCCCAACCCTTCGGCCCGCGCGTTGGCCAGGATCCAGGCGGCATAAAAACGGCGCTCGGCGCGGTTCATCGCAGGCTTGGTGAGAGCTGTCTATCCCGCTCGTTTTCAGGGAAGGACATCTCGCGTGGCTGGTCTTCGTGCGAGTCTGCCACGCTGCCGCGGCGCGGCATGTCGGCGCTGATGATTTCCTGATGCCGCCCGTGCTACGTTTGCCAGGATGGAATTTCGGGCCCCAACCCACGACAGCCTGTCGCTGCCACGCTGGTCGCTGGCCGCTGCCGTGTGGCTGCTCGGCGCGGCGGCCTTGCTTGTACTCGACGAAAGATTGGATCTCGCCAACGAGGCGCTCATCCTCGTACTGGTTTCTGCCGTCGCATCGGTGTGGCTAACGCCCTGGGCCTCGGTGGTGGCCAGCGCGCTGGCGGTTCTGGCGTTCAACTTCGCCGTGGTGCCGCCACGCGGCACACTGGCCGTCGATCTGCACCAGCACACCCTGCTGCTGGCCACCATGCTGGGCGTCAGCTGGATCGTTGCACTGTTGATGGCACGCCAGCACCGGCTCGCCGCCGAGGAGCGCCGGCACGCCTTGCAGGCCGAGCAGTTGCGGGCCATGGGGGAGGCGCTGCGAGAGGCCGACGAGCCTCGCACTCGCGCGCCGCAACTGCAGGAGGCACTCGCGCGGCTCGGCGGCGGGCTGGTCGCGCTGCTGTGGCTTGAAGGCGAGGGCGCGGAGCAAGTCGTTGGAGACGCCGCGTCCGACGAAATGGCCGGCCTGCGGCTCAGTGCGCGTGAAAACCAGGCCATGGGTCCGGGCACCGGCCGGCACGAGGAACAACCCGCCTGGTACCTGCCGATGCGAAGCCTGCGTGCCAGCGTGGGCGCAGCGTTGATCCGTCTGCCCGACTCGGTGGTGGCGGCTGACCGCCTCACGCGTGAACATGCGCAGGCGCTGTGCGACCAGATGGGCGCGGCGGTGGACCGTGCCGAGGCCCTGCGCATCGCCATGCGCTCCCGCGAAGCGGCCCAGACCCAGGCGCTGCGCAACACTCTGCTGGCGGCCATCGCGCACGATCACCGCACGCCGCTGGCCACCATCGTGGGCGCGGCTTGCTCGCTGCACGACCAGGCCGACAGACTCTCGCCCGAGCAGCGGCGACGCCTGGCCGCCACGATAGTCGACGAGGCCGCTCAGCTCTCGCGGCTGACCGACAACACCTTGCAGCTGGCGCGCCTGGACACGCCTGGCGTGGCGCTCCATCTCGACTGGGAATCCGCTGAGGAAGTCGTCGGCACCGCCATGCGGCACGTCCGCCAGCGCCATCCTGACCGGCGCGTGCGCGCCCGCGTAGAGCCGGATCTGCCCTTGCTTCGCTGCGACGCGGTGCTGCTGGTGCAGCTGCTCGACAACCTCGTGGACAACGCGCTCAAGTACGGTGGCGATACCGCGCTGGTAGAACTGGTCGCCCGGCGTATCGGCGGGCATTGCGTGATCGCGGTGCGCGACCGCGGCCCTGGCGTGCCGCTTCAGATGCGAGAGCGGGTGTTCGAGCCGTTCCACCGAGGTCATGCCGCCGCGAATGCCGGCGACTTGCCGTCCCGGCCTGGCGCCGGGGTGGGACTCGCCGTGTGCCGTGCGATTGCCCGGGCGCATGGCGGCGAGCTTCGCCTGCGCGCACGCGGACATGGCGGTGCGGCATTCGAGCTTTGGCTACTGGTGCAGAACGCACCGCAGCCTGGCCCGCAGCCCGGCGAGCCGGCGCCATGAGCCTCACGGTGCTGCTGGTGGAAGACGACCGCGAGCTGCGCGCCACGCTGCGCGAGGCGCTGGTCGTGGAGGGCTATCGCGTGCATGCTGCGGCAAGCCTGGTCGATGCGCGCACGCTTGTGGCCCACGCGCGCGACAGCGGCAGCATCGACATCGTGCTGCTCGACCTCGGCCTGCCCGACGGCGATGGCGAAAGCCTCCTGGCCGCGCTGCGGCGCGAGCGCGGCACGCCAGTCATCGTGATCTCGGCGCGGCACGGCGAAGATCCGAAGATCCGGTTGCTCGATGCAGGCGCCGACGACTACCTCGTCAAGCCCTTCAGCCTGGGCGAGCTGCTGGCGCGCATGCGGGTGGCGCTGCGCCACCGGGGCACGATGCTGAAGGCGGCCGTCACGCGCTACGAGCATGCCGGCATCAACGTGGACCTCGAGTCACGCCGTGTGCTGAGCCACGAGGCTGAGGTGCACCTCACGCCCACCGAGTTCAAGTTGCTGGCGCGCCTGGTGCGCAGCGCGGGCCAGGTGGTCACACACAGGCAACTGCTCCACGACGTGTGGGGCCCCGAGTACACCGAGCACACGCACTACCTGCGGCTGTACATGGGCCAGCTGCGCGCCAAGCTCGAAGCCGAGCCGGCAGACCCGCAGCTGCTTCTCACCGAGCCTGGTGTGGGGTATCGGCTCGCGGAGCCGGCGGCCTGAGCCTTCCTTATGCGTTCCTGATGCGCTGCGGCGCACGCTCACGGCATCGAGACTTCATGCCTTCGAACGATGAGCGCCGACAGCATCGCCGCCCCGGCGGTTTCCGCCACCGTCCAATCGCCGCGCGGTCAGGGCCTCGCGGCACTCACCTTGGGGGCCATCGGCGTCGTCTACGGCGACATCGGGACCAGCCCGCTCTATACCGTCAAGGAGATCTTCTCCCCGGCCACGGGTGTCCCGCTGGATGCCCGCCACCTTGTCGGTGCGGTCTCGGCCATCTTCTGGGCCTTGATGCTGGTGGTGACGCTGAAGTACGTCATCCTCATCCTTCGCGCCGACAACCGCGGCGAGGGCGGCGGCCTGGCCCTCACGGCGCTGGCCGCGCATGCGGTGGGCCGACGGCCCCGGCTGTGCGGCGCGTTGCTGCTGCTGGGGGTGTTCGGCGCCACGCTGTTCTACGGCGACAGCATCATCACGCCGGCCATCTCGGTGCTGGGCGCGATGGAAGGGCTGGAACTGATGACGCCCGAGCTCAAACCCTATGTCGTACCGATCAGCGTGGCCATCTTGGCCGGCCTGTTCCTGGTGCAGCGTTTCGGCACGGCCTTTGTCGGCCGGTTCTTCGGGCCGGTCATCGTGCTGTGGTTCGTCATGCTGGGCGTGACGGGCGTGCAGCACATCGCGCAGCAGCCGGCCATCCTGGCGGCGCTGAACCCGGTGCATGCGCTGGACTTCCTGGCCGGGCGCGGCTGGCAGGCGTTCGTCGCCGTGGGCGCCATCGTGCTGGCGATCACCGGGGCTGAAGCGCTGTACGCCGACATGGGGCACTTCGGCCGCCGGCCCATCCGCCTGGCGTGGATCGGCCTCGTGCTTCCGGGGCTGGCGCTCAACTACATGGGGCAAGGGGCTCTGCTGATGGGCGACCCCTCGGCCATCGAGAACCCGTTCTACAGGCTGTTTCCCGACGCGTGGGTACTGCCTGCGCTCGTGCTCGCGACGCTGGCCGCGATCATCGCCTCGCAGGCCGTGATCTCCGGGGCCTACTCCATGACAAAGCAGGCCATCCAACTCGGCTTCCTGCCTCGCATGACGGTGCGAAACACATCGGCGCGCGAGGTGGGCCAGATCTACATCCCCTCGGTCAACTGGATGCTGTTGGCCGGCGTGGTGGCCGCGGTGCTGTTCTTCGGCAGTTCGTCGGCGTTGGCGGGGGCTTACGGCATCGCTGTCACGCTGACAATGATGATCACCACGGCGCTCACCTATTTCGTCGTGCGCGAAGGGTGGCGCATGCCGGCGCCGGTGGCCGTGGGGGCGACGATCTTCTTCCTGGCCATCGACGCCTTGCTGGTGGCGGGATGCGCCGTGAAGTTCTTCGATGGCGGCTGGTTCCCACTGGCGCTGGGCCTGGTGCTCTTCGGCGTGATGAGCACCTGGGCGCGGGGCCGTGCTCTGTTGCTCGACAGCATCCGCCGCGACGGCGTGGCGCTCGAGCCGTTCATGATGGGCCTCGACACGTCTTCCCTCGGCCGGGCCGAGCGCACGGCGGTCTACCTGGTGGCAGACCCGGCCACGGTGCCGCAGGCGCTGCTGCACAACCTCAAGCACAACCAGGTGCTGCACCGGCGAAATGTCATCCTGACGGTGGTGTTCCACGAGGTGCCCTGGGTACCGGTGCATGAGCGTGTCGAGGTGCACGAGTTGGGGCACGGTTTCTGGCGTGTCACGCTGAACTTTGGTTTCATGGACGTACCCGATGTGCCGAAGGCGCTGGCGCTCACCGAGCCGAAGGGGCTGCACGTGCCCGTGTTCGAGACCAGCTATTTCCTCAGCCGCGAGACGGTGGTGCCCGCCCCGGGCAGCGGCATGGCGAACTGGCGCGAAAGGCTGTTCGCCGCGATGAGCCGCAACGCCAGTGGGGTGGTGGAGTTCTTCCGGTTGCCGGACAACGCGGTGGTGGAACTGGGAACACGGGTGCAGATTTGAGGTCTGTGCCCTACCGCGTCGGCAACCTGCCCCATGCTTCTCCCGTCATGCCGGGCAGTCTGCAGGCGGCCGCCGCGAGTCGCGCTGAGCAGTTCAAGCGCGAATATCGTCTGGTGACTTTCCCGAACAAGGATTGCCGGTGGAGGCTGCACGGGCCGCGATGGCGGGCTTCGTTCCTACTGGAACTTGGCCTTCAGATGTCGCGGATGAGTTGTCTGAACTCGTCCACGTCCTCGAAGCTGCGGTACACCGAGGCGAAGCGCACGTAGGCCACCTTGTCGATGCGCTTGAGTTCGCGCATCACGAGTTCACCCAAGCGAGATGAGGGCACCTCGCGCGCCCCGCTGTTGAGCAGCTTGTCCTGGATGCGTTCCACGGCCGCATCGATCTGCTCGACACTCACCGGCCGCTTACGAAGCGCCAGTGCCATGGAGGCACGCAGTTTGGCGGTATCGAACTCGGCACGCGTGCCGTCCTTCTTCACTAACGAGGGCAGTGCGATCTCGGCGCGCTCATAGGTGGTGAAACGCTTGTCGCAACCCTGGCAGCGGCGCCGGCGACGCACCACATCGCCCTCGTCGGACTCGCGCGTCTCGACGACCTGGGTTTCATGGTGGCTGCAGAAGGGGCAACGCATCTGGCTTGAAAGGGCGGTCCGCCGGACTCCTCAGCTGGCCGGGGCCGCCCGCTTGCGTCAGCCGTAGACGGGGAAATCGCGCGTGAGCGCAGCCACGTTTTCGCGCACTGCCGCGATGTTGGCCTCGTCGTGAGGCCGGTCCAGCACATCAGCCACGAGGTGAGCCGTGGCGCGGGCCTGCTCGTCCTTGAAGCCGCGAGTCGTCATCGCGGGCGAGCCGAGCCGAATGCCGCTGGTGATCATGGGTTTTTGCGGGTCATTCGGAATGCCGTTCTTGTTGCAGGTGATATGCGCCTGCTGCAGTACTGCCTCCGCCTCCTTGCCCGTCAGCCCCTTGGGTCGCAAATCCACCAGCATCACATGGCTCTCGGTACGCCCGCTGACGATGCGCAAGCCGCGCGCGGCGAGCGTCTCGGCCATGGCGGCGGCGTTCTTCACCACCTGTTGCTGGTACGCCTTGAACTCGGGCGACAAGGCTTCCTTGAAGGCCACCGCCTTGGCCGCGATGACGTGCATCAGCGGCCCGCCCTGGATACCGGGGAAGATCGCGCTGTTGATGGCTTTCGCGACGTGGTCCTTCATGAGGATGAAGCCTCCGCGCGGCCCGCGCAGACTCTTGTGGGTGGTGGAGGTCACCACGTCGGCGAAGGGGACTGGGTTGGGGTAGACCCCGGCGGCGATGAGCCCCGCGTAATGTGCCATGTCGACCATGAAATAGGCGCCTACGGCCTTGGCGACCTGCGAGAAGCGCTCGAAGTCGATGCGCAGGCTGTAGGCCGATGCGCCGGCGATGATGATCCGCGGCTTATGTTCGTGCGCGAGGCGCTCCATTTGCGCGTAGTCGATCGCCTCGTGGGCATCGAGCCCGTAGCTGACGACCTTGAACCACTTGCCGCTCATGTTCAGCGGCATGCCGTGCGTCAGATGGCCGCCCTCGGCCAGGCTCATGCCCATGATGGTGTCGCCCGGCTGCAGCAGGCCGAAAAACACGCCCTGGTTGGCCTGTGAGCCCGAGTTGGGCTGTACGTTGGCGTGCTCCGCACCGAACAGCTGTTTCAGCCGATCAATGGCGAGTTGCTCCACGACGTCGACGAACTCGCAGCCGCCGTAGTAACGCTTGCCGGGGTAGCCCTCGGCGTACTTGTTGGTGAGTTGCGTGCCCTGTGCCGCCATCACCGCTGGAGAAGCGTAGTTCTCCGAGGCGATGAGTTCGATGTGCTCTTCCTGCCGGCGGTTCTCGCGCTCGATCGCGGACCAGATCTCGGGGTCCACGTTGGCGATGGTGGATTGCGTACGGTCAAACATGTTGGGAGTCCTCGTCAGCGCATGGCCCGCGACGCGGCGCGTGCGGCGCACACCTCGTCCGGCAGGCTGCCCAGGCGAACGGCTCAAACGGCGTTTATCCAATGGAGCAAAGCCGTCCGCGCTTCCCGGTGGTTCTCCACCTCAGGCCGAGAGTGTGAACTCCCGGGCCCCATCGCCAGTTGCGCAGAGCGGCGAGTTTAACTTCAGCGTGCGTCCCTCAGCGGCGACTGTCGCTACCGCGCAGTGCTCAGGCTGCGCGCCCGGTGCGCAGTGCGATCTGCTCGGAAGTGGGCTTGTCGTCCTCAGCCTTCGCCGGGATCGCTTCAGCCGCGGGGTCCGGGTTGGCGCCAGACGCCACAGGCAGTACACGCGGTGCGTTACTGGCGACCAACTTACCACCGGCAACCATCCGTAGGTGGCTCTGCTCGGCGAGCACCTTGACCGCGTAGCCGCCGTCATCGGGCAGATTGCTCGCGCCGACGTAGTACTTCAGGCCCCCCTCGAGGCTTCCCGCACGGTTGATGCACTCCTTGAGGACCTGGGCACCGACACGCAGATTGGTCACGGGGTCGAAGGCGGCGAAATTTCCACCGAAGGGTTGGTATTTGTCGTCATGCACACGGGTCATCACTTGCATCAGCCCCTGGGCGCCCACGGCGCTTTGTGCAAACGGGTTGAAGCTCGACTCGATAGCCATGATCGCCAGGAGCAGCGTGGGGTCCAGCCCCACGCGCCCTCCCACCATCCATGCTTCCTTCACCAGACGGCTGACCGGTTCCGGGGCGACACGGTAGCGGCGGGCGAGCCAGTGCGCGACAGCCGCTTGCTGCCGGCTCAGTTCTTTGGGGTTGGCTGCTGTGGCCCGCGCGACGGCATCCGGCTCGGCCAGTTGAGCCGCTATCAGTTCTGCCGGGTCAGTGCGAGCTTCCTGCCGGGCCTGTAGCCAGCTCAGCGCGTGGATCTCGATGGCCTCGCGCAGTTCGGGGCGACCTCCGATGAAAAGGATCGAGCCCAGGGCTACCAAGCCCAGGAGCGCGAGCGTGTTGTGGCTGACTTCCAGTAGCCCGTGGCCCACGTCGCGCAAGAAGATGCCTGCGCATTCCGAGCAGGCGCCCGCAAGGTGGCGGGCTCGCGCAGCAAGACGGCGAAGCGCTGTCATCACGTTCCTTTCGTCATGCGTCCCCCGCGACCTCCCGGGCGCAGTGAAGCGCGATGGAGGGCCCGGAGCGACGGTGATAATTGGCCGCGGCAGGGCACAACGGACCGTACTGTGCACCTGCGCTGGCCTTTGCAGCGTTGCGCCCCCTTCATTCCACTCAATGCGGGGCGCGGGTTATCCCTGGTGAGCCAGGGACGCGCGCATTCTAGGAACCCATTTCATAACCGGTCAAGGTTATGAAATCCGTTTCTAATACTTTTATATATGAAGTATCGCGATTTGCGAGATTTTCTGTCGGGACTCGAGTCTGCTGGCGAGCTGAGACGGATTGAAAGGCCGGTGTCGACGAAGCTCGAAATGACGGCGGTGAGCGACCTGGTGCTGCGTTCCAGCGGCCCGGCGCTGCTGTTCCAGCAGCCGGTCGGTTACCGGATTCCTGTGCTGACCAACCTGTTCGGCACCCCGGGAAGGGTAGCGATGGGCATGGGCGCTGCCGAGCCAGCCGAGCTGAAGGAGATTGGCCGCATGCTGGCCAACCTGAAGGAGCCCGAGCCGCCCCGTGGGCTTCGCGACGGTGGCCGGCTGCTGCAGATGGCCAAGGCGCTGTGGGACATGAAGCCCGCGCTCGCCTCAAGGGCCGCCTGCCAAGAGTTGGTGTATGAGGCCGGCGACGTCGATCTCGGGATGCTGCCAGTGCAGACGTGCTGGCCCGGTGACGCGGGGCCGCTCATCACGTGGGGTCTGGTGGTGACGCGCGGACCGCAAGGGGTTCCGCTGCCGCGCCGACGGCAGAACCTGGGCATCTACCGGCAACAGGTGATTTCACATCACCAAGTCATCATGCGATGGTTGGCGCACCGCGGTGGCGCGCTGGACTTCCGCGATTTCGCGATGGCGAACCCAGGCCGACCATTTCCGATTGCTGTGGCGCTCGGGGCGGATCCTGCAACCATCCTGGGGGCTGTGACGCCCGTGCCCGATACCCTGTCCGAATACCAGTTCGCCGGCCTGCTGAGGGGACGCCGAACAGAAGTCGTGGACACATTGGTGGGCGAACCCGGCTTTGCGTTGCAGGTCCCTGCGAGCGCGGAAATCGTCCTTGAAGGTGCCATCCCGACAGCAGCGCCGGGCTTCGCTGGTCGAAGCGAGTACGGCGTTCCGTTGAAGGAGCAGGGTGGCTACCTGTATGCCCTGGAGGGGCCGTTCGGCGACCACACCGGCTACTACAACGAGCAGGACTGGTTCCCTGTCCTCGAAATCACCCGCATGACGTCTCGGCGGGATCCGATTTACCACTCCACCTACACCGGCAAACCCCCCGACGAGCCGGCAGTGCTTGGCGCCGCGCTCAACGAGGTGTTCGTCCCCATCCTGCAAAAGCAGTTTCCCGAGATCGTCGATTTCTACCTGCCGCCGGAGGGATGCAGCTACCGCATGGCGATCATCAGCATGCGTAAGGGCTATGCAGGACACGCCAAGCGGTTGATGTTTGGCTTATGGAGCTTTCTGCGGCAGTTCATGTACACCAAGTTCATTGTGATCACCGACGACGACGTCGACATCCGCAGCTGGACAGAAGTAGTGTGGGCGATCACAACGCGCGTGGATCCCGTGCGCGATACCACGCTGGTCGATCACACACCCATTGACTATCTGGACTTTGCGTCGCCAGTCAGCGGACTGGGCGGGAAGATGGGGCTGGACGCCACGCACAAATGGCCCGGTGAAACGCAGCGCGAATGGGGCCGCCCGATCACGATGGATGCCGCTATCCTGCAGCGCGCCACGGTGATCGTGGACGACATCTTGAAATAGAGCCTTCGATGAACGGGGATGTCCTCGTCCCTGGCATCTGTCCCGATGAACGGGCTTGACCCTTACACCGTGCTGGCTTAAGTTCATGGTGCCTGCACGCAGGCACCATGAACGGCGCAGTCTCTGCGCGCCGGGAACCCTGGGGCCGAATCCTCCGGAGTTCCAACTGGCGGCGTCAGCCGCCCACCCCTCCCACCGCTGAGGTCCGGGAGGGGTTTGTATTTTGGGGCTGCATCGTCGGCGGGGCATGCCAATTGCTGACTCATTTATTTCGGACGCACACGCGATGCTGTGGGCGTGGCAGATCCCCGCCCGTGTGGCGGAGTTGACGTCGCTTCCCGGCCGCAAACCGCACGATTGCATGAGGCAGCGCGTGAAGACCATTTTGGTCGTCGACGATGAACTGGCCAGTGCCGAGGTGCTGAGCCTCATCCTGCAAGAGGAGGGCTACCGCACCGTCTGCGCGTCGAACGGTCAACAAGGGCTCGCGCGTGTTCGCGAGGTATGGCCGCAACTGGTGATGCTCGACTACATGATGCCGGTCATGAGCGGAGCGCAGATGGGCCAAGCGCTGCGCGCCTCGCCCGACACGCGGGACATGAAGATCGTGATGAATAGCAGTCTGCCCGAGGAGGCGGTGCGCGACCATTTCGACAGCTACGACGCTTATCTTCGCAAGCCCTACAAGCTTGACGTGGCGCTCAGGCTGATCGCGAAACTCCTTGGCGATTGAAATGGCGTCGCAGGCGCCAGCATCAGCGGTCACTCTCCAGTGGCAGCCCGGCAGGAAGACTGCGGAGCACCACGTAGGCCTCCTCCAGGAGTTCGTCGGCTGCCCTTTCGAAGCCGCTGCTTTCGAACGACTCCGGTGTGTGCCCCAGCAGGCTGGTGAGGTGCAGTTCGGCATCGAGCGCCAGCATCGAGCGCTGACTGTCATCCAGGCATTCGTGCAGCACTGACAGGAGCTTGTCCTGCTCGCGGCGCCTTTGCTGCCCTACCTGCTCGGCTAACTGCCGACTGGCCTCGTCGAACGCCGAACTCTCCTGCGACAGCGTAAGCACCTCGGCCAGTTGTCGCTTCAGGGCCATGTGGCCGCTCAGCAGGTCGGAGGTCACGCCCCGCCAGCCGCAAGTGCGCAACGCAGGGAGCACCGTACGGTCGATCACCGCGAGATGCGCTCCCAGAGCGCGTGAGAACTCGTTGAAAACGATCCGCCTTGCACGCCCGGGTGGACTTGATGCCAAGCGTTCAGCCAGCCAGCCGATCACGGCGTGGTCCTTGCCCAGGACTTGAAGCACGTCTGTTTCCATAAGGAAGTGGGATCCCCTGATGGGCAAGGCTATGCAAGGCGAATGCCTGCACGAAGAAGTTGGCCGTGGACCCGGCTGCCGCACAGCGTGCGCTAGGCACGGTGGCTCGCCAAAGCAGCCTCGTGGCCTTGGCCTGGAGGAGCAAGGAATGGACCAACAGTTACGTTCTTGCCGAACGCTTTGCAGATGACGGACGTTGAAGCCGTCGACGCAAAAAAAAGCCTGACATCCTGTCAGGCCAGTATCAGTGGTGGAGAGGAGGAGGATCGAACTCCCGACCTTCGCATTGCGAACGCGACGCTCTCCCAGCTGAGCTACCCCCCCACTGCGACGCAAATTCTAGCGCAAGGCGTAAGAGCGGCATTGATTGGGTGCATGGCGCCATTCCTCTTATGGGCTTCGGCGCAGGGAACCTATCCTTAACCCTCGATGGATTGTGCGATTCAATGCTGTGCATTGAAGCTTTGTATTGGCATCGCGGCAGGCGCTGCGTTACGGTCTTCAATGTGCCGTCTGCGGCGCAGGCGGCCGTTCCTTCCTCTGCTACCGCAAGGAGACTGTGATGGGCTTGAAAGGATCGAAGACCGAGCAGAACCTGAAGGACGCCTTTGCGGGCGAATCGCAGGCCAATCGCCGGTATCTTTACTTTGCGAACAAGGCCGACATCGAGGGCCAGAATGACATCGCCGCGCTGTTCCGCTCCACGGCGGAAGGTGAAACCGGCCACGCCCACGGTCACCTCGAGATCCTGGAAGCTGTAGGCGATCCGGCCACGGGCCTGCCTATTGGCGCCACCCGCGCCAATCTCAAGGCGGCCGTGGCCGGCGAGACTCACGAATACACCGACATGTACCCCGGAATGGCCAAGCAGGCGCGAGACGAAGGTTTCGACGAGATCGCCGACTGGTTTGAAACCCTCGCCAAAGCCGAGCGTTCGCATGCGAACCGCTACCAGAAGGCGCTGGACGTGCTGGTCGACTGACCGGACACACACATGCGATGCAACGAGGGGCTGCGCGCCCCTTGTTCGTTCAGAGCTCCCCGATCTCCGCACCCAACGGCGCTGCGTTGGAGGCTGGCCACGACGAGGACACCATGATCCGTGAAGGTAGCCTGGAAGCGCCCACACGCCACGCCATCGACTGGCAAAGCCCCACGTATTACGACGAGGCAGCGTGCTTAAAGGAACTGGAGCGCGTGTTCGATATCTGCCACGGCTGCAGGCGGTGCGTCAGCCTGTGTCATTCTTTTCCCACGCTGTTCGATCTGGTTGACGCGACCGCCGATGGCGAGGTTCACGGGGTGGACAAGAAGGACTACTGGAAAGTCATCGACCAGTGCTACCTGTGCGACCTCTGCTACATGACCAAGTGCCCGTATGTGCCGCCGCACCCGTGGAACCTGGATTTTCCGCACACCATGCTCCGCGCCAAGGCCATCAAGTTCAAGCAGGGTGGCGTGGGGGCTGGGGAACGATTCCTCGCCTCGACCGACAAGCATGGCCAGTTCGCAGGAATTCCAGTCGTGGTGCAAACGGCCAACGCACTGAACCGAACCCGGCTGGCGCGAAAGCTCCTCGACAAGGCCGTGCACGTGCATCCCGACGCGTGGCTGCCGGAACTGGCGACCCAGCGCTTTCGCTGGAGCGCGAAGAAAAACGTCGACGGCACCGTGAAGGACGGAGAGCGCACGCCTGGCAAGGTGGCGATTTTCTCCACCTGCTACGTGAACTACAACGAGCCCGGCATCGGCCATGACCTCATCCGGCTGCTGGAGCACAACGACATTCCTTACACCCTTGTCGAGAAGGAGAAGTGCTGCGGCATGCCGAAGCTCGAACTGGGCGACCTGGAGGGGGTGGCGAGGCACAAGGAAGCCAACATCCCCTTGCTTGCTCGTTATGCGAAGGAGGGCTGGGCGATTTTGTCGGCCATTCCGAGCTGCACGCTGATGTTCAAGCAGGAGCTTCCGCTCATGTTCCCGAAATGTGCGGATACGCAGGCCGTGAAGGAGGCGATGTTCGATCCCTTCGAGTACTTCATTGCCCGCCACCGAGACGGCTTGCTGAAGACAGACTTCAAGAACGACCTCGGCAAGGTGAGCTACCACATACCCTGCCACGGGCGTGTGCAGAACATCGGCCGCAAGACGGAGGAAATGCTCAAGCTCATCGGACAGAAGGTGACGGTTCAGTTGAACACTGTGGAGCGCTGCTCGGGCCACGCCGGCACGTACGGCGTAAAGACACCCACCCATCCGATTGCCATGAAGATCGGCAAGCCGGTGTTCAAGGCGATGGCCAGGAACGAGCCCGACTACATCAGTTCCGATTGCGCGCTCGCCGGGCATCACATCGCCCAGGGGATGGAAGTGAACCAGTTGCCTGCCGCGAAGCTGCAGCACCCGCTGAGCCTGGTCCGATTGGCCTATGGGCTTTGATCCACAGGAGCGATCCATGGCGACCACCATCACCCCTGACAGCCTGATAACACTGGAGGCGTACGCGAAGGTGCGCAAGACCGAACGAGCCCAGGTGATCGCGCACCGCCGGTTGCGCACCGTGCGGCTGGGTGAGCACATCAGCGTGCAGTTCGAGGACGAGCAGAGCATTCGCCGGCAGATCCAGGAGATGCTGCACATCGAGAAGATCTTCGACGAGGAGGGCATCCGAAGCGAGATAGATGCCTATGCGCCGCTGGTGCCCGACGGCACGAACTGGAAGGCCACCATGCTGATCGAGTACCCCGACGTGCATGAGCGCCGGCGTGAACTGGCGCGGCTCATCGGTGTAGGGGATCACATGTTCGTGGAGGTGGAAGGCCACCCGCGCATCTATGCGATTGCCGATGAGGATCTCGACCGCGAGACCGACGAAAAGACCTCGTCGGTGCATTTCCTGCGCTTCGAGTTTCCGCTGGCGGCGCGCGAGGCCGTGCGAGTTGGTGCAGCGGTCAAGCTGGGCTGCGACCACACTCACTATCCGGCCCACGTGAGCATCGCGCCGGAGACGCTGGCGAGCCTCGCGGGCGACTTGAAATAGCGTGCGGGGCGTCATGGCACGCATCGAGTTCACCCAGCAGCTCAGGCGCTTCACTGACACACCGGCCATCGAAACCGGCGCCACTACTGTGCGCGAGGCGCTGGAAGCAGCTTTTGCAGTCAACCCACGGCTGCGCGGCTACGTGCTGGACGACCAAGCCCATCTCCGCGCCAACGTGGTCGTCTTTGTGGACGGTCGCCGCAGCGATGACCGCGTGCGGCTCGACGAACCGCTGGGGCGCGACAGCCGAGTGCATGTGCTGCAGGCCCTTGCCGGTGGGTAGATTTCGGGTAGCAGTATCGTCATCCCAGCCAGGAGACATCAGATGACTGATCGCGCATGGGTCGCCACCCGCAAGGGCCTATTCGAGATGCGTCGCCAGTCGGCCGGATGGAGCATCGGCAATGTGAGCTTCCTTGGCGAGCCGGTGTCCATGGTGCTGCCGCCAGTGGCATCCGGTCGAATGTTCGCGGCGCTCAACCTCGGCCATTTCGGCGTGAAGTTGCATGCCTCCGACGACGGTGGGCGCAGCTGGCAGGAGGTGGCCACGCCGGTCTACCCGGCCCAACCCGCCGAGGCGAAGGGGCCAGCGTGGAAGCTGGTGCAGATCTGGTCGCTGTCGACGCAGGGCGACACGCTATGGGTCGGCACGCTGCCCGGTGGTTTGTTCCGCTCGGACGACCGCGGTGTCAGTTGGCAGCTCAATGAGGCGCTGTGGCATCAGCCCGGTCGCACCGAGTGGTTCGGGGGCGGCTATGACGTGCCGGGCATTCATTCGATTTGCCCGCGTCCCGACCGGCCGGGCGAATTGCTGGTGGGCGTGAGTTGCGGCGGCGTGTGGGTAACCCGCGACGACGGCCGCACTTGGAGCGCCCACACCCAGGGCATGCGGGCGGCCTACATGCCACCAGAGCAGGCGGAAGATCCCAACGCGCAGGATCCCCATCTCGTGGTGCGCTGCGCAGCCCACCCGGATGTGCTGTGGGCGCAGCACCACAACGGCATCTGGCGTTCGACCGACAACGCCCAGTCGTGGGAGGCGGTGAACACCGCGCCGCTGTCGAGCTTCGGTTTCGCGGTGGCCGTTCATCCTTCGCGAGCGGGCACGGCGTGGTTCGTCCCCGCCGTCGCAGACCAGCAACGTGTGCCGGTGGACGGTGCGCTGGCTGTCAGCCGCACGACAGATGGCGGCGCCACCTTCGAGAGCCTGCGCGCCGGCCTGCCGCAATCGTCTTGCTACGACCTGGTGTACCGCCACGGGTTGGCGGTCTCGGATGACGGGCATCACTTGATGATGGGCAGCACCACCGGAGGCCTGTGGTCCAGTGCCGATGAGGGTGATTCCTGGAGCGCGGTGAGCCACCTGCTGCCGCCTATCTACGCCGTGCGGTTCGGCTGAAGCGGCCGGTGGGTGCACCATGTGTGGCGTGCGCCCTATGGATTTCCCGGCCCCGGAAACATGGGGAAGCCTCATGCAAGGGCATTGCGGCGTGAACTCGCGCTCTTGAGAATCACCGCTGATGCGAGGGATTGCTGCCACCGAGCGCAGCTGGAGCCAGCCGTCATGCCACAGACCATCAACGTCGGAGCCCGTTCACTGTTTGTCACCGCGACTGCTTGGGTGTTCATCGTCCTGGGCGTGCTGGCCAGCGGCTGGGCCCTGGTGCATAACGCCCAGATCGCCTCGCTGTTGCCGCACATGGCGATCACTCAGGAGCGTGGTGAATCACTGCCGTCGCTCGCCGGCCTTCTAATGGCCTATCTGCCCTGGGTGGCGGCCGCTGGCCTGGCCATGTCGCTGGCCACGACGGCATCGGCGATCGGGTTACTGATTCGGCTGAACTGGGCGCGTTGTGTGTTCATCGGCTTGCTGTCGCTGGCCATCGCGTTGAACCTTGCAGGGTTGTGGCTCCAGCATGAGGTGGTGCAGTCGGTGGTGGAAACGACACTGGCCCGCGCACCCATGCCGCCGCCGGTGCTCAACGTGTTCGGCGGTTTTGTCACCGCTGCGCGCGTCATGGCGGTGGTGGTCACGCTGTGCGGCTGTGTGCTGTTGGGCTGGATCATCCGCTCGCTGATGTCGCCAAGCATCCGCCAGGAATTCGCCTGAGCCGTCGCGGCCACGTCGCGTCTTCCAACAAGATCTTTTCGGGCAGGGGTGGCGCCTGCCCAAGACGAACCTCGGGCAATTCGGCACGATCCCATCCGGGTTTTGCCGCCCTGGTTTTCGCGCTCCGATTTGAATACTGTATAAAAACACATATTCGTAATCGGGTTGCCATGTCCTCCGCAGTCTTCTTGCCTTCATCCGCAGCCGGTTCAGCCACCGCTGCGGCACCGCCACAGCAGCCGCCCGCGCCACTTTCCACACGGTCTGCACGCGAACGCATTCCGCCTGAGAGCCTGCATCCCGATCTCTGGCTGGGCCACCAGTTGGGCCGCCATGCCGAGCATGCCGTGCCCAGCGGCTTTGACTTACTCGATGCCCAGCTGCCCGGGGGAGGATGGCCGCGCCGCGTGCTCACCGAACTGCTGCTGCCGCATGCCGGCGTGGGCGAAATCCGCTTGCTGGGTGCGTGCCTGTCGGCTCTTCAGCAGGCAGGTCGGCTGGTGATGATGTTCGATCCGCCCCAGCCGCTGTCGGCCTGGGCGCTGTGGCAATTGGGGCTGGATGTGGAGCAACTGCTGGTGATCCAGACCCAATGCAAGGCCATGGCCGGTAGCGACAACCTGTGGGCACTGGAGCAGGCGCTCAAAAGCGGGCATGTGGGGGCGGTGCTCGCCTGGCTGCCGGCTCGTTTGAGAGCGGAGAGGCTGCGCCGCCTGCAACTGGCCGCGCAGGCGCATGACGGGCCTGCCTTCGTGTTCCGCGAGCTGGCTGCGCAGCAGCGCCCCACGGCGGCATCGCTGCGGCTGGCATTGCGGCCCGGCGGGGCTGACACGCTGAAGGTTCGCCTGCTCAAGCGGCGTGGCCCGCCGCTGGAAGCTCCCTTGCACATCGACCTGCCGCCGGTGCTTTCGGCCGCCGCACGCACCCGTGCGCTGGCTGCGGCCTCGCAGCCGCAGCTTCGCGAACCGCAGACGCTGCAGTCGGCCACGTTCATCAATCTGGCCGTTTGAAACCGATGCAGGCCCGCCATGCGCTGGATTGCGTTGCACCTGCCGTTGTTGTCGCTGGAATCCTTCACCGAAACCTTGCCGCGAGAGGCACAGGCCGGCGCAGCGGCGGGACAGATGCGGGTGGCCTTGGTCGAGACGCAACGCATCGCGTGCGCCAATTCGGCCGCGCAGGGGCAGGGCGTGAAGAGCGGCATGAAGCGAGCCACCGCTCTGGCCCTCGCGCCAGACATCGTGCTGGGCCAAGCCTGTCCTTTGCGCGACAGGCAGGCCATCACCGTTGTGGCGCATGCGGCATTGGCGTTTACGCCGTCGGTGGCTCTGGAGCCGGAAGGTGATCCGGCCAATGCACCGCACACCGTGCTGCTGGAAGTGCAGGCCAGCTTGCGCTATTTCGGCGGGCAGCGGGCCTTGCTGCGCCGTCTGCGCGCCGCATTGGCGCCGCTGAACCATGCAGTTCATTGCGCCAGCGCCTCCACGGCACTGGGCGCCGCGCTGCTGGCACGCATGCCTGAGGCGCCCGAAGGTCGGCATGCCGATGACCTGCACGAGCTCAATCGCCTGCTCGATGACGTGCCGGTGTGGCTGCTGGGGCCGGCGCGTGAGCATTGGGAGGCGCTGCAGGGCATGGGCCTGCGCACGCTGTCCGATCTGCGGGGCTTGCCGCGCAGCGGGCTGGCGCGGCGCTTCGGCGAACCGCTGCTCGATGCCATCGACCGCGCGCGTGGCGCGAGGCCCGACCCTCGTGGCTTCATCAGCTCGCCCAAGCGCTTCGAGAGCCGGCTCGAGCTTTTTGCGCGCGCCGACACCACCGAGCAGGTGCTGCATGGTGCGGCCGTCCTGCTCGCCCGTCTGGTCGCCTGGGCATCAGCCCAGCATGCGCTGGTGCGCCGTTTCACGTTGCGAATGCAGCATGAGCCGCGCCATCGTCGCGATGCTGCCGTACCGTCAGAGACCCACCTGGAGATCGCGCTGGCCCAGCCTTCTCGCGATGCGTCGCATCTGCTGGTGCTGCTGCGAGAGCGGTTGGCGCGGCTCGCGTTGCCGGCGCCCACGCTGGAGCTGTGGCTGGATTGCGATGATGTCTCCTGCGGGGTGCCGCCGCATGGCGAGCTCTTCCCCACGGTGCAGAGTGAACGCGAAGGCCTGACCCGGCTGATTGAACGGCTGCAGGCGCGACTGGGCAGCGAGCGGGTGCAGCGGCTGACGTTGGTCGAAGACCATCGTCCGGAATGCGCCACGGTGCCGTGCGCGGCCGGTGCGGTGCCCGAGCCGGCGCCTTCCGGGCACCGGCCCGCGTCTCGCGTGCAGCGGGGGGCATCCACTTTCAAGCCGCGCCGGCCGCAGGCCGCCCCTGCAGTGGAGCCCGCGCAGGCACGACCGCGTCCTGGCATCGGTCACCCGGTGTGGCTGATGGCCGAACCGGAGCCTTTGCAGGAGCGTGGGCCGCATCCTTTGCTCGAGGGCCGGCCGCTGCGTCTGCTGTGCGGGCCGGAGCGCATCGAGTCGGGCTGGTGGGACGCGGCGCTGGCCGAGCGCGACTACTTCATCGCCCAGGCAGCTGATGGCGCGCTGGTGTGGATCTATCGCGCGCGGGTGCCCCAGTCGAACTGCGGATGGTTCCTGCAGGGGCGGTTCGGTTGAGAGCCCGCGCCTATTTCCTTCAGTCGGTGTGCAGGGGTTGCGGCGCGGCCGCGAGCGGCTCGCGTGCCAGGCGTTCGTACTCAGAGATCACCTGCGCGCCGAACAAAACCAGCGCCGCGCCCGCCTCCAGGCTCAAAAGCACGACGATGGCCGTGGTGAGCGATCCGTACACCACGCTCACCTGCGACAGCGTGGCGAAGTACCACACCAGCAAATGGCGTGTCAGCTCCCACAGCACTGTGGCGGTGACGCCTCCGACGAGCGCGTGGCGCAGCGACAGCCGGCCCACCGGCATCACCATGTAGATGGAGGTAAGCAGGAACAGCTCGCCAGCCACGCCCAGCAAATACAAAAGAACGCCCGACACGCCGCCCAGCGACCAGCTGGCACCAAGAAAATCGATGCTTTCCTCGCCCAGGGTCTGCAGGGTGCCCGACACCAATGTCACGATGAGCAGACCCAGGCCGAGACACAGGATGTAGCAGTAGGGCAGCAGGGCGGACACGATGAAGTGGCGCCGTCGCACTGCCACGCGGTGCAGGAAGATCACGGACATCGCGTTTTCCAGCACCGTGAACGCGAGCGAGCTGAAGAAGAGCAGGGTCGCAAGGAGCACCCATCCGATCACGTCGCGGTGGTCGAGGAAGTTCTGCAGCTCCTCGACGATGGCGCGCGACTGGCCCGGCAGCAGCCACGCCAGGTAGCGGCCGAGAGCTTCCAGCAGCGCCGCCTGGTCGACGAGATGCGATATCGCGATCGCGAACAGGATGAGCAGCGGCACGATCGACAGCAGCGCGTAGTAGGCCACCGCACCGGCCAGCAGCAGCCCTTGATTGGCACGGAAGGCCTTCAGCGTCTGCAGCGCAAAGGCACCCGGGTGATTGAGCACGTAAGCAGCTGGCGATTCCATCGGGCGCCTGGCATTGGGCGCACACCACCCCGAGGCGGTGGTCGGTCCCATGCGGGCAGTGCGGCAATCAGCGTGCCGTCGCGGTGCGGGGCGCATGACGAACAGGTCACCCTCTCTCACCGATGGTCGTTGCGGGTCGCTCCGCCTTCGCTGTGCGAAGCTCATGCGCGTTCGCGGCATGAAGGAGCTTGGCATGCATATCCGCCGTTTGTTGGGGTCCTTGCTCGGTGGCGTTTGCGCCGTGTCCGGCGCACTGCCGATGCCGGCTTGGGCGCAGTCATCGTGGTACGTGGGCGCCAGCGCCGGACAGAGCAGCCTCGATGCGTCGCCGGGCGAGATCGAACGCGGCTTTCTCGTCGACGACACCTTCACCGCGAGCGGCACCACGCTCGACAAACGCGACACGGGCTGGAAGGCCTATGCGGGCTGGCGCTTCAATCGCTTCCTCGCGGCGGAAGCAGGGTATGCGGATCTCGGCAAGGCCAGCTTCAACACCACCATCGTGGCTGGGCCAGTGGGTACCACGCCGCCTCCGCCATTTGCCATTCAGGCCACGGCCGAGGCACGCGGGGTGTTCCTGTCGGCCCTCGTGCACTGGCCGCTCGCCGAACGCTTCTCGGTCTTCGCGAAGGCCGGTGCATTCCGCTCAGAGGCCGAGTTCACCGAGGTCATTCCGGCGACGGGTACCACACGGGTAAGCCGGACGGAGCGCCGCACGGATGCCAACTACGGCGCGGGCCTGCAGTGGCACGTCACGCCCGCGGTGGGTGTGCGCTTGGAGTGGGAGCGGTTCAGGAAGGTCGGCCGCGGCATCGGCGGGCGCGAAGGCCGCGATGTCGATTTCGCCTGGGCGGGTGTGTTGGTTTCGTTGTGAGGGGGGGGGGGGGCGCGGCTGTGCGGCACGCCGAAACGCGAACGGCGCTCCGGCGCGCCGCACAAGTGCCTTGGTTCAGAAAGATCCGTGAAGCGTCTGTGTTGCCGCAAAGCCCGTGACCGCCATCTTGTCGATCGCCATCGCCTGCCTGCTGGTGCTGGCAGGGATGTTCTTCCTGCAAGACCGGCTGCTGTACTTTCCCGCGAGCAGCACGGTGGATAGCCTGGCGGCAGGGGCGCTGAAGCCCTGGCCTTCCGCGCAGGACTTTCGCGGCCTGCTGGCCGAGCCGGCGGGCGCGGTGCGGGGGACCGTGGTGGTGTTCCACGGCAACGCCGGCCACGCGGGTCAGCGCGACTTCTACGCGGACGCGCTGGTGCCTCTTGGATGGCGCGTCATCGTGGCCGAGTACCCGGGCTACGGTCCGCGCCCCGGCATGGTCGGCGAAGACAGCTTCGTGGCCGATGCAGAGGAAACAGTCTTGCTGGCGCGCGGCCGGTACGGTGCGCCCGTGCTTCTGGTGGGCGAATCGCTGGGCGCGGCGGTGGCCGCTGCGGCGGCTGCGCGCCACGCCGATGCGATCGTCGGCTTGCTGCTCATCACCCCATGGGACCGTCTGGAGCGGGTGGCATCGCACCACTATCCGTGGCTGCCGGTGAGATGGTTGCTGCGTGACGGGTACGAAAGTGCCTCACGCCTCGCGCAGCTCGGCCGCCCGGTGGTGGTGGCTGTCGCAGAGCAAGACAGCATCGTGCCGGCACGCTTCGGCATCGCGCTGCATGCGGCGCTTCAGGAGCCCAAGCACCTGTTGGTGATGGAGGGCGCCGAGCACAACGATTGGCCCGATCGGGTCGATGCGGCGTGGTGGCACAAGGCCATGGCGCTTGCGACCGGGCAGTCGCGATAGGCGGGCGAGATGCGTGAGGGAGTGCTTGGCTGCTTCACCGGTCGAGTGTCCGCAGGCCCGTTGATCCGGTTGAGCTGTGATGCGCTCAGCCGCAACTCCCGATGTGTCCGCACGCCGTGCAGAACTCGCACCCATCCTTGTGGATCAGCGTTGCATTGCCGCATTCCGGGCAGCGAGCCCCCGCCAGCGGGCGCGTCGTCGTGCCGTCGGAGGGCGCCGGCGGCTGCATGATGCCCATCTCCTGCACCGGATAGCCCTCCTCGTTCAGCACGCCGAGCATGGCGTAGCGGTGGATGATCAGCCGCGCCATGTAGGCCACGGTCGAAGGCCACATCTGCTGCCGCTGCCGGCCGTGCGGCAGGCCGGGCACGAAAGCCATGAAGTGGCCGAGGGGCTCCGCATAGTTGAGCAGCTTGCGCAGCTTCATGCCGATCCACGCAGGGTCCAGTACCCGCATGTCGAGCGACAGGATGCGCGCCAGGCCATCGAGCGCGCGCGGGTAGTTGCCCGAGAAGCCGATGGCGCAGGGGCGTGTGAGCCGGCCGCCTTGCGGGTCGGGCAGGAGCACCTCCTTGAGCGCGAGCGTGAAGTCTTCGTCGCTCGCCGGGTTGCGGATGTCCACTGACCACGCAAGCGTGCCGTCCGGGCCGGTGGCAGGCTCCTCGCGGCTGAACATGGCATCCAGCACGGGCGTGGCGGCCGGTGCCTCGTTCCATAGCCTCAGTTGCTCGCAGCGCCAGCGCACCACCGCGGCGGTCGCGGCCACCACGCCAGGAAAGCGTCGCGGTTCGCCGTGCGGGGGGAAGGGCATGTCGAAGGTGCGCTCCTCCTGCACGGTGGCCAGTGCATCGAGCTTGAGACGCACCCAGGCCGGGTCCTTGGCGCGCAGGTCCATCGAAAGGGTCTTGGCCAGCGCCCCCAAACCGCGCGGCTGCTCGGCGCCGTTGACCCACACCTCGAAAGGCAAGGGCCGGTGGCCGGGCTCGTCGGCAGGAAGCTCGCCCACGAACAGGCCGAACTCGCCGAAGGGGTGGCGCACCATGTAGGTCCACGACGGGTTGCCTGCTGGCAGGTCAGGCCGGCCGGGCCAGCGAAGCGAGGCCAATACCGGCTGCGGCATGCGCTCGAGCGTCAGGCGCTGGTTGGCATGGTCCACGTCGAGCACGGCCGGGGTGGACACCGGCGCGACGGCAGGCCCTGCGACGCTCAAGACCGAGCCCAGCACGCTGTTGGGCCGGAAGGTGGCCAGGCCCTTGAGTCCGGAGCGCCATGCTTGCAGGTACAGGTTTTGGAAATCGGCGTAGGGATAGTCGGCCGGCACGTTCACTGTCTTGGAGATGGAGGTGTCGATGTACGGCGCCACCGCGGCCACCATCTCCTGGTGCGCCTGCGCGCTCATCTGCAGAGCCGTCACGAAGGCCGGCGTCAGCGGCGTGTCGGCCCCGTGCAGATGGCGGTACAGCCGCCAGGCGTGGTCTTCCACGCCGTACTCCTTGTAGGTGCCGTCGGCGATGCGCTTCTTTCGCTGGTAGCTCCACGAGAAAGCGGGTTCGATGCCGTTGCTCGCGTTGTCGGCGAACGCGAGGCTGATCGTGCCCGTGGGCGCGATGGACAGCAGGTGCGAATTGCGCAGCCCGTGCGCGCGGACGCGCTCCTTCAGCTTGTGCGGCAGCCGCGACGCGAAGGTGCCGCGGCGCAGGTACAGATCGGCATTGAAGAGCGGAAACGGCCCGCGTTCGATGGCGAGTTCCACCGAGGTGTCGTAGGCGGCGTCGCGCATGAGCTCGGCGATCCGACGTGCCGCCTGGCGCGCGGGCTCGGCGTCGTACCGCAGGTTGAGCATGACCAGTGCATCGCCCAGCCCGGTGAAGCCCAGCCCCAGGCGGCGCTTGTTGCGCGCTTCCTCGTGTTGGCGCGGCAGCGGCCAGGGGGTGATGTCAAGCACGTCGTCGAGCATGCGAACAGCCACGCGCACCAGCGCCTCGAAGCCCGCCTCGTCGAAACTTGCGCCCGGCTCGAACGGATTGCTCACGAAGCGCGTGAGGTTGATGGAGCCGAGGCAGCAGCAGCCGTACGAGGGCAGGGGCTGCTCGCCGCACGGGTTGGTGGCGGTGATCGTCTCGCAGTACGCGAGGTTGTTGTCGCCGTTGATGCGGTCGAGGAACAGCACGCCGGGCTCGGCATGGTCGTAGGTCGACCGCATGATCTGCTCCCACAGCTCGCGGGCCGGCTGCGTGCGGTAGACCCACAAGCCATCGGCGCGCTGCCGGGCGCCTTCGTCCATCTGCTGCGGGCCCGGACGGGCGCGGTGGACGAGGTCGATGGTGGCGCCGTCCTGCATCGCCTGCATGAAAGCATCGGTGATCCCCACCGAGATGTTGAAGTTGCTGAGGTCGCCAGCGTCCTTGGCGTGGACGAAGTCGTCGATGTCCGGGTGATCGCAACGCAGCACGCCCATCTGCGCGCCGCGCCGTGCTCCGGCCGATTCCACCGTTTCGCAGGAGCGGTCGAACACGCGCATGTACGACACCGGGCCCGAGGCGCTGGACTGCGTGCTCGTCACCCAGGCGCCGCGCGGCCGGATGCGCGAGAAGTCGTAGCCCACGCCGCCGCCGCGGCGCATGGTCTCGGCCGCCTCGGTGAGCGCGATGTAGATGCCGGGGTGGCCCTCGTCATCGCTGGCGATGGAGTCGCCCACCGGCTGCACGAAGCAGTTGATGAGCGTGGCGCTGAGCTCGGTGCCCGCGGCCGAATGGATGCGCCCGGCCGGCACGAACCCGGCCTCCAGCGCGTGCAGGAAGCGTGCGGCCCATTCGGTCCGCGCATCGGCGGGCTCCGCTTGGGCCAGCGCATGCGCCACACGCCGCCGCACGTCGGCTGCGGTGTGTTCATCGCCCCTGGCGTATTTCTCCAGCAGCACCTCCTCGCTGATGGGCTGCGCGGGCAGCGTGGCGGCAGGCGTCTTCGGGTGGGCAAGGCTCATGGGCGTGTCACCGGCTTGGCATGCGGGTGAGGGTAGCGGCGCGTGGCCGTCAGGGTTTTGACCTGCCTCATCGGCAGGCTGCTCCTGCTGGCGACAATCCGGCCCGTCGCCACGGCCCGCATAACATGCCTTCACGAGCCGAGCACAGACCCATCGGAGCCGCGCCATGTCCCCCATCACCTGCATTGAAGACCTGCGACTGATCGCCAAGCGGCGCGTGCCCCGCATGTTCTACGACTATGCCGACAGCGGCTCGTGGACCGAAAGCACCTACCGGTCGAACGAGACCGACTTCCGGCCCATCAAGCTGCGCCAGCGCGTGGCGGTGAACATGGAGAACCGCTCCACCCGCACGACCATGATTGGCCAGGAGGTCGCCATGCCGGTGGCGCTGGCGCCCACCGGGCTCACGGGCATGCAGCACGCCGATGGCGAAATCCTCGCGGCGCGAGCGGCCGAGGCGTTCGGCGTGCCATTCACGCTGTCGACGATGAGCATCTGCTCCATCGAGGACGTGGCCGCGCACACGCGGGCGCCGTTCTGGTTTCAGCTGTACGTGATGCGCGACCGCAACTTCATCGAGCGGCTGATCGACCGCGCGAAGGCCGCGAAATGCAGCGCCCTCATGCTGACGCTGGATCTGCAAATCCTCGGCCAGCGGCACAAGGACATCCGCAACGGCTTATCCGCCCCGCCCAAGCCGACGCTGGCGAACATGATGAACCTGGTGACCAAGCCGCGCTGGTGCCTGGGCATGCTGGGCACGAAGCGCCGCCAGTTCGGCAACATCGCGGGCCACGTGAAGGGCGTAGCCGACATGTCTTCGCTCAGTGCCTGGACCGCGCAGCAGTTCGACCCGGCGCTCAGCTGGCGCGACGTGGAGTGGATCAAGAGCCGCTGGGGTGGAAAGCTGATCCTCAAGGGCATCATGGATGCGCAGGACGCCCGGCTTGCGGCCGACAGCGGCGCCGATGCGCTCATCGTCTCCAACCACGGCGGGCGGCAGCTCGATGGCGCGCCCTCATCCATCAGCGCGCTGCCAGCCATCGCCGATGAGGTGGGCTCGCGGATCGAGGTCTGGATGGATGGTGGCATCCGCAGCGGACAGGACGTTCTCAAGGCCATGGCGCTTGGTGCGAAGGGCACGCTCATTGGCCGCGCCTTCCTCTACGGCCTGGGCGCGATGGGCGAGGAGGGAGTCGCCAAGTGCCTGCAGCTCATCCGCAACGAACTCGATCTCACCATGGCGTTCTGCGGGCACACCGACATCCGCACGGTGGACCGCAACATCCTGTTGCCGCCCTATGGCTTAGCCGAGCCGGTGGGGCTCGCCAAGTCGGCGGTGCCTACGCTGGCGGCCTCACGGCCCTGATCCCTGGTCTGCCGAACCCTGAACCTTCAGCGACGGCCGGGCTGCCGGCCTCGCGGCGGCGTGCCGTCGCTGCTACCGCGCGAGATCTCGTCGGCTTCGCGCTGAGAATCGTCGGGCCGTTGGCCGCGGCCGGAAGCATCCGCATGCTCCTCGTGCGGCGAATCAGGCCGTTCATGGCGGCGTGTCGATTGCGGGGCGCCTGACGAGGCCGCGCCCTCCCCGCCACCCTGTCCGTGCTGCGAGTGACCCTGCGTGCCGACATCCGATTGCCGGCTGGTCTGGCCTGCGCGCTTGCGCTGGCCCTGTTCCGAGCCACCGCGGGTCTTGTCGGGATGTGCCATCGATGTCTCCGTTCGAGGCGTGCACACGGCACGTGCACGCCGGCCTCGCGGCAAGCGGGATGCCTGGTGCGCTGGACTGGCCGATGAACTCGCGTTCGATGTATTCGAACGTTGGCGGCAAAGGGCTTTCACGGCTTACGCCGGGCTGCCGCACAAAATCGCCGCGTCATCCCTTCACTCGATCCCTACAGGAGGTTTCAAATGAACGATTCGCTCAAGTCTTCCCTGGTCGTTGTTGCGCGCGTGCTGCTGGCCTTGATGTTCGTGCTGTCCGGCTTCGGCAAGCTGGGTGATCTTTCCGGCACCGCCGGCTATATCGCCAGCGCCGGCTTGCCGGCCGCGCCGGTGCTCGCAGTCATCGTCGCCGTGCTCGAAGTGGTGGGTGGCCTGGCCTTAATCGTGGGCTTCGGGGCGCGCTGGGCGGCGCTGGCGCTTGCCGTTTTCACCGTGGCGGCCAGCGTGCTGTTCCACAACTACTGGGCCATGCCGGCCGAGCAGCAGTTCATGCAGCAACTCATGTTCATGAAGAACCTCGCCATTGCGGGCGGCCTGTTCTTCGTGGCGGCCATGGGCGCGGGCCCGGCGAGCATCGACGCCCGTCGCGCGAGCTTGGCGGCTCGATGACACCTGCGCATACCGGGTCGGCGTTTCACGGAAGCGCCCACCATTGCCAGCAAGCTCGCAAGCTGAGCTGGTCGGACCACGCCTACATCAGCCTGCGAGCGCGGCCGATGGCAAAGCACCTCCGGCATCGGTGAAATGTTTGGTGGGCCCGCCGCGCGCGGCGGTTCACGGAACGACCCGATTTGCAGGAGTACCTCATGAATCAGGACAAGCCATTGGCCAAGGGCGAGACCCGCACCCCGGCGGGCCGCGACCGTGAGGACAAGCGAGACGACGCGGGCAATCCGCTCGGCGCCCACCCGGTGGGCACGGGTGTCGGTGCGGCGGCGGGCGCGGTGGCCGCAGGCGCGGCAGTGGGCAGTGTCGCCGGCCCGGTAGGGGCGGCTGTCGGCGCCGCGATCGGCGGCGTGGCCGGCGGTTTTGCCGGCAAGGGGATCGCCGACCTGGTGGATCCCGAGATGGAAGACCGGTACTGGCGCGAAAACTGGCAAGGCCGCTCGTACATCGACGGCGGCTTCACTTACGACCAGGACTACGGCCCTGCGTACCGCTACGGGGTGGACGCCTACACCCGCTTCCCTGAGCGCCGCTACGACGAGATCGAGACCGACCTCTCGACGGGCTGGACCGGCGCGCGAGGCGAATCGCGGCTCGACTGGGACCGCGCCCGCCATGCAACGCGTGATGCGTGGCAGCGAGTGAGCGACACGATCGAACGCGCCACGCCGGGCGATAGCGACCGCGACAACAAGTAAGCCCGTTCACGAAGGCGGTTCGCCTGCGGCGCGCCCCTTCGGTATCCACCTCTCCTTCGACGGCCGGTTTTCCCGGCCGTCGTCACAACGATCTCGCACCGTCCGCGATTTCTTCCTCAAACGCGGCGGGGTCTGGATGCGCACGGCTGCTTAGCATTGACCGTTGTCGTCGGGCCCATGCGCCGGACGCTTTCCAAGCGGTTCAAGAAGTAGTCGGGAGTCAGCATGCCGGTAGTACGCAAGGCGCTGGGCGCCGTTGCGATGGCGGGGTTGTGCGTGTGGGGGGTCGGATCGCAGGCGGTTGAGCGTCCAGGCCGCGCGGCGGTGCGAGCTGGCAACGCGGCTTCCGAAGACGTGCAGTTCACGCTCCAGTGGATTGCCGCCACCCGCGATAACCATGGCAAGCCCTTCGCCGTGGTCGACAAGCGCCACGCCCGCATCCATGTGTACGACGCCCGCGGGCGCCTGGTGAGCTCATCGGGTGCGCTGCTTGGCATGGCGCGTGGCGACCATGCCATGCCGGGTGTCGGCAACATCCCTCCCGCTCGCATCCCGGTGGCCCATCGCACCACACCGGCCGGACGCTTCGCCACTGAACCCGGCCGCAATCTGGACGGGGAGGACGTGATCTGGATCGACTACGAGGCGGGCCTGGCCATCCACCGCGTGCGCTCCAACGCCGCGCGAGATGCACGCCTTCAACGCCTGGCTGCCGGCGTGCCTCAAGCGACACGCGTGTCGGCCGGCTGCGTGGTGGTGACGGTGGAGTTCTATGACAAGGTCATCCAGCCGGTGTTCGGCCACGGGCGCGGTGTGGTGTATGTGCTGCCGGAGATGAGCCCGGTGCGCGAGATGTTCGCCAACCGGGACGCGGGAGATCTTTGAGCCCTGGTCGGCAGCCTGGCCATCGCGTACATCACAACGTGCTGTCGTCCGCCGCATCGATGGCCGCCACCACCGCATCGCGTACCACCTGCTCCGCAATTGCGCCAGCGGCCGGCGTGCCTGTAGGCACCGTGCCAGACCTGAGGAAGGGCGATCCGGCGGCTTGATTCACCTCGGCCTGCCACGCGATGTCGCTGCCGTTCACCGAATAGTGGGCCTTGTACGTGTAGAGCTTGCCGGTCTTCGCGTGCTGGTGCGTGCCTTCTATCTGGTTTGTCACGGGAGATGCTCCTGGAGTGCCGGCGCCGGTTCCCAAGCTTTCAAAACGTGCCGTGGTACAGCGCGCACGAACGGCACACCGAGGCAGGCTGCCCGGAGGCCAGACCGATCCGGAAAGCTTGCGCCCGCTCGCCGTGCCAGCGCTCCGACACGCGCGCCGGTGCGTCCGCGCCGTCGCCATCGAACACCCGGCCGAAGCTGGCCCGGTCGGCCGACGCCACCATGCAGCAAGGCAGCATCTCGCCGGCCGCGGTGATGTAAAGCTGGTCCCACGGCCAGGTGCAGCGCGGCGTGCCTATCGGGCTGGAGGCAGGCGCCTGCCGCGCATCGAGCCGTGGCAGGTGCAGGGTCATGCCCAGCGCCGAGGCGAGGGCCCGCGACTCGGCGAACACCTGGGCGGCGCCGGCAAGGTCCGATGGCCGCAGTTGGGCGTCGTCGACATAGTCTCGTATGGGGATGTACCGCCCTGGCAGATCGGGCTGAGCGAGGTCGCTGGACAGCCGCTGCACCAGCAGCTCGCGCACCCGGTGCGCGTGCAGCAGCCGCAGCAGCGCGGGCAGCTCAGGCAGGTTGGAGCGCATGAGCACCATGACGCCGCGCACATCCAGCGGGCTGCCGGCGGCGTCGCGGGCGTCGACCAGGCGGGCGAGATTTCGGATCACCTTGGCGAAGGATGCCTTGCGCCGGATGGACTCATAGACCGCGGCGCTGGCGCCATCCAGAGACACCGAGATTGCCGCCAGCCCGCTGTCGATGCAGCGGCGGGCGCGCTCCGGGGTGAGCAGCGTGAGGTTGGTGTTGGCCGACACACGGATGCCACGCCGCGCGGCCATTGCGACCATGTCGAAGAAGCCCGGGTGAAGCATCGGCTCGCCCAGTCCTTGCAGATGCAGCTCCTGCAGGCCTGGCATCTGATCAAGCAGCGACCCGAAGCGCGCGAGCGACATCTCGGCCACCTCGTCGCCCCGGTCATTGACCGTGCACATCCTGCAAGCGAGGTTGCAGCGGCCGATGGGCTCGATCTGCGCGAAGCGGGGCAATGCCGGGGTCAGCGTCACAGGCATGACCGGCGGCTCGGGCAGGGCGCTCATGAAGGCGATGCGGCAAACCGCGTACCGGCGCCCCCTTGCGCGCGGCTGCGTGCGAAGCGCATCAGACAACGATGGCCCGCGGGTATCCTTTGCCTAGGGCCGCCGGCCGCGCGACCCGCTCCCTACGTACCAGGAAAGACCACACGATGCCCACCATGCCCATCCCCGCCACTCTGATCCCCGGAGACGGCATCGGCCCTGAGATCGTCGACGCCACGTTGGCCGCGCTGGACGCGCTCGGGGTTCGTTTCGAGTGGGACCGCCAGATTGCCGGTCTGGAAGGCGTGAAGAACGCGGGCGACCCGCTGCCCCCCGCCACGCTGGAAAGCATCCGCCGCACGCGGCTCGCGCTGAAGGGTCCACTGGAAACGCCCTCCGGCGGCGGCTATCGCTCATCCAATGTGCGGCTGCGCGAAGCGTTCAAGCTCTATGCCAACCTGCGGCCCGCGCGCACGCTGATCCCGGGCGGTCGTTTCGACCACATCGATCTCGTTATCGTGCGCGAGAACCTCGAGGGCTTGTACATCGGCCACGAGCACTACATCGAGATCGACGACGACCCGCATGCCGTGGCCATCGCCTCCGGCGTGAACACGCGCAACGGCAGCCGCCGACTGCTGGAGTTCGCCTTCGAGCACGCCATTGCCACGGGCCGAAAGAAGGTCACGATCGTGCACAAGGCCAACATCATGAAGGCGCTCACCGGCATCTTTTTGGAGACGGCCGAGCAGCTCTACGAGAGCAAGTACAAGGGCCGCATCGAGATGGACACGGTCATCATCGACGCTTGCGCGATGAAGCTCGTGCTGAACCCCTGGCAGTTCGACGTGCTGGTCACCACCAACCTGTTCGGCGACATCCTGTCGGATCTCACGGCCGGGCTGGTGGGCGGGCTGGGCATGGCCCCCGGCGCCAACATCGGCGCCGACGCAGCCATCTTCGAAGCCGTGCACGGCTCGGCGCCCGACATCGCCGGCAAGGGCATCGCCAATCCCACGGCGCTGCTGCTCGCGGCGGCCATGATGCTGGACCACTGCCATCTGGTTGATGAAGCGGGCCGCCTGCGCCGCGCCATCGCCGACACGCTCAATGTCGACGGCGTGCGCACCGGCGATCTGGGTGGCAAGGCCACCACCGCCGAGTACACCCGCGCGCTCGTGGCCCGCATCACCAACGGCTGACACGAGTTTCAGCGCAACAGCGTGTCCGCCTGGCGCAGGTCTTCCAGCCACTGCGCGTAGGCGGCGGCGCGCTCGTCCGGGTCGACGATCCGCAGCAGCGCCGACGGATGCAGCGTGATCAGCACGCGCAGCCCGTCCTGGCGTTCCAGCCAATGCCCGCGCTGCGCCAGAACGGGCACGGCATAGCCCATCAGCTGGCGCGCTGCCGTGGAACCCAGCGCCACGATGGCCTGCGGCTTGATATGGTGGATCTCGCTTTCGAGCCAGTGCAGGCAGGCGGCAGCCTCGCGCTGCGCCGGGGTCTTGTGCATGCGCCGCTTGCCTCGCATCTCGAACTTGAAGTGCTTGACGGCGTTGGTCACGTAGACCTGCTCGCGCGACCACCCCAGTTCGGCCAGCGCGCGGTCCAGCAGTTGACCGGCCGGGCCGACGAAGGGGCGCCCCTGGCGGTCCTCCTGGTCGCCGGGCTGTTCGCCCACCAGCATGAGTGGGGAGCGCGCCGGGCCTTCGCCCCATACCGTCTGCGTGGCAGTGAAACCGATGGGGCATTCCCTGCAGCCCGCGGCCGCCTCTTGCAGCGTCTCAAGGGCTTGTAAGTCTTGCTTCACGTCTGCAGCGTTTGCCAGTTCGGGCGGCAGGGGGCGCTTGGGGCGAAGGGGCGGCTGGCTCATGGCGCGGGTGCCGGGTGAGGTCCGGCATCTTCACGCAGCAAGGAAAACGCCCGCCGGCAGAAGCTGCGGGCGGGCGTGAATGGCGAAGCGTCGCGCGGGGATCAGCGATCGGTTTCCTGGTACCAGTAGATGCGCTTGCGCGCCTTGCCGATCTTGATCTTCGGGTCACTGGGCGCCAGCGCACCGAGCTTCTGGTCACCGCCGGTGAAGAAGTGGTGCTGCCCGACGCTGCCGTCCGAGTTCGTGATGTTCACGATGCCGGAGATCGGGCTCGGGGGCAGCCCTCCGCCTGGGTATTCGCTGAACGTCGGCGCGGTGCAGAACAGCGGCATCGTGTAGCCGCGCGCGGTGCCCAGGTCGCCCGTGCAGGTGTTGGTGGCCTCCGCGCGCTTGGGCTGGTTGGTGCCGAAGTGGCTCTTGCCGCCGATGGTGGTGGCGCCGTTCACGACCTTCTCGCCCTGTTCCAGCTCGATATAGCAGCCTTGGCCGGTGGTGGTCGACACGTCAGTCACCTCGGTGAGGCCGTCGAAGGTGATGAGCGTCACTTCCGCAGGCTTTCCCTTCTCCAGGTAGCGGTCGAAGATCGAAAAGAAGTGGTCCTGTGTCGCGCTCAGCAGCGGCTTCTCGCGGTCGCCCGATCCGAACATCAGCGCGGCGAAGTTTTTGGTCAACACAATGCTGGGCGGGTAGAAGAACTTGCGGTCGGTCGTCGTGCCGCCGGACAAGTCGGCCAGCTTGAAGCTGGACCAGCTGTCCGGGGCGATGCCGCCATCGCCGCTCTCGAACTCCAGGCGCCACACGTGGCCGCCCAGATCCAGCGCGTAGGCGCGGTCGATGTAGCCGTCGTAGTCGCTGTCGACCACGGTCACGTCGGCCGCCACGCTGCGTGCCATGCCGTCGAACTCGTGCAGCAGGGCGCCGCTGAACGCGTCCAGCACGAACACCGAGTTGCCCATGGTCGTGGTGCCCGGCACCGCGCTGTCCTCCGCCGCCGCGTCGTAGCCGCCGCCGACGATCACCACCGGCTTGTCGTGGCCGCGCACCCGCACGATTTTCGGCTCCGACCAGGTCTGGCCCAGCCTCGGCAAGTCGGCCTCGGTCTTCTTCCAAAGGAACTTGGGCGCCGCTGGCGTGGTGACGTCAATGGCATAGAGCTGCCGGCCGCCGCGGCGCATGCCCACATAGAGAACGGCGCGCGACGTCGATCCGTCGGCCGCGATGCGTTGATACATGCCGATGGGCCCGTCGACGAAGTAATCGCGCGGTGTCGCCGTGGCCGAGACGGTGGTCGACAGGCGCACCTCGGGATCGTTGTTGCGCAAGCGCTTGAGCTTGCCGAACATCTCTTCGGGCACGAAGCTCCACAGCTCGTCGCCGGGCGTGTCGCCGGTGCGGTTGCCGTCCACCGCGTGCAGCATGCCGTCGTTGGCGCCGTAGAAGACCACCACGCCCGTGGTACCGCCGAAGTTGATGACCGCCGGCCGCGAGTGCAGCACGTCGCCGTGGATCGAGGGGCGCACGTTCACGTCGCCACCCGGCCCGAGCTCGTCGCCGGCGTTGTCTTTGCCGCGCACCCACTCGATGAGCTTGTCACGGTCGGCGTCCGCCACGCCCAGCTTCGTGGCACTGATGCCGCTGTTGTCGGTGTCGAAGTGCGTGGAGCTGCTGCCGCCCAGCGCCGTGCCGGAAGCGCACGACAGGCAGGTGAACACGGAGCGCTTTTCCTGCGAGGTGTCGTACCTGATGCGCATGCGTTGGGCGGCGCCGCCTTTCTCCACCACATCGCCGTCGGCGCTGTCGGACGCACCGCCCTTGCCCGAGGGCTGGTTTTTCCAGAAGGTGCTTGCCGTTGTCCAGAACGACACAGCGCCAGGCTTGATGAATCCGGTGGATTCGTTGATGGCCGGCTCGCCCGTGGCGTCCACCATGCTCAAGTTGCCCAGCGCATCGGCGGCGAACTGGTACTGCTTGAGGTTGCCGCGCCAGCGCGGTTTGGCGTCGCCATCGGGGCGGAACACGCCCATGTAAACCTGGTTGAGGTAGGTGCCGCGCGCGTTCACCGCCACAGGCAAGCTGGCGGAGGCGAACACGCTGTTGACCGACTGGATCGAGCTGAAGATCTTCAGCAGCTCAAGCGCCAGCTTGTCCGCGTCGCTGGCGGCGGTGTAGGAGCCGCCGCCTGCGTTGGCCATGCTCAGCATGAAGTTGGGGAACGTGCCATCGCTGGAGGCGCCCGTTACCGCCACGGTATGCGTGTTGATGTACTGGGTGCCGTCCTTGCTGCTCACGTCGGCTGTGCGCATGAAGCGCGCGAACTCGTCGGCCCAGTTCGCCTGCTCGGAGTTGCTGATGTAGGAGGTGGGGTAAGGCCCCAGAGGCTCGGTATTTCCGCCCGCGGCTTTCAGCAGCGCCAGCGCATCATTGTTCTCCGCGCCTTGCGGGCTGCCGTTGCCGATGAAGATGATGTGGTTGCGCGCGCACGAGCCGTTGGCTGGCGATATGTACACGTCCCCCGAAAACGCTGCGGCGTCGTACTTCGAGCCGGCCTTGCCCTTGTATTGCGCCTTGCCGTTGAAGTACAGGTACATCTCGTACATGGCCTTGGCGAAGGCGGCGTTGTTGCCCTTGTCGTCGCTGATGCTCAGCGCCTTGACCGTCTCCATCAGCTTGGTCTTGTTGTTCGTGCTCATCGGGATGAGCGCCCGCCGCGGATAGCCGCCGTTATTGGACGAGGGCGATTCGTTGAGCAGCATGAATCCGACGTTGAACTCGGCGTTGTCATCGGGCCCGCGATCCGCCTTGACCGGCAAGGCCTGGATCACGTTGTAGATGGCGCACTTCTCGATCGCCATCTTCGTGCCCTGCTCCTTGCCCGGGTTCGTGGCCTTCGGGCCCTCGGTGGTCTTGTTGCCGGCCGCGTCGTTGTAGAAGCAAGTGCCGGGGATGCTGGCCGACCAGTTGGCGGAGTTGTCCAGCATGAGCAGCACGTTGGGCAGGTCGCTGTTGGTGCCGCTGGTGCTGTAGATGTCGATGTCCTCGGCGAATGCGGGCGTTGCCACCACGGCCAACGCGATCACAAGCCTGGACAAGGAAACGAAGTGCGGTTTCATGGCGGCCTCCTCAGGGGGCATCCGGACAAGCGTTGTTGGCGTCGGTGGTGAGCACCCGGGCAGCGACGCCCTGGTTCACGGCCACAAAGGCGCCGGTCTGCTGCTCAGTGACTTCGGCGTAGACGTTCCACTCCGTGTCGGAGCACATCGAGTCGCCAGAGGTGATGACAGGCGGCGGCACGTCACTGTCGGGCAGCGGCGGGCCGGTATCTTTCATGCAGGGCTTGTCACTTGGCGAATCGACGTCGAGCTCGTTCTGCTTGATAACCTTGACGCGGTAGCACGTGGGCTGGCGCGCGCCGTCCTTGTTCTTCAGCCATACGGCGTAGTCCACGCCGTTGACGTTCACGGGGACTGAGCTCGCCGCCACCGCAGCAGGCTGCGTGGTGAACAGCGGCGTGCTGATGGTCTGCTCGATGGCCGCCTGGGCAGCGTCCGTCGCTTCCTGCCGCACCTGCATGTTGCCAACGATGCGCATGTTGTTCGTGCTGCCGTTGAAAGCCCAGATGCCGAACATCGACAGGAGCACGAGCAGCACCAGCGACACGACGAGCGTGATGCCGCGCTGCGCGGGGTGAAGAGGACGCGGCTTGTTCATTGCACTTCCCGTGCGCTGCTGGGGTTGACCAGACGGATCACCGTCGTATAGGCCCGGCGGGTGTAGCCATCGGCGGCGAAATCGACGGCGCCGGTGCTGCCGAGCTCGAAGCTCTGGGCGGTGGCCAGGCTGGAGCCTTCTGCGCGCAGCAGCGAGCGTGTGATGAAGTGCGCCTTCACGGCCACGGCGTTCTCCCAGGACTGTCCCGCGGCGTTCGCCTGCTCGGCGGTCTGGTATGTGTCGGCGCTGCCATCGTTGTCGGCATCGAAGCCGTACTCGAAGCGCAGCCGCTCCACACCCTCGGCAAGCGGCACCTCGACGATCGCACCGTCGATGAGGTCTGCGCGCTTGAGCGTGGGGATGCCGTCCCCGTCGCCGGCGCAGCGGTTGCAGTCGGCCACGTAGTACACGCGGGAGACGTAGGCCCGCAGCGGGTTGGCCGCAGTGCAACCACGGTTGCGCAGCGTGAAGCCGGCCTTGGCATTGCCGAACACCACCTTGGTGGCGACGGGGTCGGTCTCGCAGTACGAGTACTGTACGTAGTGCTGCGTGTTGGCGGGGCTCAGGGCGTTCACGTCGGTCGTGTTCGGCGTGACTCGCCGCATTGCGAGCGCATCGGTGCCGGCCTTGCGGCTGCCCAGGCAGCCCAACACGTCGCCCGTGCCATAGCCGCGCACGGGCGTGGGCAGCTTGAACGGCGCCGACGTCCAGTGCGGGGAGCCGGCCGGGTTAGGGTCGGCGCCGCAGGGGTCGGGAACGGAGTAGGTGGCCGTGGAAAGCGGCACCTCGCCGTAGAAGCCGGCCAGCCGCAAATCTTCGGTGAGCAGTTCGCTCACGTAGCGCCCGGTCTCGACCTGCACACTCACGCGGTTCAGGTTCTGTCCGTTGGTCGAAGCATTGGCCAGCACCACCAGCAGGCCGGCCGTCACCAGCAGGCCCAGCGCGAGGCCCACCATGAGCTCGACGAGCGTGAAGCCGCGCTGGCGACGCGGGGCGTGGAGATGCGGTGCGGTGGTGCGCATGGCGTGCCTCAGCAGCGGGGAACGGGCGGGGCCACGTCGGGGTCGCGCAGGCGCGCCATGCACACCGTGGTCGACACCACGCGGCGCAAGGTGGCGTCGGGCAGCGCCACGGCGGCGTTGCATGGCGTCACCAGCGGTGCGCCGCTGGGCACGGTGCCCTGCCAGACCACGGAGACGACGTAGCGGTCGCTCGTGCCGGCCGCGCGCTCGATGCAGCCGCGCGCACTGAGCATGGAGCCGACGTTCGCGCCGTCGCGCGTTTCGGCGCTGCCCCGGATGAGGTTGCCCCATTCGCACAGGTCCAGCGCCGAGCCGGTGAGGGCGGCGCAGTCCTCGACCTGGCCTTGGCCAAGCAGTCCATCCACCACGTACGTGCTCGCCGACGCGCGGTTGGCGTTGAGCCGGTTGGCCATGTCGGACACCAGCACAAGCGCCTGGCTGCGCTGATACGACTCGAACTCCGACGCAGTCGCGCGTGCCTGCAGCGCCACGAAGCCGAGCAGGCCGAACGCGCAGATCATGATCGACACCAGCGCCTCGATGAGCAGGCCGCCGCCCTGGCGGCTTGGGGTTGCGCATGACATGCGTTTCATGGACAGGCTCCCACCGTAGAGCTGGCGTGACCGGACAGCGACAGCGAGATGCAGCGCTTGTTGCCCTCCGCCGCGCTGGAGGTCAGCTCGATCTGCACAGGCTCAGCCGGCGATGACACCCGGCCGTAGGCGTTGAAGACGATGGCTTCCGGTGCCCCGTCGAAGGAAAGCGCCGAGTTCATCGCGTTATGCGTGCCCAGCGTCGCATCGGTGGACACGAACGCCGCGCGCCAGCCGTTGTTCCAGCTGTCTCCGGTGCGTCGCAGCTGCACGCTGCCGTTGCGTTTGAGCGCCTCGCTGCGCGCGAGCAGCAGCGCGGAGGTCAGGTCGTAGGCCGCGGCCTTGATCTGCTGGCCGGCCGAAAAGCTTCGGAACGAAGGTACGCTGATGGCCGTCACGATGGTCAACACGCTGACGACTGTCAGCATCTCCACCAGCGTGAAGCCCTGTGAGCGCCCCCAGGGCCGGGTTGCGCCCAGCCCGCCCGCCGTGGGGGACAAAAAAACCTGGGGCGGCCCGGCGTCTTCTTGAGAGGCTGCCGCGGAGGCGGCGCGCACACGGGCGGGAAGGAAATCGGCTCGCATGGCGTTCACCAGCAGCTGCTCTTGGCCGCGGTCTTCGTGCCGGCCTGGTTGATGCTGAGCGTGCCGCAGGGCTCGTCGGCCTGTGCGCCGCTCGGCGTCAAGGTCAAGGTGAAGCCGGCCGGCGTGGGCGCCGGCATGGTGACCGTGTAGGCCGCCGCCACCTTGGTTGGCACAGCGATGCCGACTGCAGCCACCGTGGCGGCATAGGAGCGGGTGTCGACCAGAAACTGTTGCTGGCGCGCGGCCACGGTCATCATGAAGGACTGGGCCTCCGACCGCGTCGACTTGCGGATGTGGGCCTGGTAGCTCGGCAGCGCGACGGCCGCCAGGATGCTGATGAGCGCCACGGTGATCATCAGTTCGATGAGGGTGAATCCGAGGTGGGCGGGACGCATGGCGGTTAGCGTTGTGGGTTGGCGCCATTATGGGAAAGGGCCCCTTGAATAGGGGGTTGAAACCTGCAGATCGCCCGCCACTCGTCTTTGGCCCTGGACCGCTTATCGGAGCGCTCGTGGCGGTCGTGACGCAGTTCACGATCCGGCGTCCCCGGTTTCAGGGGGAGACGGCGTGCGAACCTTGAAGTTTTCCCGTCCGACGGCTATGGGTTGCCGTTCTTGCCGCCCATGAAAAAGCCCGCCGAAGCGGGCTTTGAAAGGATGGGTCGGGCAGCCGAGCTACTTTGCCATGGGGTCTGCGGGCTCGGCGATCGGCTTCGGCGTCGGGTGCTCCGCTTGCGCAGCAGTTGCCGGCGTGCTGTTCTTGCCGGCCACGTCGCCCGCCGAAGTGGCCAGGGGCAGCAGCGGCACGATCAGCAGCGCCACGATGTTGATGATCTTGATCAGCGGGTTCACCGCCGGGCCGGCCGTGTCCTTGTAGGGGTCGCCCACGGTGTCGCCCGTGACGGCGGCCTTGTGCGCTTCCGACCCCTTGCCGCCGTGGTGGCCGTCCTCGATGAACTTCTTCGCGTTGTCCCAGGCACCGCCGCCGGTGCACATGGAGATGGCCACGAACAGGCCGGTGACGATGGTGCCCATCAGCAGCCCGCCCAGTGCCGCCGGCCCGAGGATCAAACCCACGACGATGGGCACCGCCACCGGCAGGAGGCTGGGGATGATCATTTCCTTGATCGCCGCTGAGGTCAGCATGTCGACGGCCCGGCCGTACTCAGGCTTGCCCGTGCCTTCCATGATTCCCTTGATCTCGCGGAACTGTCGCCGCACCTCTTCCACCACGCTGCCCGCGGCGCGGCCCACGGCCTCCATTGCCATGGCACCGAAGAGGTACGGAATGAGGCCGCCGATGAACAGCCCCACGATCACCTTGTGGTCCGACAGATCGAAGCTGAGATGGATGCCGCGCGCTTCCAGCGCATGGGTGTAGTCGGCGAAAAGTACCAGCGCCGCCAGCCCGGCCGAGCCGATGGCATAACCCTTGGTCACCGCCTTGGTGGTGTTTCCCACCGCGTCCAGCGGGTCGGTGACGTCGCGTACGCTGTCCGGCAACCCGGCCATTTCGGCGATGCCGCCCGCGTTGTCGGTGATCGGGCCGTAAGCGTCGAGCGCCACGACGATGCCCGCCATGCTCAGCATGGAGGTGGCCGCGATGGCGATACCGTACAGGCCGCCCAGCCAGAATGAGGCCCAGATCGCCATGCACACGAAGATCACCGGCCAGGCCGTGGACTTCATCGACACGCCCAGCCCCGCGATGATGTTGGTGCCGTGGCCGGTGGTCGAGGCCTGCGCCACGTGCTGCACGGGCTTGAAGTTGGTGCCGGTGTAGTACTCGGTGATCCATACCAGGCCGGCGGTCAACACCAGGCCGACGGCGCACGCGCCGAACAGCCGCAGCTGGGATCCGCTCTGGAAGATGGCGTTGTCAGGCATCACCCACCGCGTGATGAAGTAAAAGCCGATGAGCGAGATCACGCCCGCGACGATGAGCCCGCGGTACAGCGCCGGCATCACGTTCCTCATGCCGGGCGAAGCGCGTACCGCGCCGCAGCCGATGATCGAAGCGATGATCGAGAAGCCGCCCAATGCCAGCGGGTACACCGCGGCGTTCAGCGGCGCGGTGGCCACCACCAGGGCGCCCAGCGTCATGGTCGCGATCAGCGTCACCGCGTAAGTCTCGAACAGGTCGGCGGCCATGCCGGCACAGTCGCCGACGTTGTCGCCTACGTTATCGGCGATCACCGCGGGGTTGCGCGGATCGTCCTCCGGAATGCCGGCTTCGACCTTGCCCACCAGATCGGCGCCGACGTCGGCGCCCTTGGTGAAGATCCCGCCGCCCAGGCGCGCGAAGATGGAGATGAGCGAGGAGCCAAAGGCCAGCCCCAGAAGGGGCTTGAGCACGTCGGCCAGGCGGCGGTCCGGCGTGAGGCCGACGTTTTCGATCAGGAGCCAGAAGAAGGCCGACACGCCCATGAGACCCAGGCCCACCACCAGCATGCCGGTGATGGCGCCGCCCTTGAACGCGACCGCCAGCGCGGGCGCGATGCCATGCGTGGCGGCCTGCGCGGTTCTCACGTTGGCACGCACGGAGATGTTCATGCCGATGAAGCCGCACGCCCCGGAGAGCAACGCACCGATCGCGAAGCCCGCCGCTGTGGTGAGGTCGAGGAACACGCCGATCAGGATGGCGAGCACGACGCCCACGATCGCGATGGTGCGGTATTGCCGCGCCAGGTAGGCGGCGGCGCCTTGCTGTATGGCGCCGGCGATCTCCTGCATGCGCGGATTGCCCGCGTTCTGCCCGAGGATCCAGCGTCGCTGCACGAAGCCGTAGACGACAGCGGCCAAGCCGCAGGCGAGCGCGAAGTACAGCGCTGCGGAGGTGGGTGCCAAGGAGATCTCCTTCTGTCCGTCGAGAGGGTTGGAAGCTGCGCCGGTGCAAACAACGCGGCCGGCACGGATCGGAGAAAGCCGGCGCATGCTACGGGAACCCCCTTCGCAAGGCAACGCACGCCGAGCAAGGTCATTGCAGGGCGGTAAGAGGTGCGGTAAGTCCGTCAGGGCCCCGCAAGACCCGTCGATAGAATTTGCGTTTTTCCCGAGAGACAGCTGCACACATCATGAGCCTGCACAACGTGACCCCCGGCGACAAGGCGCCCGAACAGTTCAACGTCATCATCGAGATCCCGATGAACGCCGACCCAATCAAATACGAGGTCGACAAGGAAACCGGCGCAATGTTCGTCGACAGGTTCATGACGACGGCCATGCACTATCCGTGCAACTACGGCTATGTCCCGCAGACCTTGTCCGACGACGGCGACCCCGTGGACGTGCTTGTCGTCACGCCGTTTCCGCTCACCACCGGCGTGGTGGTGACGTGTCGGGCCGTTGGCGTGCTGCTGATGGATGACGAAGCGGGCGGTGATTGCAAGCTGCTGGCCGTGCCCATCGACAAGGTGCTGCCCATGTATTCGCACTGGAAGAAGCCCGAGGATCTGAGCCCCATGCGGCTGAACGCCATCACCCACTTCTTCGAGCACTACAAGGATCTTGAGCCGGGTAAGTGGGTCAAGGTCAAAGGCTGGGGCGGGGTCGATCAGGCACAAGCCGAGATCACCTCCGGCATCGCGGCCTACGCCAAGAGCAAGGCGCAGTAAGCCGCTTTCCACCCGTCCGTCCTCGCCCGGAGGCATCTCCCTGGTCCGCCGCTCGCGCACCAGGGAGATGCTTCCGGGCGATGTCTTTTCAGCAGGGAACATGGCCGCCAGGGCCGGCTCTACACTGACCCGCTTCTGACCGCACGTGCCGCCATGCTCCATCGCCTCGTCAGCATCCTGCTCATTGCCTGCGCATCCTTCCTGCCCGCTGCCGCGCAGTCACTTCCCCCGGGTGTCACCAAGGTCACGACGGTCGAAGGCATCGACGAGTACCGCCTCGCCAACGGCATGCAGGTGCTCCTGGTCCCGGATGCTTCCAAGCCCACCACCACGGTCAACCTGACCTTGCGGGTCGGCTCGCGCCACGAGAGCTATGGCGAGACCGGCATGGCGCACCTGCTCGAACACATGATGTTCAAGGGCACGCCCAAGCACCCGAGGGTTTGGGCCGAGTTCCAGAAGCGCGGCCTGCGCGCCAACGGCACGACAGGCGCCGATCGCACCAACTACACCGCCAGCTTCTCCGCCGACGAGGACAACCTGAACTGGTACGTGGGCTGGCTGGCCGATGCCATGGTCAACAGCTTCATCTCGCGCAAGGACCTGGACACCGAGATGACGGTGGTCCGCAACGAGATGGAAATGGGCGAGAACAGCCCGGAGCGCGCGCTGTACAAGAAGACGCTCGCGGCCATGTTCGATTGGCACAACTACGGCAAGGACACGATCGGCGCGCGTGCCGACGTGGAGAACGTCGACATTCCGAGCCTGCGCGCGTTCTACCGCACCTACTATCAGCCCGACAACGCCACGCTCGTGATCTCCGGCAAGTTCGATCCGGGCAGGGCGCTTGCGCTTGCCGTGCGCACCTTCGGCAAGATCAGGAAGCCCGCCCGCTCGCTGCCCGTGCTGTACACGCTCGACGAAGCGCAGGACGGCGAGCGCGAGGCCGTGGTGCGCCGTGTCGGTGGCACGACCATCTTGTTCGCGGGCTACCACGTCCCGGCGGGTCCTCACCCTGACTACGCAGCCGTGGAGTTGCTGGTGCAGATGATGGGCGACACGCCCTCTGGGCGTTTGCACAAGCGGCTCACCGAGAAGCAGCTGGCTGCGGTGACCTATGCGTTCGTCGACGCACGCGCCGAGCCGGGCTTCGCTATGTTCGGAGCCCAACTGGCGCCGGGGCAGGAGCCCAACAAGGCGCGTGCCGAGCTGCTTGGCACGCTGGAGTCGGTGGCGGCCGATCCACTCACCGAAGAGGAACTGCGCCGCGCCAAGGCTAAATGGCTCAACGGCTGGGAGCAGTCGTTCGCCAACCCCGAGGCGGTCGGCTTAGCGCTCAGCGAATCGATCGCGCAAGGCGACTGGCGGCTCTTCTTCCTGCTACGCGACCGCGTGCGCGATGCCAAGCTGGCCGACGTGCAGCGCATCGCCACCAGCTATCTCCTCCGCACCAACCGCACGCTGGGCATCTACGAGCCGACCACCGATCCGCGCCGCGCTCCCCCGCCGCAAGCGGTGGATGTGGCCAAGCAGATGAAGGACTTCAAGCCTGACGCCGCAGCTGCAGCGGTGGAGGCATTCGAGGCGACGCCTCAGAACATCGATCGGCGCACGCAGCACTTCACGCTGGGTGGGCTGCAGGTGGCACTGCTGCCCAAAGGCACGCGCAGCCAGGCAGTCAATGCCGTGCTGACACTGCGCTTCGGCGACGAGAAAACGCTCTTCGGCCAAGGCGATGTGCCCGACATGGTGGCCGCCCTGCTCGACAAGGGCACTCGCACGCTCTCGCGCGAGGCCTTCCAAGACCGGCTGGACCAGCTCAAGACCCAATTGCGGGTCAGCTCCGGCGTGGGTCAGGTCGGCATCCATCTGGTGTCGCGGCGCGAGCATCTGCCTGCAGCCATTGCACTGGTGGGCGAGATGCTTCGCCAGCCCGCGTTCCTCCCGGAGGCCCTGGACGAGGTCAAACGCCAGGCCCTGGCCGGGATCGCGCAACAGCGCAAGGAACCCGAGGCAGTGGCCGCGAACGCGGTCGCGCGCGCCGGCAACCCCTATCCGCGCGGCGATGTGCGCCATGCCCGCACCTTCGACGAGATGGCGGCTGACGTGGATGCTGTCACGCTGCAGAAGGTGCGCGACTTCCATGCGCGCTTCTACGGTGCCCGCCGAGCCCAGTTTGCCGCGGTGGGTGACATGGACGGTCCCGCTGTGCGCCAGGCATTGGCGCAGGCGCTCGCCGGTTGGGATGCCGGGATGCCCTATACGCGCGTGCCGCAGCCCATCGTTCCCATCCCGCCGCAGCGCCTGATGCTGCAGGTGCCGGACAACCAGAACGCCACCATGCTCGCCAGACTCAGCGTGGCGCTTTCCGACAACGACGCCGACTACCCGGCGCTCATGATGGCCAATCATCTGCTCGGCAGTGGCGGCAGCTCTCGGTTGTGGAAGCGCATTCGCGAGGCCGAGGGTCTTTCGTATGACGTGCGCAGCAGCATTCAATGGCACAACGAGCAGCCGCACTCGCTGTGGTTCGGCAGTGCCATCTTCGCGCCCCAGTTCCTTCCACGAGTGGAGGCCGCTTACCGCGACGAGCTGACGCGCGCGCTGAAGGACGGTTTCACCGAGCAGGAACTGTCCGAGGGTCGACGCGGCCTGCTGAGCCGCCGGCGCCTTTCACGCGCCCAAGACGCGGTGCTTGCCTCGACATGGGCCGAGTATCTCTACCTGGGGCGGACTTTCCGCAAGAGCGCCGAGGTCGATGCCGCGCTGGAGTCGCTCACCCTGGCACAGGTGAACGAGGCGCTGCGCCGCTACGTCAAGCCCGACCAACTCGTGTGGGCCTTCACCGGCGACTTCAAGCCTTGATGCCTCGCATCACGTGGCGGCATCCTTGAACGGTCGCCGCTCGTTGAGTTCGTCAAGATATTGCGCCACGCCGGCGCCCTCGCGTTCCAGGTAGTCGGCGACGGCCACGGCGAACTGCGGGTGCGCCAGCCAGTGCGCCGACCAGCTCTGCACCGGCAGCAACCCGCGCGCCATCTTGTGCTCACCCTGTGCGCCGCCTTCGAAGCGCCGCATTCGCTGCGCGATGCACCAGGCGAGCGGCTGGTAGTAGCAGGCCTCGAAGTGCAGGAAGGGGATCGCTTCCACCGCGCCCCAGTACCGTCCAAACGCCGCGCGGCGGCCGCGGTCCAGTCCGATCAGCGACGCTGCGACGCGTCGGCCGTGCTTCCATGCAAGGAACAGCAGCCAGTTCGGCGCCATGGTCTTCGCCATGCGGCGGAAGAAATCGCGTGTGAGGTAGGGGGTGGAGCGATGCGCAAGGTAGGTGAGCGTGTAGCAGCGGTAGAAGAAGTCCCAGTCTTGCTCGGTGATGTCTTTACCCTCCAAGACGGTAAAGCTCACACCCGCCTCGGCCACGCGCCGACGCTCCTGCTGGATCTTCTTGCGCTTCTCGCGCTGCAGGCTCGACAGGAAGTCAGCGAAGTCGGCGTAGGGCTGCGGCTCGCGGTTGGTCCAGTGGAACTGCACCGTGGTTCGCAGCATCCAGCCGGCGCGCTGCGCGGCAACTCGGTCGTCGTCGCTCAGGAAAAGTACGTGAGCTGACGACAACTGCGCTTCTCGTACCTGCTTCGCCATGGCGTGCAGCAGCAGCTCTCGCGAATCGGCATCGCGTGCCAGCAGCCGCGGCCCCGGCACCGGCGTGAAAGGAATGGTGTCCAGCAGCTTCGGGTAGTAGCGCAGGCCGTGTCGGTGGTAGGCATCGGCCCAGGCCCAGTCGAAGACGTATTCGCCGTACGAATGGTGTTTCAGGTACAGCGGGCACGCCGCATGCAGTTCATCGCCGCGTTCGAGCGTGAGGAACTGTGGCACCCAGCCTGTCTGCTCGTGCGCGCTTTCAGAATCGTGCAGCGCGGCGAAGTATTCGTGCCGCATAAAAGGCGTGGCGTCCGCATGCCGCTCCAGCAACGCGTTCCAGCGTTCTGCGCCTATTGCTCCGGGGTGGCCGTGGGCCCGAATGACATAGCCGTTCGAGCCGGTATGGGAACGCATGAGCGCATGTTAGGCCCTCGCTGCAACCCACGGTTTTCCCATGCCCAAACCTGCACGCCACAGGAGCCGCCGCACGAAGCAGATCACCGATATCGTCAAAACGTTCACGCTCGACGAAGTGCGTGAAGCGCTCGCCGAGGTGGGCGAGCGTGTTTCACTGGCGCCACGTCAACACCCGCGCAATCCGCGTTCCTCAAATCAACCGATAGTCATCCGCGGCCGAGGCTTGCCGCGCCATGACCTCCAGCCGGTCCAGCAGCATCCTGGCGTCGTGGTCCACCTCCAGCAGCCTGCGCTGCTTCTCGTCGACAAAGCCGCGATGCTCGGTCTGGAGCAGGAACTCCAGCAGCTTGTCGTAGTACCCATCCACGTTGAGCACGCCCAGCGGCTTGTCGTGGTAGCCCAACTGGCGCCAAGTCCAGGCTTCGAACAGCTCCTCGAAAGTGCCAATACCGCCGGGCAGGGCAAGAAAGGCGTCACAGCGCTCCGCCATCATCTGCTTGCGCTGGTGCATGGTTTGCACGACATGCAGCTCTGCCAGTCCCGCGTGCCCGAGTTCTCGAAGCATGAGCGATTCGGGAATCACCCCGATGACTGTGGCACCGGCCGCCAAGGCTGCGTCGGCCACCACGCCCATCAATCCGGCGCGGCCGCCTCCGTACACAAGCCGCCACCCCTTGCGGCCGATCCAGGTGCCGACGTCTTGGGCCACCCGCGCGTATGCAGGCTCCGACCCGGTGCGCGAGCCGCAGTACACGCAAAGCGCCAGACCGGCCGTCATGCAAAGAACCGCGTCCACGCTGCGGTGGCCCAGACACCCGCGCACAGCATCAACGATAGGAACACGGCCGCGCTGGCGAGATCCTTGGCGCGCTTGGACAGCTCATGCATTTCAAACGATACGCGGTCGATCGCAGCCTCAATGCCGGAGTTGAGCAACTCCACGATCAGCACGAGCGCCACCGAGCCGGCCAGAAGAGCCATCTCAACCCAGGTGCGGCCCAGCCAGAACGCGGCCGGCATCATGACGAACGCAAGCCACGTTTCCTGGCGGAACGCACTTTCACCGTGGTAAGCCGCCTTGAGGCCGGCCAGGGAATAGCCGGTGGCGCGCATTACGCGCTCGAGCCCGGTGAGGCCCTTGAAGGTATTGGTCATTCGATGATTCTGCCGCGGGAACCGCGGTCCCCGAAACTCAGCCTGCGGGCCGCCAGGTGACGAGGCACGTGCCGCAGACCACGTCGTGCAGGAACTGGCGTGACGGATGCATCCTGGCGGTGCAGGTATAGGCCGCCACGCCAGTCAGCAACACGGCGAAGGTGCCGCCCGGCCCGGGAACCTGCATCATCCACAGCACCAGCAGGGCTGGCATGAACCACAGCCAGCTGAGCAGGTAGCGGGCGAGGGCCCGCCCCTGGCCCACGGGTCGGCCGTGCTGGTCCACCAGCCGGATGTGCCAAGCCTTCATTGCCACCGTCTGCCCGCCGTGCGACCAGAACCACACGAAATAGACCGCCAGTACTGCGAACAGGAAGCCCTGCAGCCCGTGGCGACCGCTTAACCCGTGCCGTTGCTGCGTCAGGCTGGAGTACAGGTATGCGGCCATCATGACCACCCCGAAAAGCAGAACGCCCTCATAGAAGAAGGCAGCCATGCGGCGGCGCACGCTCGGTGCCCCGACGTCCATGGCTGGGGGCGAAGCCTCAGCGGCTCCGTGCATGACCACGACCGGATGCCGCTGGAGCAGGGGCGGGCACCGCGCGCGCGGCGGCGCCTTGCGGTCCGCGCTGCGGCAGCAGCGTGGACCTGTCCACGAAGCCAGGGCTAGCGGCGATCTTGGGTAGGCCGGTCTGCTGGTGTGCCGGCGGCGTGGGGCGCTCGGAGAGCAGGTTCGTGGTTGCCCCCGGCCGCGCTTGGATCACCGAAGGACCCACGGCCTTGGGTGGCACTGCGTGAGCAGGGTTCGGCACGATGTTGGACTTCGGTTGCGGTGTGTCCGATAGATCGGGGCGGCGCAGGGTGCGCGACGGCGAGCGGCGGTCGGCGCTCGCGCGGGACTGAAGTCGATTCCTTTCCTCCGGCGTCAGCGACTGGTATGCCTGCCAACGGGCTTGCCGGTCCTGCGGCGGCAATTCCTTTGCCTCCTGGAACCCCAGGCGCGCCTCACCTCGTTGCTGCGGCGACAGCCGGGCCCATTCGGCCATGCGCGCCTGCACGCGCTGGCGTTCCGCAGTGGGCATGGCTGGCATGCGGCCTGCAACATCTATCCATTTCTCCTTGCGGTCGGGCGCGATGCTCGACCAGTCGCGTTCCAGCGGACGCAGCGCGGCCCGTTGCGCGGGCGTGAGTTCCGACCACTTCGGGCCAGCATCGGCATGGGCCTGCGCGCAGGTGCCGGCAAGAAGCACCGCGACCAACCAGCCCCGTAGCACGCGGCCCCCCCACGCGTTCACGAGGAATAGGAGCCTGCTGCGGCACGCCATCGCATACGACATCAATCGCGCGGAGCCTTGAGGAACTCCACGAAGCCAGGATCGCTGTAGGCGGAGGGTGGCACGTCGTCGGCCAAGAGAGCGGCGTCGATTTCGGCCGCGGCCTTGATCTGGGATTTGACGTGTAGGCGCTCGATCATCAGGAAGCCGGCCACCAAGGCCAGAATCGGCAGCAGGGAGGCCAGCTTGAGCCAATGTTCTGTACGTCCGCCCTTGCCGCCCAAACCCAGCGTCAGGGTCCCGCTCGCGCCACTTACTAACTGTCCGCCGGCGTACTCGGCTTGGCGCGCTAGGCGGGCGCGTTCCATGGCTTGTTCCCGGGTGGCCTTGAGCTGCTGGGAGACGTGGTGCGGGAGGTCGTTCGAGGCTTCGGTGAGGCGGGCGGCTACGCGCAGCGCATAACGTGCCTGAAGTGCTTCCAGGCTACCGGGCGACAGGATGATGTTGTGCTTTCTCATGGCTCAATTCCCTTTGTCTTCAGAGCCTTCGCCAAGGCATGCACCGCGCGCGAGCAATGCGTCTTGACGCTGCCCTCCGAGCACCCCATGACAGCGGCCGTCTCGGCGACATCGAGTTCTTCCCAGTAACGCAGCAGAAAGGCCTCGCGTTGACGGGCGGGCAACTGCTCCACCTGCAACTCGATCGCCAAGAGGATTTGTGCCCGGGACACCGCGTCCGCTGCGCTCTCGGAGCCGGTGGAGCCATCGAGAACCTCAAGAGTTTCCAGGATGTCGAAATCGCCGTCATCCCCCGCGGATTCGAAATCCGAGAAGTTCCTCACCACCGCGCCGCGCACCTTCTGGCGCCGGAACCAGTCCATGGTGGCGTTCGACAGGATCCGCTGGAACACCAGCGGCAGTTCCGCAGGCGGCCGGTCGGCGTACTTTTCGGCAAGGCGGATCATCGCGTCCTGGACGATGTCCAGCGCGGCCTCGTCGTCCCGAACGGCGTAGAAGGCTCGCTTGAAGGCTCGCTTCTCGACGCTCTTGAGGAAATCGGAGAGTTCTTTTTCGGATGCCAAGAGAGAGATGACCCTGGGGCGCCCGGCCCAAGAGCCGGGGGCGATTATGTCATCGGGGTAGGGCTCGCTCGTCCGCGTGTCGTGGCGTGTGCAAGCGATGCCATAATGGTGCTTCGCACAACGCAGTTATGGTCACAGGCTGGCTGTCCCACCCGGGCGCCAATTTTTGACCGCGCAGGTACCACACCCGCTTCACGAGAGCGCGGAGAGGTGCACCGATGGTTCTTCGTTAGAGATCAACCCAAAGGTTCAGCATGGACATGTCTGCCGCGGAAGTCAAACGTGCCGCAACGGCACAACCGCTTTCCTCCAATTTTTCGGAACCCAATGGTTCCGAGATCCTCGTACGCTGCCTGCAGGCCGAGAGTGTGAAGTATGTCTGGGGTTACCCAGGCGGCGCAGTGCTCTATATCTACGACGCCCTGTACAAGCAGGAAGGGATCGAGCACATACTCGTGCGTCATGAACAGGCCGCAGTGCATGCCGCCGACGGCTATGCCCGCGCCACCGGTGACGTCGGCGTAGCCCTCGTGACCTCTGGCCCCGGCGTAACCAATGCGGTAACCGGCATAGCCACCGCGTACATGGACTCTGTTCCGATGGTGATCATCACCGGGCAGGTCCCCACGCCCGCCATCGGGCTGGATGCCTTCCAGGAATGCGACACCGTCGGCATTACCCGGCCCATCGTCAAGCACAACTTCCTGGTTAAAGACGTGCGCGAGTTGGCGGGCACCCTAAAGAAGGCCTTCCACATCGCGCGCACCGGCCGTCCCGGCCCGGTGGTGGTCGACATCCCGAAAGACGTATCGCTCAAAACCGCGCCCTTCCACTATCCCGCGGCAGTGGAGATGCGCTCTTACAACCCGGTGCGCAAGGGTCACGGTGGGCAGATCCGCAAGGCGGTGCAGCTGCTGTTGGCTGCAAAGAGGCCCTACATCTACACCGGCGGGGGTGTGATACAGGGCAATGCCTCCGCCGAATTGCGCGAGCTGGTCGACCTTCTCGGCTTCCCGTGCACGAACACGCTGATGGGTCTCGGGGCGATGGCCGGCAACGATCCCAGGTTCCTCGGCATGCTCGGCATGCACGGTACCTACGAAGCCAACATGACGATGCAGAACTGCGACGTCCTACTGGCTGTGGGCGCGCGGTTTGACGACCGCGTTATCGGCAACCCCAAGCATTTTGCGTCGGTGGAGCGGAAAATCGTCCACGTCGACATCGACCCGTCGTCCATTTCGAAGCGGGTCAAGGTCGACATTCCCATCGTGGGCGATGTCAAAGATGTGCTGCAGGAGCTCATCGCGCAGATTAAGGAAGCGCAGACCAAGCCCGACGTGCAGGTGTTGGCGCAGTGGTGGAGCCAGATCAACGAATGGCGCAAGCGTGAATGCCTCAAGTACAAGAACAGCACCGAGGTGATCAAGCCGCAGTACGTGATCGAGAAGCTCTGGGAGTTGACGAGGCAGCGCGATACGTACATCACCTCCGATGTTGGCCAGCATCAGATGTGGGCCGCGCAGTTCTACCCCTTCATGGAGCCACGCCGCTGGATCAACTCGGGCGGACTGGGCACGATGGGCGTCGGACTGCCCTATGCCATGGGCATCAAGATGGCCAGGCCAGATGCCGACGTGTTCTGCGTCACCGGCGAGGGCTCGATCCAGATGTGCATCCAGGAGCTGTCGACCTGCCTGCAATACAAAACGCCGGTGAAGATCGTGTCGCTGAACAACCGTTACCTCGGCATGGTGCGGCAGTGGCAGCAACTCGACTACGGCGGGCGCTATTCCCACAGCTACATGGACGCGCTGCCCGACTTCGTTAAGCTCGCCGAGGCCTATGGCCACGTGGGCTTGCTTGTGGAGAAGCCGGCCGACGTGGAGCCCGCACTGCGCGAAGCCATCAAGCTCAAGGACCGTACCGTCTTCCTCGATGTGCGCACCGACCCGACCGAAAACGTCTGGCCGATGGTGCAGGCCGGGAAGGGCATCTCGGAGATGCTTCTGGGCTCCGAGGATCTATGACTCGCTGAACGGCGGCGAAGGGCGAGGTGTTACCGCGCCCGCCCCGGGGCCGCCGGAAGGTGCCGAACGATCCCGGCGCATTTCACTGCCATCATTCCATCGCTAAGCGTGGCCAAGGCTGCCGGTTACCGCCGACGGTCCTAAGAACGCGCCTCACGACCATGAAACATATCATTGCAGTACTGCTCGAAAACGAGCCAGGAGCGCTATCACGGGTCGTTGCCCTCTTTTCCGCGCGCGGCTACAACATCGAGAGTCTGACCGTTGCGCCGACGGAAGACGAATCGCTGTCGCGCATGACCATCGTCACGACCGGTAGCGATGAGGTCATTGAGCAGATCACCAAGCATCTGAACCGTCTCATCGAGGTGGTGAAAGTTGTGGATCTCACCGAGGGTGCGTTCATCGAGCGGGAACTCATGCTCATCAAGGTGCGTGCGGTCGGGAAGGAGCGGGAGGAGATGAAGCGCATGGCTGACATCTTCCGTGGCCGCATCATCGACGTGACGGAGAAGAGCTACACCATCGAGTTGACCGGCGACGCGGGCAAGCTAGATGCCTTCTTGGAGGCGATCGACCGCGCAGCCATTCTTGAAACCGTGCGCACCGGCACCAGCGGGATCGGTCGCGGCGAGCGCATCCTGCGCATTTGAACCCTGCCCGCGATCACTGATTAGAAGGAGATGAAGATGAAGGTTTACTACGACAAGGATGCCGATCTCAGTCTGGTGAAAGGCAAGAACGTCACCATCATCGGCTACGGCTCACAAGGCCATGCCCATGCGCAGAACCTCAACGACAGCGGGGTGCGCGTCACGGTCGGTCTGCGCCGCGGGGGTGCCTCGTGGTCCAAGGTGGAGAAGGCGGGGCTGCACGTGGCGGATGTCGCCGAGGCAGTCAAAGGTGCGGACGTTGTCATGATCCTGCTGCCCGACGAACAGATCGCGCAGGTCTACAAAAGCGAGGTGGAGCCGAACATCAAGCAGGGGGCATCGCTGGCCTTCGCGCACGGCTTCAACGTGCATTATGGTCAGGTCGTGCCGCGCGACGATCTCGACGTGTGGATGGTCGCGCCCAAGGCTCCGGGCCATACGGTGCGTAACACCTACACGCAGGGCGGTGGTGTGCCGCACTTGATTGCGGTGTATGCCGACAAGAGCGGCAAGGCGCGCGACCTCGCGCTGAGCTACGCCGTGGCCAATGGTGGCGGCAAAGCCGGCATCATCGAGACCAACTTCCGCGAGGAAACCGAGACGGATCTGTTTGGCGAGCAGGCAGTGCTGTGCGGTGGTGCGGTTGAGCTGATCAAGGCAGGTTTCGAGACGCTGGTGGAAGCAGGCTACGCGCCGGAGATGGCGTACTTTGAGTGCCTGCACGAGCTCAAGCTCATCGTCGACCTGATCTACGAGGGCGGCATCGCGAACATGAACTACTCGATCTCAAACAACGCGGAGTACGGCGAGTATGTCACCGGCCCGAAAATCGTGACGGAGGCCACCAAGAATGCCATGCGCCAGGCGCTCAACGACATCCAGACCGGCGAGTACGCCAAGAGCTTCATTCTGGAGAACCGCGCTGGTGCTCCGACGCTGCAGTCGCGTCGCCGACTCACGGCTGAGCACCCCATTGAGCAGGTGGGTGAGAAGCTGCGCGCGATGATGCCCTGGATCAAGGCGAACCGCCTGGTCGACAAGAGCCGCAACTGAGCTACTGCAGTGGTGCACAAGGAAAGCCGCAGGGGCGACCCTGCGGCTTTTTTTAATGAGCCGCTGCGCTATCCTCCCGTCGACGAATCGACCCTGCCTGCCTGATGAACGACATGCACGACGTTGCCGATGCGGTCCACGAGGCGGACGAGCCGCCCGTCCGGCCGCGCCGTAAGGGCATCTACATCCTGCCCAATCTATTCACGTTAGCTGCACTGTTCGGCGGCTTCTACGCCGTTGTTATGGCCATGAACGGGCAGTTCGCCCTCGCTGCCTACGGCATCTTCATCGCGGCAGTGCTCGACAGCCTGGATGGGCGCGTGGCGCGCATGACGAACACGCAAAGCGCCTTTGGCGAGCAGATGGACAGCCTGTCGGACATGGTGAGCTTCGGCGCGGCGCCAGCGCTCATCGTCTACGAATGGGCGCTCAAGGGTCTTGGCAAACTAGGCTGGATCGCCGCGTTCATCTACTGCTCGGGCGCGGCGCTCAGGCTGGCGCGCTTCAACACCAACATCGCCGTGGTCGACAAGCGCTTCTTCCAGGGTTTGCCCAGTCCGGCCGCGGCCGCGGTCATCATCGGCTTCATCTGGGTGATGGACGATGCCGGCTTCGCCGATGCGTGGAAGTTGGATTGGCTGAAGTGGGCCGCCTTTGGGCTCACGCTCTACGCCGGGCTCACCATGGTCACGAACATCCCTTTTTACAGCTTCAAGGACGTGAGCTTCAAGCGCACGGTGCCGTTCATCGTGATCGTCGCCATTGCATTGGGCATTGCGGTGATCAACATTCACCCGCCTATCGTGCTGTTCGCGTTGTTTGCAATCTACGGGCTATCGGGCTATGCCGTGTACGCGTACAAGAAGATGAAGGGCCGGCCGGTCAGCGTGATAGCCACCTCCACCGACGAGCCCGATGAGCAGGGTCTGCACCGCTGATCTATGCTTTGCTGCTATATTCCATCGCCATGATGTCCCGTTTTGCGATCACGCTATTGCTTCTTCTAGGAGAGCCACGGGTTCGCTGATCGACCACGTCTACACGTTAACTCGACTTCAACGGCCCGTATGCAACCCGCAGCGGGCCGTTTGGTTTTGGAACGCGGGGGTTGCGGGCCGATTCACCAAGGAATCGCCATGCTCAAGCAACCGCACACCAAGTACCGGCCTTTCGCACCGGTGCGGTTCACCGATCGCACGTGGCCGGACGCCGTGCTGACGTGCGCGCCGCAGTGGTGCAGCGTCGACCTGCGCGACGGCAACCAAGCGCTGATCGAGCCGATGGACAGCGCACGCAAACTGCGCATGTTTGAGATGCTGGTGCGCATAGGATTCAAGGAGATCGAGGTCGGTTTTCCCTCCGCCTCGCAAACTGACTTCGATTTCGTGCGCCTGCTGATCGAAGAGCACGTGATTCCGGACGACGTGACCCTCCAGGTGCTGACTCAGGCACGCAACGAACTGATCGAGCGCACATTTGAGTCGTTGCGCGGTGCGCGCCGTGCAATCGTGCATGTTTACAACGCGACCGCACCGGTCATGCGTCGGGTGGTGCTGGGCCTGGACGAGGACGGGATCGTCGAGTTGACCACTACCCATGCGCGTCTCATCCGCCGGCTGGCGGGGGCGCAACCCGAGACTGATTTCCGGTTCCAGTACTCGCCGGAGATGTTTTCGGGGACCGAACTCGCGTTTTCCAAGCGGGTGGTGGACGCGGTGACAGCCACCTGGCAGCCCACAGCCGATCGGCCGTGCATCATTAACCTGCCTTCCACGGTGGAACACTCCACGCCGAACATCTTTGCCGACATGGTGGAATGGATGCATCGGCACCTCGAACGCCGCGACAGCATCGTGCTGTCAGTGCATCCACACAATGACCGCGGCACCGGAATCGCCGCGGGGGAGCTTGCCCTCATGGCCGGTGCCGACCGCATCGAAGGCTGTTTGTTCGGCAACGGTGAGCGCACCGGCAATGTGGACCTCGTAAACATTGCGCTGAACCTCTACACGCAGGGCGTCTCGCCCGGCCTTGATTTCTCGGACATCGACGAGGTGCGCCGCCGTGTGGAGCACTGCAACCAGTTGCCGGTGCATCCGCGCCACCCGTATGCCGGCGACCTTGTCTACACCTCCTTCTCGGGCTCGCACCAGGACGCGATCAAAAAGGCCTTCGCCGCCCGCAGGGAGGGTGATGTCTGGGACATGCCCTACCTTCCAATCGATCCCAAGGACCTGGGACGCAGCTACGACGCGGTGATCCGCGTGAACAGCCAGTCGGGCAAGGGCGGCATCTCCTACCTGCTGGAGACAGAGTACGGCATCGAGTTGCCTCGGCGCCTGCAGATCGAGTTCGGCCGCGCCGTGCAGGGCGTGATGGATGACACTGGCAAGGAGATGAGCGCAAGCGACCTGTGGCGGATCCTTTCGGCAGAGTACGGGCTTGATGATCCGGCTGGCGTTGTAACGCATGCCGCCATCACGGAATGCGGGGAAGCGGCCGTGCGACTCGCGGCGCAGGTCACGCTGGAGGGGCAGTCCTTGACGGTTGAAGGGCAGGGCGCCGGCCCGATCGACGCCTTCGTCAACGGGTTGAACGGGTGGCTGACCGTGCCGGTACGGGTGCTGGACTATCACGAGCATGCCATTGGAAGCGGCGCGGATGCTCGCGCCGCGGCCTACCTGGAGTTGCGCATCGGCGAAGTGGCCACGCTGTTCGGTGTGGGCCTCGATGGCAACATCGTCTCTGCCTCGCTCAAGGCCGTCATCTCCGGCGTGCGGCGCGCCATGCGCCAAGGGGTGATGCCCCCAGGTGTTACCACGCTCGCCTAACATTCATTTCGTCCCAGCCGAGGAAACGCGCCATGAGCGACAAGCTGATCATCTTCGACACTACCTTGCGTGACGGCGAACAATCGCCCGGCGCCTCCATGACCAAGGACGAGAAGCTGCGCATTGCTCGGCAGCTGGAGCGTCTTCGCGTGGATGTCATCGAGGCCGGCTTTGCGGCGTCCAGCAACGGCGATTTCGAGGCAGTGAAGGCCATCGCAGACCATGTGAAGGAGTCGACCGTCTGCTCGTTGGCGCGTGCCAACGACCGCGACATTTCTCGTGCCGCCGAGGCGCTGAAAGGCGCCGCGCGATCGCGCATCCACACCTTCATCGCCACGAGCCCGTTGCATATGGAGAAGAAGCTTCGTATGACGCCGGAGCAGGTGTACGACCAAGCGCGGCTGGCCGTGCGCTTCGCCCGCAACCTCTTACAGGACATCGAGTTCTCACCTGAGGACGGCTACCGTTCTGACCCCGAGTTCCTCTGCCGCGTGCTGGAGGCGGTGATCGAGGCGGGGGCTACCACGATCAACATTCCCGACACGGTTGGCTATGCTGTCCCGGAGCTGTACGGCAACTTCATCCACCACCTGCGCGAGCGCATTCCCAACTCGGACCGCGCCGTGTGGTCGGTGCATTGCCACAACGACCTCGGCATGGCGGTCGCCAACTCCCTGGCCGGCGTGAAAATTGGTGGCGCGCGGCAAGTGGAGTGCACCATCAACGGGTTGGGTGAACGCGCGGGAAACTGCTCGTTGGAAGAGGTGGTCATGGCGGTGAAGACACGCCGTGACTATTTCGGCCTGGAGGTTGGGATCGACGCGACGCAGATCGTGCCGGCATCGCGCCTCGTGTCGCAGACCACCGGCTTCGTCGTGCAGCCGAACAAGGCGGTGGTGGGTGCCAACGCCTTCGCGCATGCCTCAGGGATCCACCAGGATGGCGTGCTAAAGGCCCGGGATACCTACGAAATCATGCGCGCCGAGGACGTGGGCTGGACAACCAATAAGATCGTGCTGGGCAAGCTGTCGGGCCGCAATGCGTTCAAGCAGCGGCTGCAGGAACTGGCCATTGAGCTGGAGTCGGAAGCGGAGGTCAACGCGGCCTTCGCCAAGTTCAAGGATCTCGCGGACCGCAAGAGCGACATCTTCGATGAGGACATCGTCGCTTTGGTGATGGATGAGTCGGTGACCTCTGAGCACGAGCATTACCGGGTTCTGGCTCTCTCGCAGCGGTCTGAGATGGGAGAGCGGCCGCATGCCGTGGTGGCCTTCGCGGCGGGGGATCAGGAGCACCATGCCGAAAGCGATGGCAACGGGCCCGTCGATGCCAGCATCAAGGCCATCGAATCGAAGGTGAAGAGTGGCGCCGAAATGCTGCTGTATTCGGTCAACGCCATTACCTCGGGCAGCACAGAATCGCAGGGTGAAGTGACGATCCGGCTGCAGCACGGGGGCCGGGTCGTTAACGGGGTGGGCGCCGATCCGGATATCGTCGTGGCTTCGGCCAAGGCGTACCTGTCCGCGCTGAACAAGTTGCACAGTAAGACTGAGCGTGTGGCAGCTCAGGGGTAACCGAGCGGTGGAGCGGCGTTTGTGACGGCACGCCACTCAAGGGGTCACTTGAAGTGCGTGTCGTAAGTCTTTGATGTTGTGACTGCTTTTTCTTTCCCCTACACTGTCGCACGCATCATGTGAGGAGAGGTCGACGTGTCGTTTTTTTTCAGATTAACTTCCGTCGCAATCTTCAGCGTGATCGCTGCGTTGAGTCTGCCCACGCCGGCCGATGCAGCGGTGGGCGACAAGAAGCGGCAGGTTTCCAGACACGTCGCCAAGTCAGCCACTGCTCCCGTGCGGGTCAAGGCACGCCAGGTCAAGCGCGTGAGGACGTCCATCAGCGTGCCGGCGCGCCGGTCCTTCGGCCAGATCGCAGGCCTGCGCGCCACCCAGGATCCGCTCGCATTGAAGTCGAGTGCGGCCTTGGTGATGGACCAGGACAGCGGCGAGGTTCTGTTCAGCAAGAACTCCGAGGCGGTACTACCGATCGCCTCGATCACCAAGCTCATGACCGCGCTGGTTGTCATCGAGGCGCAGCAGCCTTTGGACGAGACATTGACCATTACTCAGGACGATGTCGACACCGAGCGCCACAGCGGCTCGCGGCTGCGCGTGGGCACTCAGCTCGGCCGTGGCGAGATGCTGCACCTGGCACTCATGTCATCAGAGAACCGGGCGGCTAACGCGCTGGGGCGCCACTATCCCGGCGGGCTATCGGCTTTCGTAACCGCCATGAACCGGAAGGCGCAGGCACTAGGCATGGCGGACACGCGCTATGTCGAGCCTACGGGGCTTTCCAGCAGCAACCAATCCAGTGCACGCGACTTGGCCACGCTGGTGAAAGCTGCGCACGAATACGAACTCATCCGGGAGCTGTCCACGTCGCCGGAGCATCTCGTCGCGGTGGGGCGTCGGCAGATGCAGTTTCGCAACACCAACATGCTGGTGCGCAATCCCACTTGGGACATCGGCCTGCAGAAGACCGGCTATATCGCGGAGGCTGGTCGCTGCCTAGTGATGCAGGCGCAGCTGGCGGGCCGCAAGTTGATCATGGTGTTCCTCGATTCCACCGGGAAGTATTCGCGGATCGGTGATGCCGAGCGTGTGCGGCGCTGGATGAGTGAGTCTGCCCCAGTGGCGCATTCCACTCCAAAGGTCACATCCTGACGCCGATTGCTGCCAGAGAAGTCCGGCTTGGCCGCGGGCTTGCCACGTCCATGCAGGCGCTTAGTTGGCTCCTTCGCGCGGCGAGGTGCCGGCACCGTGGTGACCCAGCGCAGCAGAAATTTGCGCCGCGGTGGTCCTGAGCCGTTCCAGCCACCCTTCTTCCAGGCGATCGGCGGGCGCCGAGATCGACAGGCCTGCCACCAGCTTGCCCTGATCATCCAGGATGCCGGCGGCCATGCAGCGCACCCCCAACTCGAGCTCTTCATCGTCGCGGGCGGTGCCGCTCTGTAGTACCTTGGCCAGTTCGCGTTCCAACAAGGCGAGATTGGTGATGCTGTTGCGCGTGTGCCCGGCCAGACCGGTGCGCGTGGCGTAAGCCCGGACGCGGGGCGGTTCGTCGTGGGCAAGGAACAGCTTGCCGACGGAGGTAAGGTGCAAAGGAGCGCGGCCCCCGATGGCGCGCACCACCTGCATGCCGGAGCGCTCGCTGTAGGCTCGCTCGATATAGACGATCTCGTCGCCCTGGCGCATGGAGAGATTGACCGGTTGGTGGGTCAGCTTGTGGAGCTCGCGCATGGGGCCCAGGGCAGCGTCTCGCACGTCGAGGCGGGCCTTGACGAGGTTTCCCAATTCGAGAAGCCGCATACCCAGCCGGTAGCTGCCGGCCTCTGGCCGATCGACATAGCGGCCGATGGCCAGGTCATTCAGGATGCGATGGGCCGTTGATGGGTGCAGGCCGGTCTGTTCGCTGATGACCTTCAACGACACTGGATCCTGGTAGCTGGCCAGCACATCCAGTAAAGCAAACATGCGCTCCAACACCTGTATGGTGGGGGCCTTGGAATCGGCGGTCTTCATGGGGGCTGATTCTGACTCAAAACTGCGTTCGATTTTGCATGGCGAAAACCTACGCTGCAATACGAGATGTCATAGCGCGTGATAACGCCGGTCGGAGTCACCTGACGTGACGCGTTGCCCCTCCTGGCTGATTCTTTTTGATGCTGGTCGCGATTTGTGCCGCGTACGCCGGAGCCGGTTCAGCGCATCCACCGTCCCCGACATCCCCCGCGGAACGCGCTGCGGAGGCCCGTGGGCTGCAATCTCGGCAGGATTCTGTGCAGGCTACTGCGGTCAAGCCTGGGCGCCCGAAGAGTTCGCCCGCATAGCCGGAGACATCGACAGCGTGCGCGTGCAACTCTTCCCGCCCCTCGGCGCTGCCCCTCCATGTCGAACGCGCTCGCCACATCGAAGGTAAGGAGCGGGTGCTCATGTACCAGACCGGGGCGACACGCGTGGACAAGCGGGATACCTGCGTTGCGCGCGGCGCGCGGGCCGATCACGTTACGTCCTGCGGCGGGCGGCGTGACGGTGGCAAGACAAGAAGCGGCCAAGTGAGCGGCTAGGGTGAACCACCTCCGGCGCCACGGCAAGCGGTTCGCAGCCCTGCTCGCACCCGCAGAAGTTCCCGCATCCGCAGCTCTTGTTGCTGCACTACGCGCAGAGCGGCACGGCCATTGAGGCTTGCTGGAAAAGTGTGGCGTGGTCGGTGACCCGCTGGCCGCTCCGAGTCAAGCGTCAGAGATGTCCTGCATAGCCTGAACGGCCGAGCGCACGGCGCCTTCCAGCGTGGCGGGGTATGGCCCGGCCACGTAGTCGCCTGCAGCATACAGACCCGGTGCAATGAGTCGGGGCGGTCGCTGCAAATCAGGCACGCATCGGAAGGTTGCTCGCTTTTCGGCTAGCACGCGAACCGGCTGAAGCGGTGCTCGCAAATGCTGTGCGAGCACGGCCTGCCCCTGCGCCAATGTGGCATCGCGGGTAGCGTCGATGCCGCGTTCGAGCCAGGGTTGTGCGCCGCTGATCACGAAGGCCAGAAGGCCGGCCGGCCCGCCGAGCCTCCCATGGTCAAAAACGAACTGCGCGGGCTGGCGCTCGGTGTCTGCGTTGAGCGAAAGCATCGGGTACGGCAGCAGCGTGCCGCTGCTTCTCGCATACACCGTCACGATCGGCTCGTAGCGCAGCCCTGCAGCCCGCGCCGCCCAGTTTGGCGCCGCATCGGCTGCCAGGCGTGCCGCCTCCACGGCGGTGGTGGCCAGCACGACGACGTCGTAGTGCTCCCCGTCGATGCGCCACCCGCCATCTGCAGACTGAACCTGGCTGACGCGCGCCGACAGGCGGAGCGTGGCCCCGCGCGCCAGCAGCCATCGTGTGGCGGGCGTGGGCAGCAGATCACTGAGCCTGCCGCGAGGTAGCAGCAGATCGGCGGAGCCGGGACCGCTGAACAGTGCATCGCAGATGACCCTCAGGAAGACGACTGCGCTGGCGCTGTGACCCGGTGTATTGAGCGCGGCGACGCATAGCGGCTCGATCAACTGGTCGCGAACGACTCGTGGCAGGCTGGCCGTCAATTCGTTGACTGTCATCCCGGGGTTGCAGCGAAAACGTCCCAGCGCCCAGCGTCCGCACGTCGTGAGCAGGGCCAGCCGCTCCGTCGCCGTCCAGCCTCGATGAGCCAGCACCCCGCGCGCAAAAGCGAGCAAAGGCGGGCCCGGCGGAAGCTTCAGGCCGCGACCGTCGGGCAGCATGAGAGCCAAGGGCGTACGCACGAATGCCTGACTCAAGTCCACACCAACCATGCTCATGAGGCGCAACGTTTCGGTGTAAGCGCCTATGAGGATGTGCTGCCCGTTGTCCAGCGCTAAGTCGTCCACGTTCACGCGCCGAGCGCGGCCGCCCCATTGCGGCGCCATCTCGAACAGTGTGACGGCGTGGTCATGCAGCGTCGCTTCCACGGCCGCAGCCAGCCCCGCCCACCCACCGCCGACGACCGCCAGCCGCTTCCGGCGCATCACCGGCCCCGCCAATGGGTGCGAGCGGCGATCCAGAGTTTGCGCAGTGGCGTGAGCGAGGTGCGCTGATGCAGCACCCGGAAACCGTCGGCCTCGATCTCGCGCAGCAGCGTGCGATAGATGTTGGCCATCATCAGACCGGGCTTCTGAGGCTCCCGGTCGTTCTCCGGGAGCTTCGACAGCGCCTCGTCGTAGCATCGATGTGCTCGTTCGGCCTGGAAGCGCATTAGCTCAGTGAACCGGTCGCTGTAGCCGTAGGGGGGCTTGCGCTCCAGAATCTCGTGGGCCTTCACGTCGAACCGCTGCAGTTCCGCCACCGGCAAGTAGATGCGCCCACGCCGCGCATCGTCTCCGACGTCCCGGATGATATTTGTAAGCTGCATGGCCAGGCCGAGGCGATCTGCATACTGGAGCGTGGCCTCGCTGCTATGGCCGAAGATGTTCGCGGCCACCTCGCCCACGACGCCGGCCACGAGATGGCAATATCGCGCGAGGCCGGCGAAGTCTAGGAAGCGCGTCTGCTCAAGATCGATCTGGCAACCTTCGATCACCGCTAGCAGGTGCGACGCCTGGATGCCGTATTCGCTGACGTGGGGCATCAGCGCCCGTGTCGCGGGATGGCTAGGCCGGCCGGCAAAGCTGTCGGCGACTTCCTTGCGCCACCAGGCGAGCTTAGTGGCTGCGATGCCGGGGTCACTTGCCTCATCGACCACGTCATCCACCTCCCGGCAGAACGCGTAGAACGCGATGATGGCGGCGCGCCGGGGCGGGGGTAGGAACAGAAAGGCGTAGTAAAAGCTGGAGCCACTGCGTGCGGCCTTGTCCTGGACGTACTGTTCTGGCGTCATGTGGGCTCGCTTGCCAGTGGCGCTGGTCCTGCATGCATGCGCGCCGCCCGCCATAGCATGGGCAGTGCGTCAAGCGTCGTGAGGCGCGGCCGGGAGTGCAGCGTGGCGTACTGCTTGCGTTCGATGCGGTGAAGGATGCGCAGCCCGCCTTGGACCACCAAGCGAAGTTCCCAGCCGCCACGGCCGGGAACCGCATGGACCAGCGGTGAACCTGCCTGCATTATCGTGCGCGTCCAACGCACTAGGTCGGCCATCAGTGCACGCACTGCGGGCCCGTCGTTCGCGCCGCGCATCTCGTGTGGATCGACGCCGTGGTGCGCGCAATCGGAGAGCGGTGCGTATAAACGGCCACGGCGCACGTCGATGCCCAAGTCCTGCCAGAAATTGGTTAGCTGCAGGGCGGTGCAGACAGCGTCGGACTGCTGCAGCGCGTGCGGATCGTCCACGCCGTACAGGTGCAGCAATAGCCGGCCGATAGGGTTGGCGGAGCGGCGGCAGTAGTCCAGCAGCTCGGCACGGTTGCCGTACTCGTGCTTCACCACATCTTGTTCGAAAGCACTTAGCAGGTCGTGCAGCGGCGCAGGGGGGATCTCGTGGCGGGTCACTGTCACGGCCAGCGGCCCGAACACGTGGGCCCATCGCGGCCCGGGCGCCTCTCCCGCGAGCGCGCCATCAAGTTGGTGGCGATATGCAACTAGATCCTCGAGTCGTCGCTCGACGCTGGCGTCTCCTTCGTCGGCAAGGTCGTCGGCGGTGCGGGCGAACCAGTAGATTGCGGCCACGGCGGACCGCATGGCGGGCGGGCAAAGCCACGACGCCACCGGAAAGTTCTCGTAGTGGTTGACGCTCACGGGCCTGCATTGTCCATGCGCGGTGTCGCGATGGCGCGACGTTCAGAGCCCGCCCCTTGCGATGCGCGCCACTCGCAGGCGCTGAGGAATCCCGCGACCGGGACATCGTGACGTAACGTTCGCGTCGCCAGCTAAAATGCCCGGTTTGCCGAATTGCCAAGATTCGAAAAGCGGGTCGTCCGGGCGGCCTGTCGTCGTTCTTGCCCCTGAAGCGCGGATGGCGAAATTGGTAGACGCACCAGGTTTAGGTCCTGACGCCAGCGATGGTGTGGGGGTTCGAGTCCCCCTCCGCGCACCAGCAACACAAATGAAAGTCCTCTGATCATGGCTGTCACTGTTGAAACTCTCGATAAGCTTGAGCGTCGCATCACGCTCACCTTGCCCGCCGACGCCATTCAGAGCGAGGTGCAGTCCCGCCTCAAACGCCTGTCGCGCACTGTCAAGGCTTCAGGCTTCCGGCCGGGCAAGGTGCCCCTCTCAGTGGTGACTCAGCGGTACGGCTATTCGGTGCAATATGAGGTCATGAACGACCAGGTCGGCCAAGCCTTCCAGCAGGCCACCAGCGAGGCACATCTACGCGTGGCTGGTGCGCCGACGATCACGGAAAAGCAGGGGGCGGCCGAGGGTGAGATCGCGTTCGACGCCACCTTCGAGATCTACCCGGAAGTGAAAATAGGCGATCTGTCTGCCGTGGAGATCGAGAAGGTTGCCACCGAGGTCACCGAGGAGGCCATCGACCGCACGCTGGACATCCTGCGGAAGCAGCGCCGCACGTTCGCACTGAGGCCCGCGTCAGAGAGTGCGGCCGAGGGCGACCGCGTGACGATCGACTTCGAAGGCAAGATCGACGGAGTCCCATTCCAGGGTGGCAAGGCGGAAAACTTTCAGTTCATCATCGGCGAAGGTCAGATGCTGGAGACCTTCGACAAGGCCGTGCGCGGCATGAAGGCCGGCGAGTCCAAGACCTTCCCGCTTCAGTTTCCGGCCGACTACCACGGCAAGGATGTCGCCGGAAAGGAAGCCGATTTCCTCGTCACTGTCAGAAGGATCGAGCAGCAGAACCTGCCAGAAGTCGATGAAGCCTTTGCCAAGTCGCTGGGCACCCCGGACGGCACGGTGGGCGGCCTGCGCGCCGATGTGAAGAAGAACCTCGATCGCGAAGTGAAGTTCCGCCTTCTGGCTCGAAACAAGGCAGCCGTGCTCGATGCGCTGGTCAAAGCCTCTGAGCTTGATGTGCCCAAGGCATTGGTGGCCAACGAGACGGAGCGCATGGTCGAGGCCGCGCGTGCCGACCTCAAGCAGCGTGGCGTGAAAGACGCCGACAAGCGGCCGATCCCGGCCGAGATCTTCCAGCCGCAGGCCGAGCAGCGAGTGCGCCTGGGTCTCGTGGTGGCCGAACTGGTCAAGTCAAACAATCTGCAGGCGAGACCCGAGCAGATGCAGGCGCACATCGAGGAGATGGCGCAAAGCTACGAAAACCCTGCCGAGGTGGTGCGCTGGTACCTAGGCGATCGTCAGCGCATGGGCGAGGTGGAGGCGGTGGTCCTCGAGACCAACGTGGCCGATTTTGTGCTGGGCAAGGCGAACGTCGTGGAAAAGGTGCTGCCGTTCGACGACCTGATGTCCTCGCGGACGTGATCCGGCGGGAGCCGCAGGATACGGGGCACCGCGTACCGCGCGCGGTACCCCTTCTCATGTGCATGGGGCCGGCGCTTGTAGCGACATAATCGGCCTCGGCTTTCTGATCACTCTTCTGCCAAGGATCCTCATGAGCGCGTTGGAGACACAAAGTCTGGGCATGGTGCCCATCGTCATCGAGCAATCCGGCCGCGGTGAGCGCGCCTATGACATCTACTCGCGGCTGCTGCGCGAGCGGGTCATTTTCCTGGTGGGCCCAGTCAACGACATGAGTGCCAACCTGGTTGTCGCGCAGCTGCTGTTCCTGGAAAGCGAGAACCCCGACAAGGACATCTCGCTGTACATCAACTCCCCGGGCGGCTCGGTCAGCGCGGGTTTGTCCATCTTCGACACCATGCAGTTCATCAAGCCTGATGTCTCCACGCTGTGCATGGGCATGGCGGCTAGTATGGGCGCCTTCCTGCTCGCCGCGGGCGCGAAGGGCAAGCGCTTTGCGCTGCCGAACTCGCGCATCATGATCCACCAACCATCCGGCGGTGCGCAGGGGCAGGCCACTGACATCGAGATCCAGGCGCGAGAGATTCTCAAGCTTCGCGAGAGCCTTAACCGCATCCTCGCAGAGCGTACCGGCCAGCCGCTCGAAAAGATTCGTAACGACTCCGAACGGGACTTCTTCATGTCCGGGCCGGAGGCTAGCGACTACGGTCTGATCGATCAGGTGCTCGAACGACGGAGTTGAGACTTATTGACGGTCGTTTTGGTCAAGGAACGGGGTCTTTCTCGCAGTCAAGGCCCCGTTTTCATTTCCACTATCATTCAGACAGACTTACCCCGCGCACTTGCCTCACATGGCTGAGAAAAAAGCCTCCTCCAGCGAGAAAGTTCTCTACTGCTCCTTCTGCGGCAAGAGCCAGCACGAGGTGAAGAAACTCATTGCCGGCCCGTCCGTGTTCATCTGCGATGAATGCATCGAGCTGTGCAACGACATCATCCGTGATGAGGTTCCCGCTGATGGTGCTGAGGGCAAGACCACACGCTCGGACCTGCCCATCCCTACCGAGATCAAATCCATTCTGGACCAGTACGTGATCGGTCAGGAGGCGGCTAAGCGCACGCTGTCCGTGGCGGTGTACAACCACTACAAGCGGCTCAAACACATGAGCCGCACGAAGGACGACGTCGAGTTGTCCAAGAGCAACATCCTGCTCATCGGGCCCACTGGATCGGGAAAGACCCTGCTCGCGCAGACGTTGGCGCGCCTGCTCAACGTGCCCTTTGTCATTGCCGACGCCACCACGCTCACCGAAGCCGGCTATGTGGGCGAGGATGTCGAGAACATCATTCAGAAGCTGCTGCAGAACTGCAACTATGACGTCGAGAAGGCGCAGCGCGGTATCGTTTATATCGACGAGATTGACAAGATCTCACGCAAGGCCGACAACCCGTCCATTACCCGCGACGTGTCCGGCGAGGGGGTGCAGCAGGCGCTGCTGAAGCTGGTGGAAGGCACCATGGCCTCGGTGCCGCCGCAGGGCGGGCGCAAGCACCCCAACCAGGACTTCCTCCAGATCGACACAACGAACATCCTGTTCATCTGCGGTGGTGCGTTCGATGGCTTGGAAAAGGTGATCCAGAACCGTTCCGAGAAGTCGGGCATCGGGTTTTCGGCCGCGGTACACGCTAAGACCGAGCGGCGCATCTCGGAGGTGTTCCGCGACGTCGAGCCGGAAGATCTGATCAAATTTGGCCTGATTCCCGAACTGGTGGGCCGGCTACCTGTGGTGGCCACGCTTGGGGAGCTCACCGAGGATGCACTGGTCCAGATCCTCACCGAACCCAAGAACGCCCTCGTCAAGCAATACGAAAAGCTGTTCGCAATGGACGGCGTGGACCTGGAGATTCGCCCCTCGGCGCTCACGGCCATTGCCCGCAAGGCGCTCGCCCGCAAGACCGGCGCGCGAGGATTGCGCTCCATCATGGAACAGTCTTTGATCGACACGATGTTCGACCTGCCCACTCTCGACGGGGTGGCCAAGGTTGTGCTGGACGAGCACACGATCGACGACGAAGCGAAACCGCTGCTGGTCTACCGAGAACAATCCAAGGCCAGCGCCTGAAGTCCGGTGCCGCCACCCGCCGCAAGGCAGGCCGGCTTCTTGCAATTCCTGCCTCCGGCCCTAACTGGGCTTGAGAAAGAGAGGTTCCTCCATGTCCGGACATCCCATCCTGCCCGCTGAACGCACCACGCTGCCGCTTCTGCCGCTGCGCGACGTGGTGGTCTTCCCTCACATGGTGATACCGCTGTTTGTCGGCCGGCCCAAGTCGATTAAGGCGCTTGAGGCTGCCATGGAAGCCGGCCGGCAAATCATGCTGGTAGCGCAGAAGGCCGCCGGCAAAGACGAGCCCAAGCCCGAAGACATGTTCGCAGTCGGTTGCGTTTCAAGCATCCTGCAGATGCTCAAGCTGCCCGACGGCACGGTGAAGGTCCTGGTCGAGGGCATCCAGCGCGCCAACACGCACCGCATCATCGACAATGGCGAGCATTTCATTGCGGACGTTACTCCCGTTCCGCCCGAGGTGGACAGCAAGCCCGAGGTGGAGGCACTGCGCAGAGCGGTGACACAGCAGTTCGATCAGTACGTCAAGCTCAACAAGAAGATCCCGCCGGAAATCCTCACCTCCATCGCGGGCATCGACGATGCGGGGCGGCTGGCCGACACGATTGCTGCGCACCTGCCGCTGAAGCTCGAGAACAAGCAGTCGGTGCTTGATCTGTTCCCGGTCGACAGGCGGCTGGAGAAGCTGCTGGAGCAGTTGGAGCACGAGGTCGACATCCTCCAGGTGGAAAAGCGCATCCGCGGCCGCGTCAAGCGTCAGATGGAGAAGAGCCAGCGCGAGTACTATCTGAACGAGCAGGTCAAGGCGATCCAAAAGGAGCTTGGTGACGGCGAAGAAGGCGCCGACATGGAAGAGCTCGAAAAGAAGATTGCCGCGGCCAAGATGCCAAAGGAGGCTCGCAAGAAGGCTGAGGCGGAGCTCAAGAAGCTAAAGCTCATGTCGCCGATGTCGGCTGAGGCGACGGTGGTGCGCAACTACATCGACACCCTGGTCAACCTGCCGTGGAGCAAGAAGACCAAGATCAAGCACGATCTGCAGCATGCCGAGGAGGTCCTCAACGAGGACCACTACGGCTTGGAGAAGGTTAAGGACCGCATCCTGGAGTATCTTGCCGTGCAGCAGCGCGTTGACAAGGTAAAGGCTCCCATCCTGTGTCTCGTCGGGCCACCGGGCGTTGGCAAGACTTCGCTGGGCCAGTCGGTGGCCCGCGCCACTGGGCGAAAGTTCGTCCGCATGGCGCTGGGCGGCGTGCGCGACGAAGCCGAGATCCGCGGCCACCGCCGCACCTACATCGGTTCCATGCCGGGCAAGGTGCTGCAAAGCCTGTCCAGGGTGGGCACTCGCAATCCGCTGTTCCTGCTCGATGAGATCGACAAGCTGGGCATGGATTTTCGCGGGGACCCCTCCTCGGCACTGTTGGAGGTACTGGACCCCGAGCAAAACCACACGTTCAGCGACCACTACGTAGAAGTCGACTTCGACCTCTCGGACGTGATGTTCATTGCCACCTCGAACTCGATGAACATCCCTCCAGCGCTGCTTGACCGGATGGAAGTGATTCGCCTGTCGGGCTATACGGAGGACGAGAAGCTCAACATCGCGCAGCGCTACCTCCTGCCCAAGCAGTGCAAGAACAACGGTGTGCGGGAGGACGAGCTCGATGTCGCCGAATCGGCTGTGCGCGGCATCATCCGCTACTACACGCGCGAGGCTGGGGTACGCTCGCTGGAGCGCGAGATCTCAAAAATTTGCCGCAAGGTGGTCAAGGGATTGCAGCTCAAGCAGTACGGCAGCCGTGTCGTGGTCACCGAGGACAACCTCAACGACTTCCTGGGCGTTCGCAAGTACGACTATGGCCGCGCCGAGAAGAAGAACCAGATCGGCCAAGTGGTGGGTCTCGCGTGGACGGAGGTCGGCGGTGACCTGCTGACCATAGAGGCTGCGGTGATGCCGGGCAAGGGCAACATCATACGCACTGGTTCGCTTGGCGATGTGATGAAGGAGTCCGTCGAGGCGGCCCGCTCCGTGGTTCGTTCGCGTGCTCGGCGGCTGGGGATCAAGGACGAACTCTTCGAAAAGCGCGACATCCACATCCACGTACCTGACGGCGCCACACCCAAGGACGGCCCGAGTGCCGGCATTGCGATGACCACCGCCTTCGTCTCCGCGCTCACCGGTATCCCGGTGCGCGCCGACGTGGCTATGACCGGGGAGATCACACTGCGCGGTGAAGTAACCTCCATCGGAGGGTTGAAGGAAAAGCTTCTGGCGGCGCACCGCGGCGGCATCAAGACAGTGCTGATCCCGGAAGAGAACGTGAAGGATCTCCAGGACATACCGGAGAACGTGAAGAACCACCTTGAGATCATTCCGGTGAAGTGGGTTGACCGCGTCCTCGAAGTGGCGCTCGAGGCGGCGCCTCAGGCGCTACCGGAGGAAGAGGTAGTGAAGGTCGATGCCAACAAGCCGGAGCCTGCGCCCGCCGCAGCGCCCGACGTTGTCGCTGAGTTCAAGCACTGAGTGGTCGAAGAAAGAAATGACATCGCTTGCGCAGGCCGTCATTCTCTTGGCATATAATGCGAGCTTCGGCGAACAGCTGTTTGCCGAAAGTATGCGGGAATAGCTCAGTTGGTAGAGCGCAACCTTGCCAAGGTTGAGGTCGCGA